>CAYXVY010000328.1:0-12151 GCA_964468745.1 uncultured Planctomycetales bacterium | reverse complement strand
CCTGGCGCGATCGCTGCGGGTGGGGTCGGGGGGTGACCGCAAGATACCGGTCGTCAGTGACGCTGCGTGGCAGCTCCTCGGCCTGGACGTGAACGACATGGATTCGATCGTTCGGGAGGCGGGAGAGGAAATCGAGCGTGCCATGTTCTTCCTGGATTTCATCCGCTGATGGAAGCTTCGCTGCTGCCCCAGCTGGCCCGAAGGATGCTGTCCTCTTCGAGCGAGGACGAGGTGGCGCTCATCCTGCGAGATGCGGCATGCCACGCAACCGGCGCGAAACGGGCGGAGCTCTGGCTCTGGGACGTATCGCGGAACAAGGTGCGCGCGGCCAAGGGCCAGAAGGAGACCGCGCTGGAGCCGGAGATGGACGTGGTGGACGTCGCGTTCACGGAAGCTGAGCCCATGACGCTCGCGGGTCCGTCCGGCGGCCTGGTCACGATGATCCCGCTGCGCGCGGGAGATCGCCGCATCGGTCTGCTGGTGCTCGACGTCTCCGAGATCGAGCAGATCGATCCGCCGCGCCTTGCCTCCGTCATCCTGCTGGCGGAGCACGCCGGTACGTCGCTCTGCAACATGCACGCGATCGAGGAAACGCGCGATCAGTGGGCGCTGCTCAATAACGTAATCGAGAGCATCACCAACGGGCTTATCACGATCGGGCCGACCGGGCGCATGGCGATGATGAATCGCAATGCGATGGCGATGCTCGGGATCGATTCGGCGAAACTCGGCTCGCCGATGCGAGACGCTCTGCCCACGCGCGTGGTGACAGCGGTAGACGAGTTGATTGCGGAGTTGGGCCGGCAGGGCTTTTGCATGGAGCGCAGGGTGGCGGTCCCCCACGTCAGCGGAGAAGAGCTGCCCTTGGCGGTCTCCGTAACCCCTCTGCGCGATTCGACAGCGTCCAGCCAGGGCTTCATCGTCGTCTTCCGTGACATGACGGCAAGCCAGGAGCTGGAACGCCTGCGCCACATCGATGAGATGAAGAGCCAATTCGTCGCGAACGTTTCTCACGAGCTCAAGACGCCTCTGACGTCCATCAAGGCGTACACCGAGGCGCTGAAGGACATGGTCTCGGACGAGCAAGTAAAGCAGTTCCTCCAGGTAATCGACGAGGAGTCCGACCGCCTTCTCTACCTGATCAACGATCTGCTCAACGTCTCTCGAATCCAGTCGGGCCGACTCAAAATGCACTTCGAGCTGTGCGAACCGGCGAAGCTTGTGCCCGAGGTGCTCCGGATCGCCCGTGTGCAGTCAGCGAAGCACCAACTGGAGCTGGAGATCGCCCCAGAGCTTCCGCATCTGATCCTCGATCGCGACAAGATCAAGGAGGTCCTGATCAATCTTCTGACAAATGCGATCAAGTACTCCCCGAAGGGCGGGCGCGTGTGGCTGCGCATGAAGCGCGAAGAGAACAATCTACGACTCGAGGTGCAGGACGAGGGGATGGGCATCTCCCCCGAGCACCAGGCGAATCTTTTTCAGCCATTCTTCCGCGTCGATAACTCCCTGACGTACGAAGTGTCCGGCACGGGACTCGGCCTTGCCATCGTGAAAGCGATCGTCGATCAGCACGGCGGACGTGTGTGGGTGACGAGCGATGTGGGCAAAGGAGCAGTCTTCATCGTCCTGCTGCCGATCCGTACGCAGGCTCGGCGTGAAGAAGAACCGTCGCTTCGCGATTAGCAGCGACGAGTCATGCTGATTGAGTGTCGAGTCGCGACGCCGCACGCATGAGGCAGATCGATTAGTACGTCGATACGTGGAGGGGGAAGTTCAGCCCCGTGATCGTGCTTACCTGCTTGCCTGTCGGATCGACCTCGGTGATCTGCTGCTTGCCCTGCTCGAGGATGAGCGTGTTCCCGTCGTCGAGACGAATGGCCGCAGTCGGCCGCGACAGTCCGTCCTTCTTCCAGACTTCGCGGCTCTTGGAGTCGAGGACGAGCACCGTATTTCGCTGCATGTCGACGATCAGCGTGTTCCCGTCCTCGAGCCGTTCCGCGCGCCAGGGACGTACGCCGCTCGCGCGCCACTTCTCTTCGTGCTTGGCCGTGACTTCGACGACAAGGTTGTTCGAGCACAGCAGCGTGTTGCCGTTCTCCAGCCGCTGCGCCGAAATCGGATAATTGCACTTGGTCGTCTGCCAAACGATCGACTTCCCCTTCGGCTCATACTCAGCGGCGCGGTTGGCGTAATACTCCGCGACCAGCGTGTTCCCGTTGGCGAGCCGTTGAACGTCGTACGGGTAATTTACATTGTCGAGCTGCCAGACCACTTCCCCGCCGCTCTTGGCGCTGGGCTTGACTTCGATGATCTGGTTGTAGTTGGTGTTCGCGATGAGCACGTTTCCATTTTCGAGCTTGCGCGCCGCCCAGGGGTACGAAATGTTGCCCTGGTATCGCCAGATCTCCTTGCCCGTGCGGTCGAGCTCGCGCACGCCGTTCTGCTCGCACACGAGCAGGTTGCCGACCGACATGCGCGCGAACTGCACGAAGGTGAGCGAGTGGATCGCCGATTTCGGGAACTCCACCTGCCCCAGGAAGTGCGAAAACAGAACCACCTTGGCCTTTTCGATGGCCCTGAGATTTCCGATCAATTTGTCGCCGTTCTTGAGCAGGACCTTCGCGAACCATCCAGTGGCGAGGTCGGTCGAAGCCTTCGCGGGGTGATACAGGTACAGCACGCGGCACGATGCGCGGGGCACCTCGATGATGGCGCCCTTGGGCTCCTTGAGCGTGACCTTGTCGCCGTCCAGGGTGAAGATGCTTCCGTACGCAGCCTTGAGCTCCGCCTTCTCGTCGTCTCCCTGCCCCTTCCACAGGAGCAGGTCCAGTTTTTCCTCCTTGAACTCGGGTAGCGCGCCGTCGAGCGGCGCCAGGTTCACCGAGCGAACGTCATTGCGTGCCAAGGCGTACTTCCCTGTCGGCGTCACGATCGAGAAGGAGCCCTCGGCGAACGCGATCGTGGCGCCGGTCAGCTGACCGCCATGATTGAGCAGCAAGCGCTCGCCGGTCGTGGGCGTGATCGCCGGCGCGGTCTCGAAATACACGCGGGACACGTCCGCCACGGGAATCGCGCGGGAGCGGCCGGCATCCCTGATGGATAGGACGCCCTCGCGCCTGTACCCTTCGATTTCCCCTTGCAGCTCCTCCCTGCTCGTGAGGATTATGCGCTCGGCCCTCGTAGCCGGATCTTGCGGCAGCAGGGACAGGAAGAACAGGACAATCGCGAAACGCATGATGCTCCTTCTAATATAGACGTCCGCCGCGGCCAACGTGTGCGGTTTCTTGTGAGTGGGCGGCCGTCTTGTAGAATGCTGTCCGAATGGCTCGTGTGCTGGTCCGCGATGACAACGGCGAGCGCAGCATCGAACTGCAGGCCGATGCGACAAGTTTCGGTCGTGCCCCGGAAAACACCGTGGTTGTCGGCGACAAGGAGTGCTCGCGCCGGCAATTCCAGATCGAACGCTGCGACGCAGGGTTCAAGCTCGTCGACCTGGAGAGCCGCAACGGAACGCGCGTGAACGGGAAACTGGTGAATCAGCATCTGCTGCGTCCGGGAGATCGCGTCACGTCTGGAAAGTCCTCGGTGACGTTCGAGGATCCGAACTTTCGAGAATCCGCCGTGGAATCCAATGCGTCCTCCTCGCTCGGCCCGTCGACGTCGACCTCGACGCCAGTCGCGCGTAAGTCCGAGCCGGAACCGCGGCCGGAACGGCGAAGCGGGCACACGACATCGTTCGAGCGGATCCACGAGCATACGCTGCGTCGGCCGGGTTCCGGGGCGCAGCTCGGCGGCGTCATCGCGGCCGTGTTCTTTTTCACGGTTGTGGCGCTTATCGTCGTGGGCGCCGCCACGCGCTCGACCGGAGACAAGGGAGTGCAGGAACTCTTTGATTCCGCGGCGCGGTACGAGGCATCGCGGCCGCGCGACGCGCTCGATCTGTACGAGAAAATACCGCCGAGCGCCGGCAATCTCTACACGAAGGCTCGCGAGCGGGCGGCCGCACTCAAGCTGCGAATTTATGGGGCGAACACGCAGTTCGATCCTGCGGAGCAGGCCGCGTACGACGGGATCGTGCAGTTCCGCAGGGATAGGCCGGGCGAATCTACGGAACTTGTCAGGCAATGCGACGATTTCAAGCGGAAATTCCCGCAGAGCCAGTACGTGGAACGGATCGACGGATTTCGCAGGGATGCGTTTTCCGGCGGCGGCGGGACGACCGGAGCGCGCCCCGAACTCGCGGCGATCAACCGTGAAATCGACATCGTCCTCGCGATCAACGACTTCCGCTCCGCGCTCGCGGCGATCAAGAGGGCCGATGAGAAATACAAGCTCGATATCGGGCTCAAGCCGGACATCGACAAGCAATTCGCACGGGTGATCGAGGCCGGAAAGAAATTCAGCGCCGAGCGCACGTCGAAGGGGGAGAAGCTCGCTGCGGAGGAAAATGTCGCAGGCGCGCGGAAGGCGTACGGCGAGATCATCGAACAGATGGGTGGTGTGGATGAGTTCTCAGACCAGGTGCGTCTGGCCCAGCTCAAGCTCGATGCGCTGAGATGAGCGACTCTCTCGATCATGTGACGGTCACCCGCGTTCGATACGGCGAGACGGACAAGATGGGGATCGTCTATCACGCGAATTACGTCGTCTATTTCGAGCTTGGACGCACGGAACTCATGCGGGCGCGCGGTCTGGCGTACTCCGCACTCGAACGGCTCGGGTGTCGGCTCGTCGTGACCGAGGTCCAGTGTCGCTACCGGGCGAACGCCGCCTACGACGAGGAGCTGACAATCCGCACGCGCGTGAGCGAGGTGCGTCATGCATCGATCCGATTCGATTACCGGGTGGAGGGGGCGGGGCGCCTGCTGGCCGAGGGGTATACCGAGCTCGCGTCCGTCGATGCGGCGGGAAAACCCACGCGGCTGCCGAAGGAATTGGGGAGTCTGGCGCGTCCATAATGGAGGACTGCACGGCCGCCTTTTCAATTGCGTGACAGGACTTTGGCGCGAAGCCTATAATCGCCGTCTCATCTGGGGAGGTCCGACTGATATGACGCGAATCTCGTTTGTTTTGTGCTTGTTGGCGGCTGCCGGAATGGCCGGCGCTCAAACCGACGATAAAAAGACATCAACGGCGCTGCTCGGTGAAGCTCGCCGGCACGAAGGCGAGCGCAAGTACGAAAAGGCCATCGAGAAGGCTCAGAAGTCTCTCGACAAGGCTGCCGCTGAACAGCCGCCCCGCAAGGATGTGGCGGCGGGCGCGCTGCAGGTGATCGGCCGCTGCAATGAGATGCTGCAGCCCGAAAACGTCCTGAACGCGCTGGCTGCGTACGCGCGGATCGGCAGCGAATTCGGAGACGTGGCGGGAATCGCCGAGTGGGCGAAGGACAAGGCGTCGCGCAAAGGCGTAGACGTCTGGCTTTGGCAGTACGGTGAGACCCTGTCAAGGGTTCGGGATGAAGACCGGACGACAAACACCGCGCTCAGCGAAATCAAGGCGCCGGAAAGCGATCCGCGCATCATCGAGTTGCGGAAGAAACTGGAGCTATCGCACCAGGCCGTGCTCGATGCGAAAAAAGCCGCATGGGACAAGATCAAGGTGCTCGACAAGGATGCAACGTACGGGCTGACGATGGCGCTCGCGCACGCCGATGAGGTGGTGCGCGTAGCCGCTGCGGAATTTCTCGCCGAAGTCGTGGACGACGCGGGTATCGCGACGCTCGTCGCGAAGCTGAGCGACGATCACCTGCGCCCGGGCGCGGCGCTCGCCCTGAATAAGATCTTCGACGAATGGGCGAACGCGTACAAATATGACGACGAAGCCAACAAGATGGACGAGGATCTCGCCGGCCTGAAGACGAACCCCAAGGTGGAAGGCATCCTCGACAAGAACAAGGCGCGCGTGGTTGAAGTGCGCGCGAAGGCGAACGATATCCGGCACAACATTCCGGCCTCGCTCGACACTCCGAAGATCCAGGATGCGCTGACGACGGTGTTGAAAGACGTGAAGCATCCCGCCGCGCAGATCGAGGCGGCGAAGGCGCTCGAGTCCGTGGGCCGGCTGTCCGGCGCTCTTGTGGATGCGCTGGTTGAAGGCACGAAAAGCAAGGACCGGAATGTGCGCGTGGCCTGCTGCATCGCGGCGGGCGCCGTCGATACCACGGTCGTCGCGGACAAGCGCAAGCTGGCGGACCGGCTGATCGAAATCGTGAAGTACCAGCCGGAGGTCGAGAACAAGGCGGACAGCGACCATGCAAACGAGCCGGCGGTCCGCGCGGCCGGGGCCTCGGCGCTCGGTCGCATTGGGGTCGTAAAGAGCATCCCTGCGCTGATCATCGCGCTGGCCGACAATTCGTCGGACGTGCGGGCGCGCGCCAACGCAGCGTTGATCGCGATCACGGGCAAGGATCTCGGGTACGAGTCGGAGCCGCACGTCGCCGATGCAGGGTTCGTCAATCCGGACCCGAAAGCGCGCACGATGCAGGAGGATGTCGAGAAGCGAAAGAAGCAACTCGAGATCCGGCAGAAAGGCATCGACGCGTGGAAGGCGTGGTGGACGGAGCACGAAGGCATCATCACGCTGGTCGAGCGTTTCTGGAAGTTCGCGGGCGGCTGGAAGTCGGGCGATCCGAGCCAGCTGTTCGAAAAGGAAGAATACGTCAAGGAGACGCGCGCGCGCGCGTACGTTTTCCCTGATCCGGAAGACGCATTCCGGCGCGCGGAGCGCACGGTCAAGCGCTTCGGCGACAGGAAGGACTTCCTGCAGCAGGATGCGATTGAAGTCGGCGAGTCCGCGATCGTGAAGCTGATTAAGTACATCAGCGGTGAGATGCCCGATCTCGAGAAGGGGCTCACGCCCGATCTCGTGCAGAAGGCGCGCGCGGCCACACGGATGTTCGTCGCAGAAACTCTCGCCCGCCTCAATCCGAGCGCGGAGGTCATCGGACAGCTGCGCGACAAGCTAAGTAACGGCAGCAAGGACGAGAAGGCCGGCGCCGCCCTCGCGCTGGGATTCCTGCCGAAAGACAAGGCGAGCTCCCAGGATCGGGAAGCTCTGGACAAGCGCGGCCTGATCGACCCCGAGGCCCTGGTCCGCGAAGCGTCCGCCCGCGCATTGAAGTACGTCGGCGATTCCAGCAGTGCCGCCACGCTCATCCAGGTGGCTACGAATCTCGCGCCCGAGAATGAGCGTGCGCAAATGCAGGCGCTGCGAGCGCTTGCGATGATCAAGCCGAAGAACCCCGAGGTCGTAAAGGCGCTCGGCATCCTGATCGGCCACGAGGAGACGGGAAGCGACAAGACGAGCACGAATTCGCTGGTTCGCGAGTTGGCGTGCGATGCGCTGTCGGCGATCGCCGACGGGAGCGCCCTGACGGACCTGTATCTGCTGCGCGCACGGCGAGACCTCGCGCAAAACGTTCGCGATGGTGCGCAGCGCGCCATCCGCGCGATCGGCGAAGCGAACCCGACGATCGGTCAACAGGTCATGGAGATTCTGAATAACGGCAAGGGGGACAAGAAGGCGGCGGATCGCGTGGGCGCGGCCCTGGCGATGGGCGATCTGGCACAGACGCAGTTCACGCAGGCCTTCGCGTTCCGACTGGTGGACGAAAATCCCCCCATCAAATTGAAGGACGAGGATCCGTCGGTCCGCGCCGCGGTCTGCCGCGGTCTCGGCACGATGGGGGCCAAGGCGAAATTCAAGAATGTGGGAGACGCGCTGCTCCGCGCGATGAAGACCGAGGATGCGTCTGAGCAGATCCGCCGCGACGCCTACGACGCGCTCGTTGTTATTGCCGGCGCGCAGGTCCCGAAATTCGAGGCCGCGGGCACCGGCGAGGAACGTCGCTCGCAGATCCTGGAGATTGCGACGTGGTGGGACGGGGCGAAGGCATCCTGGGCGGACGCGCCGCAGTAGGCTCACTCCTTCAATCGGCGCTCGAGCTTCAGGGTCAGCACCACAGCGAGTGCCGCGGCCACCGCCGCCCCAACGAAGGGGGCGGCCGGCGCGATTGGAGTATAGACGTGCCCGCCTGCAAGGTACGACCAGGGCGCCACGAGCCCGATGATGAGACCGTAGCCGCCCACGTTGGCGGCCCGGCGGCGAGGGTCGGCCTCGGAGGTCTGCAGACGCTGGAATGCGACCGTGAAGATCTCTGCCGGGAGAGCGACGGCAACGAGCAGGCAGACGAGCGTCGTTCGCGACAGGCTCAAACCAAAGTGGGTGCCGGCGATGGGCACAAGCAGTCCAAACAGCATGATAAAGCTGATCCCGAGCGACTTGCGCGGGCCATGCCGGTTCGTCATCCATCCGGCGAGGAACGCCGAGAGAAACGCGATCGCGCCGTACAGGACGAAAACCTTGTCGATCTGGTGTCGCTTCAACTTGAGGGCGTCCTCAAGGAAGAGCGGTCCGATGGGACCGTCGAGCGTCAGGAAGAAGAGGACGGTGGCGACGACGCCGATCGCGGAGGGTATCGCGATGCTGCGCCAGTCGACCGGCAGATCTCCCTCCTTCGGCGCGGGCGTGTGATGCGTCTCGCGCAGCAGAAGCATGCGAGTGACCGCCGAAACGAAGTACATGCCCGCACAGATGAGCAGAAGCACGCGCCAGCAGTAGATCTTGTCCTCGTACCGCTCCTCGAGAAACGACCCAATCAGAGGACCGATCGTGACGCCGAGGACGGTGAGCGCCTCGATGATTCCTAGAGTGAAGCTCCGGCGGTGGACTTCGACGGACTCCGAAATCAGGGTGAGGATCGCGGGCCACTGGATGCCGCCAGCCGTCCAGCAGATGACCCAGGCGAGCACCAGGAGCGGCCAGTTCGGTGCGTACGCCATCGCAAGGAAGCACGCTCCCATGGTGAACGTAGCTGCGACTATGACGAGCTTGCGGCCCCAGAGGTTCGCCAGCCGGCCGCCGGCGAGTTGTGGTACGCGATTCAGCAGCCCCGCCGCGCAAAACGCAACGGAGACCGCCAGCGGCGTTGCGCCCAACTCTCGAAGGTGATTCGCCAGGACCCTGTACCAGCAGAAGATGCCAGTGATCGTGCAGAGAATTGTCGCCGACATCACGACGACGTTGCGCCAATGGGTCACGTGCGTTCCCGTTTCCCCTTCCAGTAACCTGCGAGCCGCCTCCGCGGGGGACGAATTCTAGCGGGTCGCGCCCCGCGTGCCTATAATCACCGCCTCTTCCAAGGTGCCTCATGAAATTCGTCACATACCAGTACGGCAACAAGATCTCCGCGGGGCTCATTCGCGGACAGTACGTTTACGATCTCGCGCAGTCCTATTTCGTGCAGTTCAGGCGACCGTACAAATGGCATGACCTGCGCGAGTATCTCGAGTCCGGGGCGTACGCGAAATTGGGCGACGTCGATTTCAACGCCATGCACGAGGACCGAAAGGTGTGCATGCCCCTGAAGGACGCGCGGCTGCGCGCACCGATCCTGCGCCCGCCGAAAATCGTCTGTGTGGGACTCAACTATCGCGACCACGCGATCGAGCAGAAGAAGGATCCACCCACTGCGCCCTTGCTGTTCGCCAAGGCGTCCAATGCCGTCATCGGCGATGGGGACGACATCGTCATCCCCGCCGCGATTTCGCAGAAAGTAGACCCTGAGGTTGAACTCGGCGTGGTGATCGGCACAGCAGGCTACCAGATCAAGCGTAACGACTCCCTGAAGCACGTATTCGGATACACGATTTTCAACGACGTCTCCGCCCGTGACATCCAGCATGCCGACAAGCAGTGGTTCCGCGGGAAGAGCTGCGCCACGTTTGCGCCGATGGGCCCCGTCGTTGTCACGGCAGACGAGATCAAGCACGCGGATGCCGCGATCGAACTTCGCGTCAATGGGGAGACCCGACAGAAGGGCACAACCAAGGACATGGTGTTCGACGTGCCCGCCCTCATCGAGTACATGAGCGCCTGCTTCGAGCTTGAGGTTGGCGATGTCATCGCGACGGGCACCCCCGCCGGTGTGGGGGTGTTTCGCGATCCGCCCATCTTCCTAAAATCGGGCGATCGCGTTTCCTTGTCGATCGCCGGCATCGGCACGCTCACGAATCCGGTGCGCTAGTGCTCGCGCGCGTCCTGGGCGTGTTCATCGGTGGCGGGCTCGGCGCCGTCGCACGATGGGGCGTGGGCGCGGGGATGGCACGGTTGGTGTCCCCCTCGGTCTTCCCCGCTGGGACGCTGGCCATCAATGTCGTGGGTTGCCTCTTGATGGGCATCGTGATGCACGCGCTGGAGCGTCGTGAGCTGATCGACTCGAACTGGCGCTTCTTTCTCGCGGTCGGAGTACTCGGCGGCTTCACGACGTTTTCGGCCTTCGGTGCTGAGGCAGAAGGGATGTTTAGAGACGGCGCCACGGGAAAGGCTCTGGGGTATGCCGCCGCGAGCGTCGTCCTGTGCGTCGCGGCCGTCTGGGTGGGGCGCGGGGTGGCTCGCCTGGTCGGAGCATAACGGCTGGAATCCTCCGGAAAGCGTCACGGTCGCTGTCCGGACGCTCCGGCGCACACCGGAACGCGCTTCGGTGCCTTCCCGACACTTCCGGGCCCGAGCGCAGGTAGTCCCTATCGCTTTCCTCGCGATCTCGCTGCCATGCTGGCAGCCCTGGACGGACCGATGGGCAACCTGCTCGTCAGGTTCGTGCGTGACTGCTATAATCCCGCCCCGCCATGCCCATCCGAGTACGCTTTGCGCCGTCGCCGACCGGCGATCTGCACATCGGGGGCCTTCGGACCGCGCTCTACAATTACCTTTTCGCACGGCACGAAGGGGGCACGTTCGTCCTGCGAATCGAGGACACCGATCAGAAGCGCAATCGCGACGAAGCACTCGCGACGATCAAGGATGGACTGGCCTGGTGCGGGCTGACGTGGGACGAGGGGCCGCACTATCAAAGTCTCCGTCTTGATCGATACACGGCGCTCGCACGGGAGCTTGAAGCGAAGGGGCGTGCCTACTGGCAGGAGGATCCGGAGAAGGGGCGCGCGCTCTATTTCAGGATCGATCGAGAGCGTATCGCCTGGAAGGACCTGATTCACGGCCCGTCGGCGATCGATACCACGCCCGATCCGGACCTGGTGATCATCAAGTCGGACGGCTTCCCCACGTACAACTTCGCGGTCGTGGTCGACGATCACGACATGAACATCAGCCATGTCCTCCGAGGCGACGAGCACTTCCCCAACACGCCGAAGCAGATTTCCATCTATCGCGCGCTTGGCTGGCCACCGCCGGAATTCGGACACATGCCGCTGATTTTTGCGCCGGACGGCACGAAGCTGTCGAAGCGGGAGACTGAGAAGTACAGAGCGATGGGGCTGCCGGTCTCGGTCGGCGAATGTCGAACGCTGGGATATCTGCCCGAGGCCATCATCAACTTCATGGCGCTGCTGGGCTGGTCACCCGGGAAGGACATCGAATTGATGACTCTCGATGAGATGGTGAAACTGTTCACCGTCGAGCGGATTGGCAACACGCCGGCCCGCTTTCTTGTGGACAAGCTCCTCTGGATGAACGGCCAGTACATCAGGAAATGTCCGATCGAGCGGCTCGCCGATCTTGCACGGCCTTACATCGAATCCGCCTACGGTGCGCAGCCGGTAGAAAAGGTGCGCGAGGCCGTGCGGCAGCTTCATGAGCGGATCAAGCGACTCGATGAAATCGTCCCGGCCTCAAAGTTCGCGTTTGCTTCGACGATTGACTACGACACGAAGGCGGTCGAGAAGTTCCTGAAGGACAAGGACCTGCTTCGTGCGTTGCGCGCCAAGCTCGCCGCGTTGCCCAGTTGGGACGCGGCAGGGATCGATGCAGTCATCAAGGCGGTCAGCGAGGAGCGGGGAGTCGGCATGGGGAAGGTCGCTCAGCCGTTGCGTGTCGCCGTGACCGGGGGCACGGTCAGCCCACCGATTCATGACACGCTGTTGATTCTGGGCGCCGAGAAGGTCCTGGCTCGATTGGATGAGGCGATGAAGTTATGAAAGCGGCGCTGGTCGTGGGGTCGGTCGCATTCGACACGCTCGAGACGCCGGCGGGGCGCCGAGATAATCTGCTGGGCGGCTCCGCAACGCACTTCGCCCTCGCCGCACGGCATTTCGTGACCGTACGGATGGTCGCCGTGGTCGGTCGCGACTTC
>CAYXVY010000327.1:0-15391 GCA_964468745.1 uncultured Planctomycetales bacterium | reverse complement strand
GTGCACTGCGGCTCGGCCGCGCGCAACATCGGGATCCAGCCGCTGCTCGACGGCGTTCTGCACTATCTTCCCGCGCCGAAGATCGAGGAGGGGGCGCCCGCGGCGCTCGCGTTCAAGGTTGTGAGCGACCGTCACGCGAAGCTCGTCTACGTGCGCGTCTATCGCGGTGAGGTGCGCGCGGGAACATACGTTTGGAATTCCACGCGCAATCACCGCGAGCGCATCGGGCGCGTCCTCGAGATGCACGCCAACCGGGCGGAGAACAGGGACGTGCTGCGCGTCGGCGAAATCGGAGCGGTCATCGGGCTCGACAAGACGCTGACGGGGGACACGCTGTGCGACGAGGATAACCCTGTCGTGCTCGAGGCGATCGAATTCCCGGCGCCGGTGATCTCGCAGAGCCTCACGCCCGAATCGAGAAACGATCGAGACAAGCTGTCGTACGCTCTGCAAAAGCTCGGCGAAGAGGATCCGACGTTCATCGTGACGACGGATCCCGAGACGAGCGAGACGATCATAAGCGGCATGGGCGAACTGCATCTCGAGATCCTTGTCGACCGGATCAGGCGCGAGTACCACGTGCTCGCGAAGGTCGGGCGGCCGCAGGTCGCGTATCGCGAGACGGCGACGGGCGTGGCCGAGGTGGATCAGAAACTCATCCGTCAGTCCGGCGGGCGCGGCGATTTCGCGCGCGTGAGTCTGCGCATCGAGCCGCTGCCGGCGGGATCGGGCTTCGAATTCGTGAACGAGGTCCGGGGCGGCAACGTCCCGAAGGAATTCGTGCCCGCGATCGAGAAGGGCGTGATCGAGGCGATGCAAAAGGGCGTGTACGCCGGCTTCCCGATCGTCGATCTGCGCGTGACGCTGTTCGACGGCGATTATCACGACGTCGATTCGAACGAGCGCGCGTTCATGATTTGCTCGTCGATGGCGTTCAAGGACGCCTTCCGCAAGGCGGGGCCGATCCTGCTGGAGCCGCTTATGTCGGTTCAGGCGACGGCGCCGACGGAGTACCTGGGCTCGGTGAACGGGGATCTCGCGGGGCGGCGCGGGCGGATCGAGGGGATCGAGACGCGCGGCCCGCTTACGATCATCGACTCGATGGTGCCGCTGGCGCTCATGTTCGGCTATGCGACGCAGATCCGCACGTTGACGAGCGGCAAGGGGACGTTCACTATGCACTTCGAGCACTACGAGCCGCTGCCGGCGTCGCTGGCGGAGGAGATCGTGGCGTCGCGCAAGGAGTTCCTCGAAAAGCGGCGTTTGTAAACGCCGAGGTCGCAGAAGAGGACCTGACGAGAGCGCAGGGTTTCTTCCGATGGATGGAATCTGCGGCCTCTCTTTGAGCAGTTCCGCGATCCCGGCGTTAAGCCGGATTCCTGCGCTCGTCTGACATTGACGAGTGCAGAGGGGATTTCGCCGTCGCCGCACGCGCGTGTTTAAAAAGTGTCCACAGGGAACTCAGGCGGGTCACTTTCAAACGGGAAAGTGACTTGGCTGAGCTTCGACCGAGCATTTGTAAATCTACAAGTGGGGAACAGAGGTTGCGGAGAACCACTTTCCAGAAGGAAAGTGATCCGCCCGGGCGTGAGTGCGCCACTTTCCAACGGGAAAGCGACTCGGCGGAACTCTGCCGAGCCATTTTCAAACGGGAAAGTGATCGGTCCCTTCTTGGGTCGGTCACTTTCAAAATATAAAGTGCACCGCCCGACGTCTGGGCGGCACTTTCCCGTTTGAAAGTGCCGGACCCACGTTCAGCCGGAGCACTTTCCCCCTTTTTGAGCCTTCGCGACCCATTGAGAAGCCTGTTTCGGGATTGCACACGCCTCAATTCGCCGGCGAGGCCTGTGCGTGCCGCGCGTGCGAGGCTATAGCGCGCCCGGGAAGGCGGACAGCAGCTCCGGCGGAATGTCGATCGGCTGCCCCAGAAGCCGCTTGAACTGGAGTGCGTTGACGAGCGCCTGTCCGCGGAAGTGGTTGTTGAAGATGACGTACGCGATATCGCCCGCCATCCCCTTCACCCTCTCGAGCCACGGCTTGAGCTCGTCGATCGAATAGAGATAGTCGTATTTCTGGTCGCGATCCGCTTCCTTCGAGAACCACGCCTTCGCGTTGCGGCCGTGGAGGCGTACGTACGCGGCGGGTCCGCTCACGATGTCGGTCTCCTGGATCGACGACGAAGAATGCGGCTGGTCGATGTTGCAGAAGGCGAGCTTCAGCTCGCGCAGGAAATCGAGCCCCTCGAGCCACGACTTGTGCCGTACCTCGATGACCAGCGGCGCCCAGTCGCCGAACTCATCGACGATCGCGCGGATCCGGTCGCGCGATTCGGGCGCGTCGCGGAAGAACCACGGAAACTGCAGCAGGAGCGCCCCGAGCTTGCCCGCCGCCAGCAGGGGCGCGAGCCCGTCCTGATAGAGGCGCGCATCGGCCGCGGTGAATCCTTCCTTGTCGTGGGTGAATTTCTCCCAGAGCTTCGCCGTGAAGAGAAAGCCGTCGGGCGTACGGCGCGCCCACGTCTCACTCATCTGCGGCACGCACGGCCGGTAGAACGTCGAGTTGATCTCGATGGTGTCGAAGTAGCGCGCGACGTACTCGAGCGCGTCGAAGCCGGTCGGCGCGGGCTTTGGATAGACCGGTCCCTTCCAGTCCTCGTAGGACCATCCGGCCGGGCCGACGCGAAGTTCCGTCACGACTCCATCCTATTCGACCACGCGCTTCATCGCGTCCACCTTGGGCATCTGCCCGACCGCCCATCCCTTGCCGAGGCGCGCTACGTCTGCGGGACTGATGCGTGTCGCGGGCTCGCGTCGCTCGATGCGCGACGCGTTGATCGTGAGCGAGCCGAGATTATCGTCGACGATCCCCTCGACGACGTACGGCCCGTGCGTCCTGGCGACGGCGGCGAAGCGGCGGTAGACGGTGGGGAAGAGGGTGACTTCGAACACGGAGTGCTCGTCCTCGAGCGTGACGAACTCCATCGTCTCCCCCTTCATCGTGTCGGCGAGGCGCAGCGCGTCGAGCACGCCGGCGACGCGGACAAACTGGCCGGGACGCTCACGGATGACGCGGCTGTCGGTCAGCCCTTTCTCGCTGCGATGCGGCCACAGCAGCTCGAGGAGATGCATCGGGAGGCAGAGCCCCGTCAGTTCGAACTCGTGACGCGCGCGCTCGAACGGGGTGAAGTCCTTCCCCTTCGGCACGCGCATCGGCTTCTTGCGCTTCCACGACGCCGACAGCTCCAGCACCATCTCCGGCCGCGGGCGGTTGAGAAAGTCGAACGCCCCGCACAGCACGAGCGATTTCGCGTTGGGAAAGCTCATCGGACAGCGGCAGACGAAGTCGAAGAGGCTCTCGAACGGGCGGTTCTCGAGGATCGATGCGATCGACTTCTCCTCGAGCCCCATGATCGAGTTGAAGCCGGCGCGGACGTGATCGCCCTCCTTGCTGAACTCCACCTGCGAGCGATTGATGTCGACGCCCTGCGTCGCGATCCCGCCGCGTCTGGCCTCGTCGATATACACCCGTTTCTCGTACATCCCCTGGTTGTTGTTGAGCGCCGCGACCCAGAACTCGAGCGGACGGTGGGACCGCAGCCACGCCGCCGCGTACGAGAGCTGCGCGTAGCTCGCCGCGTGGCTCATGCAGAACGAGTACTCGTTGAACTTCGCCATCTGGATCCAGAGCTCCTTCGCGAGCTCCATCGGCGTCCCCGCCGCCGCGCACTTCGACAGGAACTCGCGCGAGAGGGCGAGGCGCTGGTCGTCGGTGCGGCACTTCTGGATCTTCTTGCGGAATCGGTCCCCCTCCGCGAGGGAGGCGCCGGCCAGCGCGGCCGCGACGAGCATCGCGTCGTCTTCGTAGAGCATCACGCCGTACGAGTCGCCGAGCACCGGTGCGAGCTTCGGGTGGACGGTCCACGGCTCCATCCCGCGATGCCGCCGGATGAAGTGATCTTTTCCGCCGACGGAGGCGGCCCCGGGTCGAATCAGGGCGAGGCACTTCATCACCTCGGCGATTCCGTTCGGCCGCATCTGCTGGAGGAGATGCCGCATCGCCGGCGACTCCATCTGGTTGACCCCGATCGTGCGCCCGTCGCGCAGCAGTTCGACGGTCATCGCGTCGTGATCGGGGATCGTTTCACTATCGATGCCCGTCATGGCACAGGTGGCCTGAACCGTCGACACGCCGCGATTGCCGAGGAGGTCGATCTTCACGAGCCCGACCGCCTCGACGCCGTCCTTGTCGAATTGGGAAATCACGACTCCCTTGTCGGCCATCTGAACCGGCGTGTGGCGGTCGATCGTCTCCTGTCCGATGACGATCCCGCCCGGGTGCACCGAGAGGTGGTGCGGGTATCCCAGGATGCGGCGTGCGTCGGCGACGATCGTGCGGAAGCGGTGCGGGTCGATGGGGAGGCTCCGGAGCCACCGCTCCGGGATCCCGCCGATCGGTGCCTCGTACTCGATCGGCACCGCCCGTCGTACCCGTGAGATCTGCTCGTCGGACAATCCGTGCGCGCGCGCCGCCTCGCGGAACGCGCCGCGGTGCTGAAACGTGATGTGCGACGAGACCATCGCGACGCGATCGCGCCCGTGCCGCTCGAACGCGTAGTCGATGATTGACTCGCGCGTCCGCCAGCAGAAGTCGAGGTCGAGGTCCGGATAGTCGGTGCGCCCCTCGTGGAGAAAGCGCTCGAACTGCAGGCGGTACTTGAGGGGGCAGACGTTCGTGATGCCGAGGACGTAGGCGACCAGGCTCGACGCCCCCGAGCCGCGCCCCGCGACGGGGGCCTTCTGCGCGCGCGCGGCCTGGACGATGTCGTGGACGACGAGAAAGTACTCCTCGAAGTGGAGCTTCGCGATGACGCGCAGCTCGTGCTCGAGTCGTTCGCGCGCCTCGCGGGAGATCGGAGAGTAGCGACGCGCCAGCCCCGCTTCGCAGAGCGAGCGGAGCAGCGCGTGGGCGTCGTCCGTCGGATAGCGGGGGAAGACGGTGGGCGCGGGCAGAAAGTCCCATGCCGCGTCGGCGGCGATCGCGTCGGAGTGGTCGTGGATGTCGGAGAAGTCGATGACGCGGAGATAGTTCTCGTGCGGCGCCAGCGTGAGCGTCCGCGTCTCGCGGATCGCCGAGAGCACGTCGAGCGTGCGCGCGTCGGCGGGGGTCGCGATATGGACGTCGAGCGACGCGACGAGCGGGAGGCCCGTTGCGCGGATCGCCAACTCGTGCGTGACGGATCGCCCCGGCCGGACGAGTTCCAGCCACAGCCGGTCGACTTTACCCTGAAGCGAGCGCGCCGTGGCGATGTCTTCCGTGATGAAGTGCAGATCCTTCTGGAACTGCGCGATGTCGTACGCGTGACCGAGGTGGTGGCGGCTGAGAATCGAGCAGAGGTTGGCGTAGCCGTCGCGGGATCGCGTGATCAGCGTGAGATTGCCGACCCCCTCGACTCCGCTCGGGGCAAGCTGCGCGCCGATGAGGGGGGTGATCCCCGCACGCTTCGCCTCGACGAAGAATTTCACCGCGCCGTAAAGGCCGTCGACGTCGGTGAGCGCGAGGGCCTTGAAGCCGAGCGACTTCGCCGTCGCGACGAGGGACTCGATGGTCGATCCGCCCGCACACAACGAATAGTTCGATCGCACCCGCAGGGGGACCATGAGCCACCTTTTTTCACCACCAAGGCACGAAGACACAAAGAGGGGCTTCTTGTGCCTTGGTGTCTTGCTGGTTATTTAGTGAGCGAAGGGGTTCTGAGGACGTAGCCGTAGGAGTCCTGCTTGAGCTGGTCGAGCAGCCCGATGGAGGCCCCCGCCACGACCGATGCGTGACCATACTTGTCGCGGATGCTGTCCAGCGCCTTGTGCAGCCGCTCGAGGCGCGCGTTCCGGCGCACCTCGAAGAGCTCCGGTTGCGGATCGTCGAACGCGAAGTTCGAAAGCACGATCCCGAGACGCATGATGCTGACCCTGCGCGTCCAGGCGCGGGGAAGCAGTTCGTCCACCGCCGCCATCATGTCCTCGTCGATCGTCGTCGGCGCGGCGAGCGTGCGCGACATCTCTTCGCGCGGGCCGTCCTCGTACTGCACGCGCATGCGCACCGTCTTTGCCGTGAGTCCCTGGTGGCGCACCGTCGACATCGCGCGCTCCAGCAGATATTGAAGGAAGCCGCGCACCGCCGCGGGATCGCTCGTCGGATCGGCGAGCGCCGTCTCGCGCGAGATCGTCGTCGGCATCTCGCGTTCGTGCACGGGCCGCGTGTCGCGACCGCGTGAGCGCTCGAAGAGCCAGACGCCGTTCTTGCCGAGGATCGCCTCCATGACGTCGAGCGAGATCTTGCGCAGGTCGGCGATCGTCCGGATCCCCATGTCGTGGAACATCGCCGCGGTGACGGGCCCGACCCCGAGCAGGTCGTCGACCGGCCGCGCCGTGAGGAATGTTTCCTCCTCTCCCCAGGGCACGAAGGCGAGGCCGTCGGGCTTCACCGCCTGGCCGGCCATCTTGGCGATCATGCGGTTGGAGGCGACGCCGACGGTCACGTCGAGCCCGACCTCGTCCTTCACGCGGCGCTTGATCGTGCGGCCGATCTCCATCGGGGGGCCGAGGAGGCGCTCGCTGCCGGTGAGGTCGCCGTAGGCTTCGTCGAGGTAGGTGTCGATCGTCGGCGTGAAGTCGCGCAGGATCTCCCAGATCGCGTCGGTGAAGCAGCGGTAGGCGGAATGGTCGCCGTCGAGGACGGCCGCCGCGGGGCAGAGCCGGAGGGCCTGTCTGATCGGCATCCCGGCCTTGCACCCGTAGCGGCGCGCCTCGTACGAGCAGGACGCGATGACGCCGTTGCCGACGATCACCGGCCGGCCGCGCAGGGCCGGATTTTTCAATTGTTCGACCGACGCGAAGAACGCGTCGATGTCGAGATGCAGCACGGTTGTTTTCATGGCGTATCCACCGCGGTGACGTACCAGATGGGATCACCCTCGCGGTAGCAGAGCTCCATCACCTCGCCGCTGCCGGCGGTGATCGCGAAGCACCAGCGGATCGGGCGCGTCGAGCGGTCGGTCCATCGCGCGTTGACGCGGGTGACGGCGAACTCGCGCTGCTTCCAGCGGAAGCCGACCGGGTGGATCGCGCCTTTTTCGAATCGCGCGATCACCCAGGCGAGAGGATCATCCACCTGCTCGCGGGGGGACATAAACCACTCCCAGCTGGATCAGAACTTTCGAACGATACCCACCACTTCGCCGAGGATGCGGACGTCTTCCCCCGTCACGACCGCTTCCTTGTATTTCGGATTCGCCGGCACGAGCCGAAGCCCTTCCGGCGTGACATGGACGCGCTTGACCGTCGCCTCTCCATCCACCGCGACCGCCGCGATCTTCCCGTTCTCGACGCGCTCCGTCGCGCGCACGATCGCAAGATCCCCCTCCTGGATCCCCGCCTCGATCATGCTCTCCCCGACGACGCGCACTGCGAACGTGTCGGGGTACGTCCCGAAATCGATCGTCCCCTCGAAGTTCTCCAAGGCCTCGATGGGGCGCCCCGCCGCGATGCGCCCGACGATCGGAATTCCGCTGGCCTCTTTCGCGACCACCAGGCCGCGCGCCGTGGGACGCATCCTCAAGTACCCCTTGCGCGCCAGCGCCTCGAGGTGCCGGCGAACTCCTTGTGTGGATGCGATCCCCAGCGCGCGACCCAGCTCGCGATAAGTTGGAGGAACGCCGTGCCGACGGGAGAGAGAGAGGACCGTCGAAAGCACGCGTTCCTGTCGAGGGGTAAGAGAGTCCATTGAAGTAAAGACAGTATAGTGAACGATCGTTCACTAGTCAAGTGGAATCGCAAAAGAATTCCGGGCGTCGTATAATCCGCACCCTATGCTCATCACTGCTCTTGTCCTGTTTCTCCAGGTCAACGGCGATCCCATCAAGCTCACGCCGCGCGAAAAACTCCCCGGCGCGCTGCTCGTCCCCGTCGTCTTCTCGCACGACGGCGCCGCAATCCTCTATTACAAGCAGCCGTCGAAGAACGTCATCGTCGCCCTCGCCGACGAAAACGGAAAACCCATCCGCGACATCTTCACCTCGCCCGTCGACGTCATCGACATGCATATCGCAAGCGCGGGCCCGGGCGTCTTCGGACCCGAGGGGAAACGCATCGCCGCATTCGCCACGCAAAACGACAAGTTGCACCGCTCGGGCGATCCCGCCTGCGTCGCGATCATCGAGGGGGACAAGGTTTCGAAGGTCGAGGCCGCCGAAAACGTCTTCGCATACTCGTTCGCCGGCGAGAAGCTCCTCTTTATCGAGCAGAGTGCGCAAAAACTGGGGGGCTACCGCCTGCGCTCCTGGTTCGGCGGCGCCGCCGAGACGATCCACGAATCGAAGGCCGCCGAGGTCGCCATGACGCTGCGCGTCTCGCCCGACGGCACGCGTGCGGCCTTCCTCGTCTACGCAGAGGACAAGCGCTTCCGCCTGCGCGTCGTCGACCTCAAGTTGCGTGAGGTGACCGACTCGGAGAAATTCCCGACGGAGGACGTCACGTTCAGCGGCCCGCCGCTCATCTTCTGGGACGTCGATAGCGCCGCGATCTTCTACCATCGCACCCCGGGGGGCGGCGATCGCAAGCCGTGGGCGCTCGAACGCTACGACGTGGTGTCGAAGAAATCGGAGACGATCTTCAACGGCAACAACGTCGGGGTCGTGACCGTGATCGACAAGGACTGGCTCGCCGTCATTGCCAACGATGCCGGCCGCGGCGGCCTGCTCCGCCGGAGCGACCGCAAGTTCTTCCCCCTGCCCGCGGCGCACGTGGTCCTGGGCGCGACCTCGAAGCGCATCGTCGTGGGGGACGCCGACAATCGCAGCGACAACCCGACGCGCGGCGAGGTCAAGGTCTACGAATACGAGGTGCCGAAATGAGCGTTCTCCTGCTGGTCGCGGCTCTGCTGGCGCAGGATGAGGTGATCGTCCAGGCGAAGAAGACGTTTACGTCCCGCTGCGCGAGTTGTCATTTCGTTCCCGACACGAGCCTGCGCACCGACCGCGCGTGGCTCGACATGGTGAAAACAACCGCCTGAGAGGGATCGAACGACAAGGCCCGGGCGGGCCTCATCGCGTACCTGACATCGAAGGAAGCGACGCCGCCGACGAAGATCGAGCCGGGCACGGCGCGCAAGGACGGCGTGAAGTACGGAAAGGTCGCGCCCTCGTTCGACCGCGGATCCGCGCTGCTCGTCAGCGGGCATCATCAGCTCCGTCTCGCCTGGAGCGGCAAGCCGGAGGCGATCGACGTGCCCGCGGGAAAGTGGCACGTGCGAAATTACCGCATCGAGAAGACGCACGACGGGGTCGAGTGGTTCCTGTCGGGAAGCGCGTCGCCGGGGCCCGCGATTGAAGTCAAGGAAGACGCGGAGACGAAGCTCGAAATAGACGACACGGTGCGGCTCAAGGTGAAGACGCAACGGCACCAGGGCAAGGTCATGATCCAGTTTGGCATCGCAGGGCACAATGGAGTCGGACTGTCCGTCGTGCGCGACAATGCGCGACCGGTGCCGAAATGGAAAGTGACGTCCGGTGAGACGGAACTGGCATCGGGGGGCTGCACCTACGGGTGAGGCGGCGGCGGTGCGGGCGAGTGGTCGCCCGGCGAGAAGAAACTGGCGGGAGACGAGAAGGCGACGTTCGTCTTCGACACCGGCCCCTTTAAGACGTCCGGCGAGACGACGGTGCCGGTGAAGTAGCGCAGCGGCGTCCGCAGCGCGCCCCAGCTCGTGACGAAAATGCCGAGGCAGAACGCAACGGCTGGAACGCCCGAGACGTGGAGCGATTGCGCGGGCGTCCAGCACGCTTCGAGTGCGAGCGTCGCGGGCAGGCCGATGGCGCCGAAGAGCAGCAGGGCACTTGAAAGCCGTTTCGCGGTCATCGACAGGCGGAGCCGGTCGAGCCACGAGCCGATCGCGATGTTGAGGAGCGGTAGCATGATCGCCGCGATATGCGCGAGCCGCAGCAACCGCCGCGGCAGGTCGTCGTAGCGGTCGAGCGACGGGGGAGGCGCGACGATGGGACGAAACGCATAGAGCGACATCGCCAGCCCGCCCGCGAGGCCGAAGGCCAGCAGCGCGAGGCCCCACTTGATGTTCTTCGCTCCTGTCATGCAACACTCGCGCGTCGTGCTCGCACCAGCGATGCGAAGTGACGCTTGCGCCGCTCCGTCTCCTCCGCCGAGTAGAGCGACTGCATCAGGTACTCGAGCCCGCCCTCGAGATCTTCGACCGTCATCCGCTTCGGGACGAAGTTCACGTCGAACAGGGTGCACCGCTCCCAGTATTTCTCGCGAAGCAGCCGCCCCTCTCGCTTGAGTCGGGCGTGAAGCGCCGTGCCGGGGAAGGGGGTCAGCACCGTCACCTGCACCTCGATGAGCCCGCTCGACTTGACGAAGCGCTCGACGTCCTCGAACACGGCCGGCGTGTCGCCGTCGAGCCCGAGGATGAAGCAGCCATTCACGCTGATGCCGCGCGACTGGATCTCGTCGATCGCGCTGCGATACCGGTCGTGCTGTCTCGCCTTCCAGTTGTGTGCCTCGATGCCGTCGAGCGCCTGCGCGTTGGGCGATTCGAGGCCGATCAGAAGCTGGCGGCAGCCGCTGTCCGCCAGGAGGTCCAGTAAGGCCGGATCGTCGGCGACGGAGATGTCCGTCTCGGTGAACCAGTGCACGTTTTCCGCCGCAATCGCGCGCACCAGGTCTCTCGACCATGCCTTGTTCACGAAAGTGTTGTCGTCGGCGAGCTCGATGAAGGGGTGCGGCCAGCGCTGCTTGATCGCGCGGATCTCTGCGGTCACGCGCTCGGCCGGCTTGAGCTTGTACCCGCCGAAGATTTTCGACGCTGCGCAGAAGTCGCAGTCGAGCGGGCACCCGCGTGACGTCTGCACCGGCATCCGGTTGTAGCGATCGATGTCGAGGAGGTCGTAGCGCGGGAGCGGTGCGCAGGCGAGGTGGACGTCGCGGAACGCGGTCCGATAGGCGGGCTGAAGCCGCCCTGCCTCCCAGTCCGCGAGAAGCAGGGGCCATGCGAGCTCCCCTTCGCCGACGACGATCGCGTCGGCATGCAGGGACGCCTCATCGGGGCAGAGCGTCACGTGCAGGCCGCCAAGGACGACGGTCGTTCCGCGCGCGCGATAGTGATCGGCGATCGCGTACATCACGTCGCTCTTCGCTGTGAACGAACTGATCGCGACAAGGTCGTACGATTTCAGCGCCGCGACGTCTCCATCCGGGCTCTCGACGTACTCGATTTCGAAGCGCTCCGGAGTCGCCCCCGCGAGCGTGAGGAGGCCGAGCGAGGGCATGCTGGCGATCACTTTTGCTCGCTCCACGAAGCCGGGGAGGGTGATTCCGAGACGCGTGAGCCGCTCGTTGTAGATGCGGACGCCGCTGACGGCAATGAGGCCGATCTTCATGGGGGAGCGATCGCAAGTCCCGTGCCATGCGAACCCTATCGGAATGCGCGTTGACTGCGCAGTCTCTTGCGCACCCCGATCGGGATCTGGTTGGGATTGGCGTCTGGATCCGAAACCGGCGAGAGGTTTGCGGGGTATCCTCGGATAGGTTTAGAGGAGGATTTAGCTATGACCATGTCCGACACCATCATGGTGATCTCGCTGATCGCCGGATTCGGGATCTGCCTCACCTCGATCGGTCTCCTCTGCCACGCGCTCTTCCCGAAATGGACGGTGCGCTCCGAAGCGCGGCTGCGCACGCGGCCGTACTCGACGATGGCGGTCGGCGTCTTCGTCGGCCTCGCCGTCTTCTTCCTCGGCGTGGCGCTGCTGAACGCGCCGCATCCCGCGATCAAGGTCGTTGGCGGCGCGGTGATTCTGTCGGTCCTCCTGTTCTCCTTCGCCGGATGCGCGGGGCTCTCGCGCTTCGTGGGCTCGCGCCTGCCCTCTCCGGCGGACGCCGAACGCCCCTGGAAGGCCGTGATCCGCGGCTGGGTCGTGATCTACCTGGCGGCGCTTCTCCCCATCTTCGGGTGGTTCGTCTTCCTGCCGCTCGCGCTGCTGTCGGGCGTGGGTGCCGCACTGCTCTCGATGCGTCAACCTGCGGCGCCTCGCGTGGAGGTTGCCGTCCCCGCAAAGAATGAGGTCCTGGTGTGAATCCGACTCGTCGAACAATCCTCGTGGCCGGTGGAGCCGCGGCGCTGGCGGGCTGCGACTCCGCTAAAACGTGGAATTTTCTCGCGCGGAAACTCGACGGCGCACCGGCGGGCACATCCGTTCCTTCCGATCCGACGATCGATCTCTCGGTGCACCTGCTGAACCGCTGCACGTTCGGCCCTCGCCCCGGCGACCTCGACGCGATACGCACCGCGGGCGTCGACGCGTGGATCGATCGACAGCTCGATCCGTCGGGCATCGACGACATGGCGTGCGATATCCGTGCGCGCCGTTTCGAGACGCTGCACGCGACGGCCGGCGACATGTTCGAGTACAAGCGCGACGTTGTCGAGGCCGAGCTGCTGCGCCACACGATTCTCCGATCGACGTACTCGAAGCGGCAGCTCTTCGAGATCGTTGTCCATTTTTGGTCCGACCACTTCAACATCTCGATCGGCAAGGGCGACTGCGCGTGGTTCAAGACGGTGGACGATCGCGACGTGATCCGCCGTCACGCACTCGGAAACTTCCGCGATCTCGTGCGCGCGTCGGCGCTAAGCCCGGCGATGCTCATCTACCTCGACGGGCACGAAAATCGGAAGGCGAATGGCGCCGAGGGGCCGAACGAGAACTACGCACGCGAGCTCCTCGAGCTGCACACGCTGGGGGTCCACGGCGGGTACACACAAAAGGACGTGATGGAGGCCGCGCGTTGCCTCACCGGTTGGCGCGTGAAGCACGGCTGGAATCGCGGCCGCGTGTTCTTCGAGCCCGACTTCCACGACGACGGAGAGAAGCGCGTGCTGGGAGTCTTGATTCCCGCGGGGCAGGGAGAGCGCGACCTCGACCATTTGCTCGACATCGTCGCCCGGCATCCGTCGACCGCGCGGTATCTCGCATGGAAGCTGTGCCGCCGTTTCATCGCCGACGATCCTCCGGCGACCGCGGTCGATGGCGTCGCGAAGTCGTTCCTGGAATCGAATGGAGAGATTCGTGCGACGCTGCGAACCCTCTTTGCATCGACCGAATTCCGGGAGTCGCGAGGCACCCGACTCAAACGGCCGTTCCACTTTATAGTGTCTGCCCTGCGCGCGGTCGACGCGGACACGGACGGCGGCCGCAGCGTGCAATCGTGGCTCCTGCGCATGGGGCAAGGGCCGTTCCAGTATCCGACGCCCGACGGGTATCCCGAGGAACCGCAGCCCTGGCTCGGAACTCTGCTGTGGCGCTGGAACTTCGCCCTCGATCTTGCCGGTCACCGCGTGCAGGGTACGCAGCCGAAAATCGCGATGAAGGATGCGGGCGCGCTCGCCGCGCACATGCTGGGTCGTTCCCCCACGACAGAGGAGAGCGAGGCGATCGGCGCCGTGGTAACTCCCATTTCGACGGCGCTGCTGCTGGCGTCGCCAGGATTTCAGAGGTTTTAGTCATGCATTCGCGTCGCTCGTTCCTACGCTGTTCGTTTTCGCCGCGCGGGCCGCAGCGCGACGTGTTCGTGCAGGTCTTCCTGCGCGGTGGCGCGGACGGGCTCGGCCTCATCCCGCCTGTCGGTGACGACGCGTACCACAAGGCGCGTCCGACGCTCGCGATCGCGCGGCCGGACGCCCGGGGCGAGCATGCGATCGATCTCGACGGTTTTTTCGGCTTGCATCCGGCGATGACTCCGCTCATGGAGGCATTTCGCGACCGCCAGCTCGCGATCGTCCATGCCGCGGGCTCCGCTGACGAGACGCGCTCGCACTTCGAGGCACAAGATTTGATGGAGCGCGGCTGCCCCGTCAATCGCGAGATGGGGTCGGGCTGGATCGCGCGGCATCTGCGTACGGCGGTCGGCGAACGATCGGCGCTGTCGGCGGTTGCGATCGCCGAGACGATGCCGGAATCGCTGCGCGGCAGCCCCGGCGCTTCAGCCGTCCGAAGCCTCGACGAGTTCGTCGTCGATGTGCCATCGGAACAGCGCGCGCAATTCACGACGTCGCTGAGGAAGTTGTACGCGTCGCGGCGCGACGAACTGGGAGCGGCGGGCCTGCAGGTGCTGGAGACCGTGGCGACGGTAGAGCGCCTGCGACGCGAGGGGGAGCGAGTACAGGAGAGCTCCCTCGTCGGCGACCTACGGCAGGTTGCGCGGCTGATCCGCGCCGAGGTGGGGCTCGAAGTCGCGTGTGTCGATCTCAACGGCTGGGATCATCACTTCATCCAGGCAGGCTCGATGCGCGACCTCGCGGGGGAACTCGCGAATGGGATCGCGACGTTCTGGCGGGAACTGGGCGAGTTCCGTTCGCGCGTGACGCTGGTCGCGATGACGGAATTCGGTCGGCGCGTGCAGGAAAACGTCAGCCTTGGGACGGATCACGGGCGCGGCAGCGTCATGCTCGTCCTCGGAGGCGGCATTCGCGGCGGCAAGGTGTACGCGAAGTGGCCGGGTCTCGGCGACGACGTTCTCGAAGGGCCGGGCGATCTGCCCGTGACGACGGATTATCGCGACGTTCTCGCGGAGATCGTCGAGAAGCGGCTCGGCAATCCGCGGGTGGCGGAGATCTTTCCTGATCGCCCCGGGCGGTCGATCGGGCTGGTCGGATAGGGAATTCCGCGCGCGGCTGCGACGTAGCGAATACGTTGGCCCGTCGGTGGCGGGCGTCGTAGCATCTCCAGCCTGATTGAGGAACTACGCATGACGAAGCTCGTTTCGGCGGCCCTGCTCCTGATGGCCGGCACAACATTCGCGCAAGAAGTGAAGCACTTCGACACGATCGAGAAGGCGGTCGAGGCTGCGAAGAAGGACGGCAAGGACATCCTCGTCGATTTCACCGGATCCGACTGGTGCGGCTGGTGCGTCAAGCTGAACGACGAAGTCTTCGAGCAGGCGGAATGGAAGAAGGCCGCCTCGGGCAAGTACGTCTTTGTCGAGCTCGACTTCCCGCAGAAGAAGGAGATCAGCGCGGAGCAGAAGGCCTACAACGAAAAGGTGCAGAAGCAGTTCGGCGTGCAGGGGTTCCCGACGATCCTGGTGCTGGATTGCGACGGCGCTCTCTACGCGCGCACCGGATACCAGGAGGGGGGTCCCCAGGGCTATCTCAAGCACCTCGACGAGTTCGCGGCGCGCAAGAAGGAGATCAAGACGCTGCGCGACGGCGTCGCAAAAGGTGAGAAGAGCGAGAGGCTCAAAGCGCTGGGGCAGCTCCTTGAGAAGCTGGCCGCGTGGGAGATCGACTCCTCCTACCTGGAGTTGAAGGTGCAGGCCGTCGAGCT
>CAYXVY010000326.1:0-18652 GCA_964468745.1 uncultured Planctomycetales bacterium | reverse complement strand
TTGGGGCGCTGAGCTGGGATGAGGGGAGGAGGGATGCGTCAGGCCTCCGCGACAATACGTGCGACAAAGCACTCTGACAGATCCGTGCGGCAATGCGACAGATGATCCACCCGATCAACACCGAGGTATCCGAGAGAACCGAGAAATCTCTGACGGGCGTGAAGGTTCCCCCCAACGTTCTCTCTGTTTCCTCGGCTACCTCAGTGTTAGTTCCCGGTTCGTGTGGAGCGACAGAAATTCACCGGTCATCCCAAGCCCCTCTTGGCGGCCCACTCCTGGTGGATTGCGGAGCTGCCGCGCTTAGAGCGCTTCCGCGAATGTCAGCAGATGCGCGGTCGGGCCGCCGTCGAGCGCCACGCGCTTCTCGTCCAGGAACCGCGGCGTTCCGGACAATTCGCCCGGGGCTGTCAGCGCCGTGCGTTCGCCGGTGGAGCACTCGAGCGCCGTCAGTTCGGGCGGCCCGTTATTGGCGAACGAGTGCGTCGGCTTCGACGCGTGGAGGAAGAGGATGGTCTTTCCGGACGGCGCCCAGGTGGGCGACACCGCCGGGTCCTCGAGCCCATTCTTGTAGAGGTCCACGGAGTCGCTCCCGGAGTAAACGCGGATGAAGCTTCGGCTTTCGCCGGGTTCCACCGTCGCAGCGGGATCGGTCAGCAGCAGACCCAGATCGAGCCCTTTGGGCGACCAGAACGGGAACGCTCGTCGGTCGGCGTGCATGAACTTCTCCCGCAGCTGAAGTCCCGCGCCATCGTGTGTCCAAAGCTCGGTGACGTTCTCCTTCTCGCGCCGGCAGGTGAAGGCCACGCGCGTGCCGTCGGGCGAGACCGCGATGCGCGGAAGGAAATCGACATGCGCATCGTCGCTGATCTTTCCCAGCCGCTTCGTGTCGCGTGCGCCGAGCTCGTGTCTGCCGACAAGGGACCGGAACGGGTTGAGGATGAAGAGCGCCGCGCCCGACGGGTCCCACGCGAAGGCGACTCCCGGCACGCGCCCGCGCTCCCCCTCGATCGTGGCCCAGGCGACCGAGTGCCCGTCCTTCACGTTCGCGACATACGCGACGTGCTTCCCGTCCGGGGACCAGGCGAGCTGTTCGGCGGTCCACCCGGCGCAGCCGACGGCCCGTTGCGTTCCCACGTAAACGGCGTCCTTCGTGATGTGCGCCGTCTGCGTGCCGTCCGGGGAAATGCGCACCGAGAGCGCGTGCTCGTCCGGGTGGAACTCGCGCTTCTCGAACCGCATCAGCGGAATTCTACACGGGCGCACAGCGCCGGGCGAATGCAAGCCGCCGGCCGTGGCGCGAGCGATCAGCGCCTGCTTCGGAGCGTCACGTAGAGCGTGGGTACGACGAAGAGCGTCAAGAGAGTTGAGGAAATCAGTCCTCCGATGACGACCGTCGCCAGGGGGCGCTGAACCTCCGCTCCCATGCCGGTGTTGAATGCCATCGGAATGAAGCCGAGCGACGCGACGAGCGCCGTCATGAGCACAGGGCGCAGCCGCTGCTCCGCCGCCCGCAGGGCCGCATCCCGAACAGCCAAGCCGGCATCCAGGTGCTGTCGGATCGTCGATACCATGACCATGTCCGCGAGCACCGACACGCCGGACAGCGCGATGAAGCCGACCATCGCGGAGACGCTGAACGGCATGTCGCGAAGGCAAAGGGCGAAGACGCCTCCGACCATGGCGAACGGCACCCCGGTGAACACGCGCAGCGAATCCGGCACATTTCCGTACGTCGAGTACACGAGTACCAGGATGAGGAGGAGGGCGAGAGGGACGACCCACGCCAGCGTAGCCGTCGCGCGCTTGAGATTCTCGTACTGTCCCCCGAACTCAACGCGATCGTTGGGCAATTCGCGATGCACTGCGACTTCCGCTTCCGACACGAAACCTCCGAGATCCCTGTCCTTCACGTTCACCGTCACGGTCGCGGCGCGCTTGCCCCAATCGCGATTGATGACCATGGGGCCGCTCAGGCGCTCCACTCGAGCGAGCTTCGAGAGCGGTACCCGCTGGCCGTCGGGCGCCGAAATCAGGAGGGTGGCGAAGAGCTCCGGCGAGTCCGTGTAGCGATCGGGAATCCTCGCCGCCAGCGGGAATCGGCGCTGACCGACCCGCACTTCGCCCGCCTCGCGGCCGCCCGCCGCTTCCACGACGTCGAGCACATCGCGTGCCCGCAGCCCATAGCGCGACAGCGCGTCCGGATCGAGCTTCACTTGCAAAACCGGTTGCCCGACCATCGGTTCCGTGGAGGCATTTTCGCCGCCTCGTATGCCGCGGAGGATGCCCTCCACCTTCGCGGCCTTGTCTTTAAGCGCGTCGAAATCGTCGCCGTAAATCTTGACGCCCACGTCCGTGCGAACGCCCGCAATCATCTCGTTGAAGCGCATCTCGATGGGCTGCGTGAACGAGTACTTCATGCCTGGCAGGCGGCGCAACGCCACATCCATCCCCCTCTGGAGCTGCTCCTTGGTTCGCGCCTTCGTCCAGCGGTCGCGCGGCGTCAGCATGATGAAGACGTCGCTGACTTCAATGCCCATCGGATCGGTCGCGACCTCGGGGGTGCCGGTGCGCGTCCAGATGGAGCGGATCTCCATCGGAAACTCCGCCTTGAGGAGGCGCTCGATTTCCGTCGAGAAGCGGGCGGATTCCTCGATGGAGACGCCTGGCAGCCGCTGCGTGTTGATGACGATCGAACCTTCATCGAGCTTCGGGACGAAAATCGACCCCCGCTTCAGTGCGAACGGCACGGTGCCGCAAACGATGATGAGCGCGACGCCCAGGACGAGCAGGCGGTGATCCACCGCCCACGCGACGGCGGGACGGTAAAGCCGTCGCAGGGCGAGGACGATCCACGGCTCGCCGTGCTGTGACGTCCGTTTGGACAGGAACATGCTGGCGAGCACCGGCATGAGCGTCAGCGACAGGATCATCGAGCCGGTGAGCGCAAAGACCACGGTCAGCGCCATGGGCCGGAACAGCTTTCCCTCGACGCCGTACAGGGCGAGGATCGGCAGGTACACGATCATGATGATGAGTTCGCCGAACATCGTCGGCTTGCGCACTTCCTTGGAGGACTCCGCGACGATCTCCGCGACCGATCGCTCGGACTTGTCTTCGTGAAGGTGCCGCACCGCGTTCTCGACCATGATGACGCTGCTGTCGACGATGAGTCCGAAGTCGATCGCCCCCAGGCTCATCAGTGTGCCGGCGATCCCCGCGCGCAGCATGAAGTTGAACGCGAAGAGCATCGAGAGCGGGATCGCAACGGCGACGATCAGCGCGGCGCGGAAGTGGCCGAGGAACAGGAACAGGATGGCGATGACGAGCAACGCCCCCTCGAACAGGTTCTTCTTCACCGTGTGGATCACGAAATCCACGAGCTCCGTGCGGTCGTAGACGACGCGCACCCCGGTCCCCGCGGGAAGAGAAGCCTTCGCCTCCTCCATCCGCCTCTTGAGGCGATCGGCCACCTCGTGGCTGTTCTGCCCCATCAACATGAATCCGAGCCCGAGCACCGCTTCACCGCGACCCTCGGCCGTCACGACTCCGCGGCGGATCTCGTGTCCTTCGATCACTTCGGCGACGTCGCGAATGCGCACGGCATGACCATCGCTCGCCGTGATCGTAATGCCGCCGATGTCCTTCGTGCTCGAGACGAGGCCGATGCCATGGACGAGCAGGATTTCGCCGGACGCGCGTGCCGCGCCTCCCCCGACGTTCGTGTTCGATCGTTCGAGGGTCTCGAAGACATCCTGCATCGTCAGACGATGCTTCACGAGTCGCACCGGATCCACGATCACCTGGTACTGCTTTTCAAATCCGCCCCACGAGTTGACCTCGGCGACGCCCGGCACGGCGAGGAGCTGCGGCTTCAGGATCCAGTCGTGAATGATGCGCGCCTCGGTCAGGTCGCCTCCCGGCGCGGTGATGATGTAGTGGTAGATCTCGCCGAGGCCGGTGGCGATGGGACCCATGGCGGGCCGGGCGATGCCGTCCGGCAGCTCGACGGCTTGGAGTCGCTCCATCACCTGGTTGCGCGCGAAGTAGAGATCGGTGCCGTCGTCGAATACCACCGTCACCTGCGACAATCCGAATTTCGACATCGAGCGCACGAGCTTGAGGTTCGGCATCCCCGACATGGTCTGCTCGACCCTGGCGCTGATCTGCTGCTCGATCTCGAGCGGGCTGAGCGCGGGGGCGACGGTGTTGACCTGGACCATGACGTCGGTCACGTCAGGGAAGGCGTCGATAGAGAGCTTCTGCATCGACATCAAGCCTGTGGCGGCGAGGATCGCCGAGAGCACGAGGACGACTTTCCTGTGCCTCAGGCTGATGTCAATGATCCAGTTGAGCATGGCAGGCCGCTCCGCGGTCTACTTGTCCGTCGGGCATCAGCCCGCGCCCATCTGGCCGCGCAGGATCTCGGTCTTCAGGAGAAAGCTCCCCGTCGTCACGATCTTGTCGCCGGGCGCGAGTCCTCCGACGATCTCGTAGCTGTTGCCGTAGGCGGCCCCGAGTTCGACCTTGCGTGCCTGGAAGACGTCCCGAGTCGGGGAGACGAAGACGATGTAGCAATCGCCGTCGTACTGGACCGCCTCCTTGGGGGCGAGCAGCTTCTGCTCTGCTGGCTTCACGGCGATCTCGGCCTGGCCGAACATGTTGGCGCGAAGAAGCCCCTGCACGTTTTTTACGTCCGCGTACACGGGCACCGTGCGCGTCCGGTCGTCCACGGCGCCCCCAATCGCGATCACGCGACCGGAGAATCGCTTGCCCGTAAGGCCTTCGACGATAAACGTCACGCGCTGGTCCTTCTCGACCTTGGAGAGGTCGCTCTCGTAGACATCGATCACCACCCACAGGCGCTCAGCGTCCGCGACCGCGAAGATGGGGCGGTCTGGCGCCGCGGTTTCGCCGGGGACGGCGGTCGCTTCGACGACAAGCCCCTTGAACGGAGCCACCACGTCCATGAGAGGTGACCCATCCTTCGCCTGGTCGATCGTGAGGCCGAGCAGCGTGAGGCGTTGCTGCGCACGCGCCAGGGAGAGCTTTGCCTCCTCGAGTTCGGTCTTCGCCTGGAGAAGCTCCCGGCCCGCCGTGATCTTCTTGTCGAACAGCTGCTTCTCCTGATCGTAGGTCTGCTGGCGGAGATCCAGCACGCCGACAGCCGAGAGCAGGTCCGATTTCGACTGACCCAGTTCGATGGACTCGATCGTCGCCAGGGCCGCGCCCTCCTCGACCTCCTGTCCCAGCGAAGCTTTCACGGCGCGCACGACGCCGGCGATTCGAGGGGCGATGCGAGCGTATTTCGACGGCGGATAGCGTGTCTCGCCGTTCGCGCGAATCGTTTCCGTGACGTTGAGGAGCTGAACGGAGTGGAAGTTGATGTTGACCTGCTGTGCGGCCTCTGGCGCCAGCGTGATGCGCACCAGCGTGTTCGGGCATTCGCCCTCTTTCGCAACACGTTCGCTCACGGCGAACGTCCCGCCCCGGGAGAGCTTGACGTTTCAGGTTTCGCACTTGGCGAGCTCGATGTCGTGTGCCTTGCACCAGTCGTCGCCGTGCGCGACCTTTGTCCACGGCGCCTTCCAATCGTTCGCGGCGAACGTGAAGAGGCCGATGAGCACCACGAAGACGGCGATCGTGAGGGCGTTCTTTTTCATGACTACTTGGTGCAGTCGTCGCAGACGTCACGGTCTGCGTTGTCGTGGTTGGCTTCGAAGCCTCACGTCTTGCAGTAGTCGTACGGGGTCCACTTGTCGCCGTTCTTGACCTGGTATTTCGAGACCTCGATGTACTGCGACTTCGCGAACTTCCAGCCAAGGATCTTCACGTCCTTGTCCTTCAGCTTGGCGTTCGTGATGACGAGGTGCCCCTTCGCGTTGTCGACGAGCGTCCAGAGCGTGCCGTCGTCCGCGAGGAGGCCCTGGGCATGCTTCGCGTGCAGCGTGCACTGGCTGTTGGCGCCGCCGTCCTGCTTCTCAATCGTGCACCCGATGCAGACGATCTTTCCAGCGATCTCCTGCCGGTCCTTGTTGTCGCGCTTCTTGACGTCCTGCACCGCGACGGCGGCCGCCGCGATCGCGCAGACGATGGCGAGCGATTTCATGGGGCGACTCCTATCTGAGGGTTTCCAGTTTCGTACCTGTAAGTTTCTCAAGTTCCACGGCGGCGGTATTGAGCTCCAGCAAGGTGGACACATGTGCCGAGCGCGCCTCCGCGAGCGTGCGCTGCGCGTCGAGCAGGTCGAGGTAGCCGAATTTTCCCGCCACGTACCCATCGTTGGTCAGATCGAGCGCGCGCCTGGCCTTCGGGACGATCTCATCGGCGAAGAGGGTCGCGCGTTCCTGCGCGGAGGCGAACGTGCGGTAGGCGTCCGTAAGGCGCAGGAGGAGATCGTTGCGCGCGGATTGGACCTGCAGTTCCGCCTGCCGGGCGCGAATCTCCGCCGCCGCGATCTTCGCCTGATTCCTGTTGATCAGAGGGAGCGGGATCTCGATCCCGCCTTCGATGATTGTTTCGTCTCCGGCGCGTCCGAACGCGAGCGAGACGCCCACGTCGGGGAATCGCTCCGCGCTCGCCAGCTCGATCGCCAGCCTGGCGGCGTCCTTCGACTTTCCCGCCTCTTCCAGGAGCGGATGGGAGGCGAGCACCTGCCCGCGAAGCGCGTCGAGCGCGGGAACGACGTATTTCGGGGCGAGCGCACCCGCGAATCGCGTCTTCGGAAAATCCACATCGCCCATGAGGGCGAGCAGCGTCTTGAGGGCGATCGCATCGATCTTCTCCGCCTGCTTCACGTCCGCCTCCGCGCGCGCGAGTCCCACGGCGGCTTTGAGCACTTCCATTTCCGGAACGGCCTGCGCCTTCAGCCGCTCCTCGGTGACGTCGCGCAGCGATTTCGCGATTTCGCGGGTTTCCCGCGCAAGGATCACGGTTTGCCGTGCGGCGAGCAGTTCGACAAATGCGCGCTTCACGTCGCTGAGGATCTCGCGACGCCGCCATACATAGTGAATGGCCGCGACCTCGCGCTCTTTCTCGGCCAGGGTTACGGCCGCGCCGACGCGGCCTCCCAGGGGAAGGGTTTGCGCTACGCCGACCACGCGCTTGGAGTCGCCAAACGAGCCGCTCGTGGAGATTTCCTCCACCTCGAGACGGGCGGTCGGGTTCGGGTAGAGCCGGGCATCCCAGATTGTCGCCGTCGCGAGGTCGACGTTCTTGCGTTCGATTTCCAGGTGCGGGTTGAGGCTGTCCGCGACCGCAAGGATGTCCTCCAGCGACAGCTCTTCGCGCGCGAGGATCGCGTCCACGGCCGGTCTGGCATTCGCGGATCGCGCCGGGATGAATCGGTGCTCCGCTTCCTCAAACGCGCGCAGGTCGAGGTCTCCCGGCGCCCCGCACGCCGTCAGAACCAGCATCAGGGGGATGGCGATTCTCATCGCCCCTCCTCGTAGCGATCGCATTCCACGATGCGATCGGACACTTCCTCGAGCAGGTCCTGCGCCGCGCGCAGGAGTTGACGAGCCTTTCTCGAACGAATCGCATAGATGGTGAAGCGCCCCCGCACTTCGCGATCGACCAGTCCGCAGCACCAGAGGCAGTTGAGGTGCGTGGACGCATTCGGTTGCGTCAATCCCGTGGCGCGGACGATCTCCGAAACGGTCTTCGGCCCGCCCTGCAGCGCCTCCAAGATGCCGAGGCGCGAGAGATCGGCGAGACCGCGGAAGAGCTTCGCCTTCACCTGCAGGACGTCGCGAGTTCGCGGCATGAGTCTCCTTCACGGGACGAATCGATCGCTGCTTATATAAACGAGGAGTGATACGACGGTATTCATGCATTCGTGTCCTCCTTCGCGAAGGCGCGATACAGGGCGGGCAACACCAGCAGGGTGAGCAGCGTGGACGTTACAAGGCCGCCGATGACGACCGTCGCCAGCGGCCGCTGCACTTCCGCCCCCGTGCCCGTGGCGAGCGCCATCGGCACGAAGCCGAGCGAGGCGACGAGCGCCGTCATGAGCACCGGACGCAGTCGGGTGACCGGACCTCGCATGACCGCTTCGTCGAGAGCGACGCCCTCGCGGCGCAGCTGCTTGATGAACGTCACCATCACGAGGCCGTTCAAGACTGCGACTCCCGACAGCGCGATAAAGCCGACGGCCGCCGAGATCGAGAACGGAATGTCGCGCAGCCACAGGGCGAGAATGCCCCCCGTGAGAGCGAGAGGGACCCCTGAGAAGACGAGCAGCGCGTCGCGTACCGAATTGAACGTGGAGAAGAGCAGAAGGAAGATCAGGAAGAGGCACAGCGGGACGACGATCGACAGGCGCTGCCGCGCCGCGACCAGGTTCTCGAACTGCCCGCCCCAGTCGAGCCATTGCCCCGGTGGGACCTTGAGGTCTTGCGCAATGAGCCGCTGAGCCTCGTTGACGAATCCTCCAAGATCGCGGCCGCGAACGTTGCACTGCACGACGATCCTCTTCTTGCCGTTCTCGCGGCTGATCTGGTTCGGCCCCTCGGTCAGCTCGACGCGCGCGAGGTGCCCCAGCGGCACGAAGGGTCTGCCCGACGACTCGTGCGTCCCGGTCTGCGACACGACGCTCCGCGCCTCCGCGGCGATGGGAACGGGGAGCGACTCGATCACGTCGAGTCGGGCGCGCTGCTCCTCCGGCAGTCGCACCATGATGTCGAACCGCCGGTCCCCTTCGAACACGATGCCGGCAGGTCGGCCGCCGATGGCGACAGCGACCACCTCCTGCACGTCGGCCACGTTCAGACCGAGCCGCGCGATGCTCGCGCGATCGATGGTGACGTCCATCATCGGAAGCCCCTTTGTCTGCTCGACCTTCACGTCGGCGTTGCCCTGCACTTTGCGGAGCAGCGCCGCGATCTCCTGTGCCGTGCGATCCATCTGTGCGTAGTCGTCGCCGTACACTTTGATGGCCACGTCGCCGCGCACGCCCGCGATGAGCTCGTTGAAGCGCATCTGGATCGGCTGCGTGAATTCGTAGACCTGGCCGGGCTGCTTGGCGAGTTCCGCCTCGATCTCCCCGATGAGGGCGAGCTTCTGCTTGCGCGGGTCCGGCCAGTCCTTTCGCGGCTTCAGGATCACGAACGTGTCGGACACGTTGAACGGCATCGGGTCCGTCGCCATCTCGGCCGTGCCGGTCTTGGAGAATACGAAGGCGACTTCAGGCCGCTTGCTGATCGCGTTCTCGACTTCGAGCTGCATGGCGGTCGATGTCGACAGCGCCGCGCTCGGGATGCGCATTGCGTGCATCGCGATGTCCTGCTCGTCGAGCGTCGGGACGAACTCCTGGCCCAATCGGCTGAAGAGGGCAAGCGAGGCGACGAACGCCGCGGCGGCCGCCGCGATCGTCGGTAGCCGGTTGCGCAGCGCCGTCCCCAGCAGCGGTTCGTACATTTGCTTGGTCGCGGTCACGATGATCCCCTCGTGCTCCTTGAGGCGGCCTCCCATCAACATTGCCACGCACGCCGGCACGAAGGTGATGGAGAGAACGAACGCCGCGACGAGCGCGAAGATCACCGTGATCGCCATCGGATGGAACATTTTTCCCTCGACACCCGTCAGCGCGAGGATCGGAAAGTAGACGACGATGATGATCGCCATGCCGAACGAGGCGGGCCGCACGACTTGCGCGCTTGCTCCAAGCACCACCTCGAGACGCTCCGCGAGCGTGAGGGGGCGGCCCAGCTCGCGCTGACGCCCGGCCAGCACGCGCATGCAGTTTTCGACGATGATCACGGCGCCATCGACGATGAGGCCGAAATCGATCGCGCCGAGGCTCATGAGGTTTCCGCTGATGTTCGCGCGCACCATGCCCGTCGCGGTAAGGAGCATCGAGAGCGGAATTGCCATCGCCGTGATGAGCGCCGCCCGCACGTTGCCGAGCAGAAGCAGGAGCACGACGATCACGAGGATCGCGCCCTCGGTCAGGTTCCAGCTCACGGTTCGGATGGTGGCGTCGACCAGCTTCGTCCGGTCGATCACCGTTTCGGCTACGATCCCGGCCGGGAGCGCGCGCCGGATCTCCACCAGCTTGGCATCCACGAGGGTTGCGACGGTTCGGCTATTCTGGCCAATGCGCATGATGGCGGTGCCGACGACCACCTCGTGACCGTTCTCGCTCGCCGACCCCGTCCGCAGCTCGCGGCCGATCTGAACGCGCGCGACATCGCGAATCAGGACGGGCGTCCCCTCGCGCGAGCCAAGGACGATGTTGCCGATCTCTTCGATGTTGCCGACGCGGCCGTCCGCGCGCACGACGTAGGCCTCACCCTGATGCTCGATGTAACCGGCGCCAGTGCTGACGTTGTTCCGTTCCAGCGCCTCGATGATGTCGGCGAAGGACCGACCATGCGCAACGAGCTTCCACGGGTCGGGCTCGACGAAGTACTGCTTCACGTACCCGCCGATCGCATCAACGCCCGCGACGCCCTGCAGGTTCTTGATCTGCGGCCGGATCATCCAGTCCTGGACGGTGCGAAGGTACGCGGCGCGTTCCACGTCCGTACGCAGTCGCTCCTTTTCCGGTGTCAGGTAGCTTCCGTCGCTTTGGGGTCCCGGCTCGCCGTCCTTGACGGGAGCGGCGTGCTCTCCGGCCCGGGCATAACGGACGGTCCACATGTAGACCTCGCCGAGGCCGGTGGCGATGGCGCCCATCATCGGCTCCGCGCCGGGAGGCAGGCTCTCGCGCGCCTCCGTGAGGCGCTCGCCAATCTGCTGCCGCGCGAAGTAGATGTCGACGTCGTCGTCGAAGACGACCGTCACCTGCGAGAAGGCGTTGCGTGAAAGCGAGCGCGTGTATTGGAGGCCGGGGATGCCGGCCATCGCCGTCTCGATGGGGAACGTCACCTGTTTCTCGATCTCGGCGGTCGAGAGCCCGGGCGCCGTCACATTGATCTGCACCTGGTTGTTGGTGATGTCCGGGACCGCGTCGATCGGAAGCTGCCGCAGCGAATACGCCCCGAGCGCCGCGGCTGCCAGCGTGAGCAGCAGGATGAGCACTCGGTGCTCGATCGAGAACTTGAGGATGCGTTCAAGCATGGTGTCGTCCTTAGTGATCGTGACCGTGACCGGCTTCCGCGCGCAGGAGCTCCGACTTCAGGATGAAGCTCCCTTCCGTCACGATCTCCTCGCCCCCCTCGAGCCCCACGAGCACCTCGAAGTGCTCGCCGTAGCGCTGCCCGAGCGTGACCGCGCGCTTCTCGTAGAGGCCGGGTGCCTTGGCGATGAAGACGACCGGTACGCCGCCGATGCGCTGGATCGCCGAAGCGGGAGCGGCGATGCATTCGCGTGCGTGCTCATCCTGATCGTCGAGGATGCGCGCCGTCACGAACATGCCCGCGCGGAGCAATCCGCGTGTGTTGTCGAGAGCGACGCGGATCTTGAGCGTGCGCGTGTCCTCGTCGAGAACCTTGCCGACGTACGCCACCTGCCCCTTGAAGACGCGCCCGGGGAAACCGTCCGCGGTTGCTTCGACGGGCTGGCCGGAGTGCACGCGCGGGACGTCGCGCTGGTAGACGTCGATGACGACCCACACGGTCGAGAGATCCGCGATGGTGAAGACGTTGTCGTTGGGGTTGACAACTTCGCCGAGCGTGGCGTGTTTCTCGATGACCTCGCCGTCGATGGGCGCAGTCACCGTGAGCCGGCTGCGGTCCGACGAGTCGTTCCACGTCAGCTTGTCCACGCGCTCGGCGGTCCAGCCGAGCAGGATGAGGCGGTCGCGCTTGCCTTGGTTGTTGGCCTGGGCGCGCACGAACTGGGCTTTCGCGTCGTAGAGCGCGACGGCTGTCGTCGCTTTGCGGTCGATAAGGTCCTTCTCACGATTGAAGTTCACTTCGGCGACTTCGAGCGTCGCGCGCGCTTCGAGCAGTTCGGTGGCCAGGTTGCCGACGTCGATGCTGTCGATGCTGAGAAGCGTGTCGCCGCGCTTGACCTGCGCGCCTTGCAAAGCGGTGACCTCGACCACGCGGCCGATGACTTTGGGGCTGACGTGGGCGAGGGTGTCGGCGTTGGGGCGGATGGTCGCGGTCGCCGTCACGACCGCGGACAGCTTTTGCTTCGCCACCGTGGCAACGCGGATGCCGGCGGCTTTTCGCGCATCGTCGGACAGGGTGACGGTGTCGTCGTCCTGTTGCTTCTCCGCCTGCCCGTGGTCGTGTCCTTCGTGCGGATCCTTGGGGGGCGTTGCGGGCGCTTTCGGCAGCGCGGCGACGACGGCGGCGCCGAGCGCGATGCCGGCCGCGAAGATCAGAATGTGCTTTGTCATCTTCCTCGTCCCGATGCATGAAGACGGATCGTGCCTGGACGTTGAGGTCCGGGCGGACTATCCCCTGGGCGTCGCGACTACGCCTTGGGGACGTGGAAGACGGCGTGAATCGAGATGGTCGTCGTGAGGCTGCTTGCGGGCAGCAGCGCGATCTTGCCTGTGAGTATGTGTGTGTGCGCGTCGGGCAATTCGGTTGCCAGCGCATGCGCATGCGCGCAGCAGCAGTGCAGGACGTGGTGATGACACGGGGAGTCGGGCGTCTCGTGGTGATCGTCCGCGTCACCGTGCGTGTGTGCGGGCGAGGCCGCGTCGCTCACTCCGTCGTGCTCGTGATGGTCCGGCCCATCATCGTGGGGGAATGTGTCGGCCAGCGGGCTCGCCGACAGGATCAGCGCGATCCCCAGCACGGCCGTCATCAAGGCTCGCATTGCTTCTAGTATACGGATTCAACGAGGCGGAGGTGGAGGCTATTCATCCGGAATGCCGCGCGCGCGGCCGGGATGCCTGCGCGACCTCTTCGAATTCCTCAAGAGACCTCCACTGCCCACCGACTTGGCCTCCGACAATCTTGAGTTTCTTTGAAGTTCCAGCCGATTCCCCGGCGATATTGCGACCGGGACTAACAGTTAAGGCATGAACAAGTACGAAGAAAACGGAAAGCGCGGCGTGACCGTGCACAAGACGTTGGAGAACTTCCGAACGAGCAATGCGGCGCAGCCGTGGCCGTTCGGACGATTCGCAGCACTCGATACCGTCGAGTTCCACCTCCTCCGAAACGCGGGAGTCCCGTCCGCTGCCGGCACCGCCCCGCTCGGTGGGGTTAGGAACGCTCGACGCGCAGCAGTTCCGCGCGTTGGTCGATTCTCGAACGCCGCGTGCTGCGCGGTGCTGCGCTTTCCGAGTTCTTCGAGAACTCAGATCCGGGGAGAAATGCGGTCTCCAGCGAATCCCATGTGGGCTTTGCGCCGCGGTTTCACCCATTCCTACAGTCTTCGAACGGCCTCACCTACCGGCTTCGTTCTGTCTCGTGCCCGAGTCGCGCTCCAGCGCGACCGGACCGGAGAGTTCTTTTTGTATGGTGCCCCCAACGGGATTCGAACCCGTGTTGCGGATGTGAAAAACCCGTGTCCTAGGCCTCTAGACGATGGGGGCCTGCCCTGAGCCTGCTAAAGGGCACAAAGAGCACGCGGACACGCGGCCCGCGCGGCCGCACATGGTAGCACGGAGCCCTCGCCCCCGCTACGATCGCACCCCTCCGCCGAGCCTCCGATGGCGCGTCACGTGCGCACACTTGCCGACCCAATCCTGCGGCGGCCGCCGAGGCCCTCGCCCCGACTCGGCGAACACAATGGCGACCTACCTTAGGTCCGTTCGCCCGTCCGCTGGACGCCCCGCACCATCCCGACGAGCAGCGCGACGATCGCGGCCGCGTAGATCGACGCGTATGCCGCGAGATGCATCCATGTCCCCTGCCGCGCGAGCTCGTACGGATGCATCGCTGTCACGATGTGTTGCAGGATCGGAGTGGGCCCCGCGAACGTGGACACGACGAAGGGCAGGACGAACAGAAGTCCCACGACGATCCCGGCGCTGGACAGCGCGGCACCATGCAGAGTCTTCGCCTTCAGCGATGACGCCCCGGCCAGCGCGTATGTGAATCCGACGAAGAGGATCGACGCCGCCGCCTGAGACAGCATGCCGCCGAAACCTGACTTGAATCCCCACAGGGCGGCCGTGCCGGCCCACAGGACTCCCGCGACGATCGGTTCCGGCGCCATCACCCCGGCCATGAGTTTTGCGCGTACGATCTGCGCCGGCGTGAACGGCGTGCAGAGCAGGAGCTCGAGACGCCGCCCCTCCTTGTCGCGCGTAAAAAGCGTAGCCCCCTGCAGCGCCGCCAGCAGCACGAACACGAGATCGAACATCGCGCGCGCCCAAGCCGCCCCCTGCGTCATGACGTACGCGGGCACGCTGAGCAGGATGAAGTAGATCACGAACGACTGCTTCACCTCGTGCGCGATGTGGCCCGACGCGCGCGTCGACAGCTCCTTCCAGAGGAGCGGATCATGGTCCCACACGCTGATGTCTTTCAGCGGCGCCGGCGACTGCGCGCCGCGCGCCTTCCACAGATTCCGCCATCCGCCTCGCGAGCGCGATACGTCCGCCGCCATCGGGGCTGACGCCTGTTCGAGGAGTTTTCCCCGGAGCTGGAGTCGCTTCGCCGCTGATTTCACGATCAGCCACGCGGCCACGAACGCACACGGCGTCGCCAGCACCCACGCCTGCGAGAACACCTGGGCCGGCGGGAAGCACGCCGTGTACGCCGCGTAGAGCGGATGAAGGAAGGGCAGCGCGAACATCGCCGGCCACGCGCCAAGGAACGCGATCGCGAGAGGGCCGACCGCATAGCCGAGGAACCACCACACCCCCGTCACGACGGAGCGCTCGACGTTCGGGCGGGCCGTTGACGCGCGCAACCCGATCGCAGCCCCGACGGCCGCCGTTCCGATCGTGAGCGAGAAGCACCACGCGACCTCCTCGAACCCGACGCCTCCGAGATAGAGGCACGCCGCGAGCACCGGCAGCCCGCACAGAACGAGGCACCCGCTATACGCCATCCCCGCAAGCCACTTTCCGGTGCAGATGCGGAGCGCCGAGAGCGGCGACGTGGTGAGAAGGTCGATCGTCCCCGTCCGCACCTCCTTGGTGACAGCGTCCGCCGTCACCAGGATCGACGCGAACGCGACGAGCGCGAGATTCAGCCACAGGAAGTGAACAAAGAGGCGCCGCCCGAGTATCGCGTACTCCGACGGCGAGAGATCCTCCGCGCGCGCGGTCGTGCTCATGACGAACTCAAGCACGATCAGCGCGACGAGCGCGACGTACACGCCGCGCCCCGCGTACGCCTGCCAGCGCCACGCGCTCATGCGGAGATCCTTCACCATCACTGCGTTCACGACGCGGCCCCCTCCTTCGTGAGCTTGAGAAACGCGTCTTCGAGAGTCGCCTCCTCCATCTTGAGGACCGTGAGACGCAGGCCCTCCGTTACAAGCACCTGCGCGAGCGCGCCGACCTCTCGACGCTCCGGTCGCATCGTCACGCGAAGCTGACCGTCCGCTGTCTCGACGGACTGGACGAACGGCTGGCCCCGCAATACCGTCGTCGCCCGTTCCATCTCGCCGTCGACTTCGATGCGCCACACGTTTCCGCTCGTGACGCGATCCATCGCCTCGCGCACGCCCCCCGCGTAGACGAGTCTGCCCTGCTCGATGAGGGCGATCTTGTTGCAGAGGTCGGCGAGGTCCGCAAGGATGTGCGACGAGATCAAGATCGTCTTTCCCATTCGCCGCAGCTCCTTGAGGAGAGCGCGGATCTCGATGCGCGCTCGCGGATCGAGTCCCGAGGCGGGCTCGTCGAGAAGTAGGACCGTCGGATCGTGCAGCAGGACGCGTGCGAGGCCGAGCCTCTGCTGCATTCCGCGGGAGAGCGTGGCGATCGCCGCGTCGCGCCGTTCCGCAAGGTCCACAAGCTGGAGCACGCCGTCGACCGTGGACGTCCTCTTGGCCCCGGTGATCCCGTACGCCGCGGCAAAGAACTCGAGATAGTGGCGCACGCGCAGCTCCTCGTACACGCCGAACTAGTCGGGCATGTAGCCGCTGCGGCGCCGCACCTCGGCCGGGTGGCGCACGACGTCCTTGCCGCCGACCGACGCATGGCCGGTGGTGGGCGGGAGAATCGTCGCCAGGATCCGGATCAGCGTGGTCTTGCCGGCGCCGTTCGGGCCGATGAGTCCGAACATGTCGCCCGCCTCGACGGTAATCGTCACGTCGCGCAGCGCGTCGTGCGTGCCGAACTTCCGGCCGACCTGCTTCACCTCGATCATGGCTGGGCCCTCTGGAAGACTCTCGCGATCGTGACGGTCGTCCGCAGCTTGGGCTCCGGACGGTAGACGACGTGCGATGTGCACCGGCGCGGGAAGGCGACGAGGAGGTGCCCGCCGTCGCGCACCCACTTGCCGGCGTAGAGCTCGCGTGCGAGACCTTGCGCCTGCTCGCGGGTGGAAATCGTCGTCAGCAACTCCGCGGCGGCCGAAAGCAATTTCAATTCGGATGGGCTCCGTCCATCCGCGGTTGTGGCGATGCTCTTGCGCGCGTCGTACGTGCCCGGCTTCGCGCTGAGACGCTTCACCTGCCGCAACGCCTCGCCGGTCGGAACGTCGCCGAATTCATACGTCCCTTGCGGCGTGAAGATGAGGGCGCCTTCGTAGGGGGTGTCCGACGAATTCTTGATGCGGATCGACGCGGTCTCCCCCTCCTCGATCGTGAATTCGATCGGCGGCGCCTCGACGGTGCAACGATCGGCGGACGTGATTCCCGTCGCGCCTCGTTGCAGGCGCCAGTCGACGGTCCTCGCCACGCCATCGTGGATGATTCGGCCCGCCTCCGGTTCCGGCAGGCCGTATCGACGGGTGGCCGCGAGCTGGGAACTGAGCGGACGCGCGTCGTCGCACTCCGCGGAAAACGCATACGGCGCGAGGATTCCGCTCAGCACGCGGCGCCGACAGACCTGCGCATCGCTGTAGTGATCGGCCACGACGATGTCGCGCTGGATCGCGGTCGTGCGCATGTAGCGCGACCCGATGAGCATGATGAGCCCCGTGAAGAGGATCGCGTACAGCGGGAAGGTGATCCACGTCGCTTCCGGGCGTCGTAGCCGGCGGAGCACGAAGTAGTCGAACGGGCTGACGACGATGAGGAAAACCACCATGATGCCGAGGAGCGTGCCCATGGCGGGCACCGCGACGTTTGGAAAGCGCCCCGGCAGCTCCGCGAGATCGTCCAGCCCGACGGAGGCAATGCCGCGCGGCACGTCCTCGCTCGCGGCGCGCGTGAATGGCACGAGCCTATTCCAAAGGGCGGGGGTGCCTGCCCAGGACTCGAATGCCGGGGCCTCCGGATTGACGGCGACATACGCGACGGTGCCCGCTCCGTGCGGCGCCTCGACGACAAGTGGAACGCCGCTCTGCGTCACGAGCGCCGTGCCGCGGCGGACTTTCGATCCCATTGCGGCGAAGGGGCCCTGCGGGCCGTCGCTCCGGCCGACGAGCGGACCGAGTCCGGCGAGACCTTCGAGCTGCGTGCTCGTGCCGAGCGTGACGGGCAGCATGTCGATGATCGCCGTCCGCTTCAGGCCGACAGCGTCGGCGCGCGCGACGATGAGCCGTCCGCCGGCGCCCACCCAGGTTCGAACCGCATCGAGCTGTGCGGGCGATCGAACATTGTCCGCGGAGGCGTTCAGCCAGATGAGCGCGTCGATCGCGTTGTACGCTCGCCAGTCGTCCGGCAGCCCGTCAGGTTCGAGCCAGACGGCCTGCCGGTCCGGGGCTTCAATCCCGAAGGGCGAGGCGCCTCCGACGATCGCGACGAGAGCCGATTCCGGTTCGACGTGGCGGACGGGGAATTCACCCATCGCCAGGAGCTTGTCGCCGCGGATCGCGTAGATCCACACGCTCTGGCCGCTGCGATGGGGCGCGTGCATGACGAGCGAAGCGCGGCGCCGGGCGCGCGGCGCGAGGATGACCGCCATCTCATGCGTCAGTCCGTCGCGGCCGTTGAGGCGGTCGAGCGTCGTCGTGTCGCCGGGCTGGCTGCCGCGGGACCAGGCCCAGACGAGGGTGAGCCTGCACTCGATGGTGTCCTTGGAGACGTTGTCGAGGTCGATGGAGACCGGGGCCGCGCAGCCTCCGCGGACGCGACCGCGCCACCCCGCTTCACCGCTGATCTTCACGTCCTGCGCCAGCAGCGACAGCAGGAGCGCGGCGGTCAGCGTCATCTGCAATATGAGACGATCAGACCCCCACCTCGTTCACGCGACGCCGAGAATCTCGAGCTCCGGTTGCCCGATCCAAGAGCGGTCAGGGTGTCCTTGATTTGCGGTCGGCGATCTGCGATGTGTGATGTCTGATGGACGTGACAGCCGAGGCGAAGGGACCGGAACCCGCGGCGGCCCCGCCGCCTCCCGTTCGCGCGGCGTGGCGCGACGCGATCCGGCCGTATGCGCCCGTACTCGTCATTCTCGCGATGCACTTTGCGGTGTTTTCCGTCGCGCGCATCGCCCTGCTGCTGGCGCACCGCGCGGATTTCGCATCGCTGGGGGCGGGCGAGATCGTACGCGCCTTTCTGCGCGGGGTGCGATTCGACGCGTCGATCATATTCACGGTGCTCGGCGTGCCGCTCGTCGCGCTGATGCTGCCGCTCCGGTGGGCGCGCAACGTCTGGTGGCAGCGCGGCTGGAAGTGGCTGAGCTACGCGGCCTTGCTGGTGTTCATCGTGGTTCTCACGGGGGACACGATCTACTTCGGGTACG
>CAYXVY010000325.1:0-25738 GCA_964468745.1 uncultured Planctomycetales bacterium | reverse complement strand
CGGCGCGTACGAAGAGTCGGCGTACAGCTTTTACCATGGCTCGGCGGACGTCGCGGAGCATGCGAACCACGTGGACGTGCTGCTGAATGGCTGTGGGCTGCTGCATGTCGGATTGTGGGGCGGCGCGGAGAGCCGGATTTTCGACGTGGGCGAGAATGAACTCGCCGACATTGCAGAAGTGCCGGGAGGCGCGGGGTTGAAGAGCTGCGTGATTCCGCGCAAGGGTCACGCGTATGTGGTTGACGTGAAGATCGCAATGTCGACGGGCGTGACGAAATATGCGGTGCGATTCGTTGTGAGGGAGGAGGCGGCCGATTCGATCACGATCGAGTGGGCGCCGCTCGGCGAGATGCCCAAGGTGCCCAAGACGGCCGGGGGCAATGCGCGCCACGGCACGATGGGGCAGTGCGGCGGTTCGCACGGGCAGCACTAATCCCTGGTCTCGTTTCGGGGGACCCGTCTGCCGAACAGGTTTCCAGGCCGCGGGAATCTGGTAGCCTGTCGGGATGGCCATCCTGGTCGCGCAGGACGCGCACGCGTCCGGCTCGCTATGGCAGACGCTTGCCTGGTTTCTGTTCAGCACGATTTTCGGCTGGTGGGTCCTTTTTATCGGAGCGTTCATCGTCTCGCTGCCCTTCATCCGTGCGTACCGCGCGTGGGCGGCGACGCGGCGCTTCATCCGCGCGCAGGGACTGAAGTTCGTCAATCCGCAGAATGCAGACGCGCGCTACCAGCTTGCGGAGCTTCATCGGGCCGCGGGACGCTGGCGGCCGGCCGCGGTGTTCGCCGAACAGGCGGTGGGGATTGCGTCGTCCAATCCGCTTTTTGAAGGCGTGCCGTACGCGTACCTACTCTGCCTGGGGCAGTCGTTCTACGGCCTGCGACGATTCAACGAATCTTCGGCCGCATTCGAGCGGGCGCTGAAGTCCACGTCCGAGCTCGGATACGCCGACGCGCTGCTGGGGCTTGCCAAGGCGAAGCACCGCTTGGGTGATCACGGGAAGGCACTCGAGTTCGCGAAGCACGCGCTCGACGAGCAGCAGTCGCAACTCGAGGCGTACTTCCGATGGGCCCAGGCGGCGGCGAAGCTTGGCAAATTCGACGAAGTGTCTGCTGCGACGGAGCGGTTCCACACGGTCGCCGCGTCCCTTCCTCGATTTGCGGGGCGGCAGCGTACACGCTGGCGGCTGGCGTTTCTGATCTTCCCGATTTCCAGGCGGATCGCGTGAGGCGCGCAGCCTTCCTCGACCGCGACGGTACGCTCGTCCACGACGAGGGGTATATGTCTCGCCCGTCGCAGCTTCGGCCGATCCGCAACGCGGCGCGCGGCATCAAGCGCCTCGTTGCGATGGGGTTCGTCCCTGTTGTCGTGTCAAACCAGTCTGGCGTCGGCCGCGGGCTCATCACGCCAGGACAGCTGGACGCGATGACGCGGCGTCTGCGCGAGATATTTGACGCGCGAGACGTGCGTTTCGCGGCGGTCTACGTCTGCCCGCACCATCCGGACGATCGGTGCTCGTGCCGCAAGCCCGCGCCGGGCCTTCTTCGCAGGGCGGCGCGCGAGTTGAAGCTCGATCTCAGGAGCTCCGTGATGATTGGCGACACGACCCGCGACGTCGAGGCCGGGCGCGCGGTCGGGGCGACGTCGATCCTCGTGACGACGGGGGTGGAGAAGAGGGGCGAAGCCGATTTCGTCGCGCGCGATCTCCTCGACGCGGCGCGCTGGCTTGCGAGGCAACCGGAGTAGCGGCGCTACTTTTTCTTTTTCACAGGCGGTCGCAGCACCTTCTGATCTTGTAAAAGGATCAGCAGCGCGAACGCTGCCGTTGAGCCGTAGTTGCTCTTCAGCAGCCCGATCTCGCCCCCGGCATCGCCGTCGTCGCCGATGTATACGGCGCCCTCGGCGTCCTGCTTCGCGATCAGCTTGTCGAGCCACTCCTTCGTGAGCGCCGAGTACGCCTCGGGGCCCTGCGTCTGGCACCCCAGCACCATCCCGAGACAGTGAAATGCGCCCACGTGATGCCCCTTGTCCATGTTCGGAATCTGGCGCACCAGCAGCTGCTCGTACGTCTTCCAGATCCGGTGGTCCCGCTTTCCGGCATGATCGAGCATGCGGATGCAGAATCCGCCGCGCGCGCCTGTCGGGTCGCCCCCTTTCTGCCCGAATCCGTAGCTGATCCCGTCGGAGGTCAGGATCTCGTTCTCGAAGAGCGCGTCCGCCTTCGCGATCGTCGTATCGGGCACCTTGCAGCCGTGCGTCCTGGCGCTCCAGAGGAAGCCGTAGATGATCGCGTTCAGGATGCCGAGGTCTTTGACGGGATAGTCCTTGCGCTCGTTGTACGCCCCCTCGTGCCACTTGAACCAGCCGCCGGTACGCTCCTGCACCTTGACGAACTCGTCGACGTACGACTGCATCGCCGCGAGGTTCTCCTTCGCCGGCTGGTACTTCTGCGCCTCGGCGAGGAACATGCCCGCGAGCGCGGGATACCAGTTCTGCGCGTGCTGGCTGCTGCCGCGCTCCGCCAGCGCCTGCCGCGCCGCGTTCACCAGCTGCTTGAGGTCGCCCTCGTAGCGGCCGTCGGCGAGCATGAGCCACGCGATGACCATCTTGGCCGGGAAGGTTGCGCTCCCCATCTTCTTCTGCAGGTAGGCCATCGCCTTCTCGTACGCGACCGAGCACTTCCTGCATTTGCGCGGCTCGGGCGATGTGTGGGCGTCGACCGGCTTCTTGTCCTGGGGGAACGAGAAGGAGAGGACCGACAGAAGCGCGAGCAGTCTGATCATTTCTTCTTTTTCGGCGGCGCCAGCACCGTCGCGTCCTGCATCAAGAGCAGCAGTGCGAACGCGGCCGTCGAGCCGACCTTGCTCTTCAGGAGGCCTATCTCGCCCCCCGCGTCACCGTCGTCCCCGACATAGAGCGTGCCGTCCGCCTCCTGCTTCGCGATGAGCTTGTCGATCCATTCCTTCGACAGCTTGGCGTAGACCGGCGCACCTAGCGTGCGGCATCCGAGCGTGACGCCAAGGCAGTGGATCGCGCCCACATGATGTCCCTGGTCCAGCTTCGGGATTGCCCGCGGCAGATGCTGTGTGTAGGTCTTGTAGATGCGATGGTCCGTGCGCCCGGCGTGCGCGAGCGCGTAGATGCAGAACCCGCCGCGCGCGCCGGTCGGATCGCCGCCGTTCTGGCCGGTCCCGTAGGCGATTCCTTCACCGCCGAGGAGCGCCAGCAGGCACTTCTCCGCCTTCTGCAGCGTCGCGTCGGGAACGTCGACCCCGTGCGCCTTCATCGAATGCAGGAGGCCGAAGACCATCGCGTCGAGGATCCCGAGGTCCTTGACGGGATAGTCCTTGCGCTCGTTGTACGCCCCCTCGAACCACTTGAACCACCCGCCCGTGCGCTCCTGCGTCTTCACGAAGTGATCGGCGATTTTCTTCAGGGCCTCCAGCACCTCCGTGGACGGTTTGTGTTTCTGGACCTCGGAAAGGAAAAATCCCGCGAGCGCCGGGAACCAGTTCTTCGCGTGATCCCCGTAGCTCAGAAATTCTTCCCAGCGGCGCGCCGTCTCGACCACCATCTTGAGGTCGTCCTCGAACCGCCCGTCGGCGAGGAGGAGCCAGCCGGCGATCATGCGGACGGGGAAAAACTCCTTCACGAGATTTTGTCGCGTGCGATCGAGCGCCTTCTCGTACGCGACGGAGCACTTCTTGCACTTGCGTGCGTCGGGCGCAGTGTGTCCGTCCGCAGATTTCTTGTCCTGGGCGAGTGACGGGATGCACAGGGCGGCAAGGAGCGCCGCGCCGATCGCGAACCTCATACCTAATCAAACAACTTCGGACCCGCCTTCTCGTACCATTCTTCCCATCTTGCGATTGCCGCCGCGTTCTCCGCGGCGAGCTTGTTGTAGTCGTACCCGAAATCGGCGTCCTTCTCGCGAACGCGCATGCTCGTGAGCGCGCTCGCCGCCAGATAACGCGTGTTCTTGTCCTTGTCGCTCGTACGAAGCACGCGAATGAGCGCAGGCACGCCCGCACGGTTCTTGCAGCGCAGGAGCGACGTCCCCACTGTATAAACGAAGTCCGCCTCCGGATCGCTCGTGAACGGCTCGAGGAGTTTCGCGAGCTCGCGATCGCCGAGCTCGCCGATCGCGCGTGCCACGGGATACCGCGCCACCGCGTTCTTGAGTGCCATTTCGGCCGGAATCTTCACGTCGGCGGCCGGCAGCTTTCCGAGCACGAATTCGAGACGCTTCATGTAGTCCACATCGCGGAACGCGGTTTTGAGCGACTCGCAGATTTTCGGTGCGGCGTGCTTGCCGAGCTGCTGGAGCGCCTTCGCCACGTCCTCGGCGCGCAGGCCATCCTTGAGCCGCGCGAGCTGGTTGTCCGTCTCCTTCACGGCCTCTTCCGTCGTAAGTGGCGGAGTCGTGACGGTCGTGACCGGCGGCGGGGGGGTGGTGGTATTCGGCGAACCCGCTCCCACGCGCGACAACTTGTCGTTCAGCGTGCGGATTTCGATGTCGTACGTCTTGATGAGGCTCTCGAGCGAGCCGACGCGGCGCTCGAGGTCCGCGATCTTGTCGAGCATCGCCTTGTAGAGCTCGAAATTCTTGTCCGTGCGGTTTGCAATGCGCACAAGCTGCTCGTCGATGCTGTTGGAATTCGTCTGCTGCTGGGCGGGCTGGCACGCGATCAGCGAGGAGACAGAAGACAGGAGGCAGAACACGGCCACGAGACACCAGATTGGACGCTGCTTCATGAAGGTTCCTTTCTTCTGACTCCTTTAGGACGGACGCACAAACCTGACTTCCTGCGGGCCTTTTACAATCTTTCCGATCTCGAACACCGTCTCACCGGCCTTGGAAAGCGTTTTCATGATCGCCCGGGTCGAGGCGGGCGACGTGACGAGCACCATCCCGACGCCCATGTTGAACGCGCGGTACATCTCCTTCGGCTCGACCTCCCCGAGGCGCTGCAGGTACGGGAAAATCGGCGGGATCCGCCACGATCCTTCGCGGATCTCGGCGCAGCACCCCTTCGGAAGGACCCGCGGAACGTTCTCGACGATTCCGCCCCCCGTGATGTTGGCGACGGCTTTGAGCGCTTTCTTCACCTTGTAGCGCTTGATCACTTCGCGGATCGGCTTCGAATAAATGCGCGTAGGCGTGAGCAGCGTCTCGCCGAGCGTCGTGCCGAGCTCGGGCACGTGATCGTCGACCTTGAGCCCGTGCGTGTCGAAGACGATTTTGCGCACGAGCGAGTAGCCATTCGAGTGTAATCCCGATGACGCGAGCGCGATGATCGCGTCGCCGGGGCGGATGGACGATCCGTCGATGATGCGCGAGCGTTCGACGACCCCCACGGCGAACCCTGCCATGTCGTAATCGCCCTCGGCGTACATCCCGGGCATCTCGGCCGTCTCGCCGCCCAAGAGGGCGCACGGGGACATCTCGCAGCCTTTGACGAGCCCCTCCCCGAGCTGCGCGAAGAGCTTCTCCTCGTACTTTCCGAACGCGATGTAGTCGAGGAAGAAGAGCGGCGTCGCGCCCGTGCAGACGAGGTCGTTCACGCTCATCGCGACGAGATCGATGCCGACTGTATTGTGTTTGTTCGCGAGGCGCGCGACCTTGAGCTTCGTGCCCACGCCGTCCGTGCATGCGACGAGCACGGGGTTCTTGTAGTTGCGAGCGAAGAGGTTGGTGGAGCCCTTGAGCGAGTACAGACCCGCGAAGCCCCAGGGGATGTCGATGACTCCCGGGTCGTGCGTCCGCTTCATCGCGCGGAGGAACTTCTCGACGCCCGCATCTTTCTTCGTCTGGTCGACACCGGCGTCCAGGTACGTGATTGGCATTTAGGTCTTCACCGGCAGTTCGTGGCGCTCCTTCACCATCTCATCCACGGGGGCGACGGGGTACTTTGCGGTCCAGCAGGCTGTGCAGTAGCTCTCGGCGGGATGCGACACGGTACCCAGCATGCCTTCCAGACTCAAGTACCCGAGCGAGTCCACCTGGAGCTTCTCCTTGATCTCGGCGAGCTCGCGGCCGCTGGCGATGAGCTGCGCCGCATCGGGGAAGTCGATGCCGTAATAGCAGGCGTGGCGCGTCGGTGGGCACGAGACGCGCAGGTGCACTTCCTTCGCGCCGGCCTTGCGCAGCATCTTCACGCGCGAGAGGGAGGTCGTGCCGCGGATGATCGAGTCGTCGACGACGACCACGCGCTTGTCCTTCACGAGCGACGGCATCACCGACAACTTGATCTCCACCTTCGACTCGCGGTCGACGTGTTGAGGCTGGATGAACGTGCGCCCGACATAGTGGTTGCGGATGAAGCAGTAGTCGAACGGGATGCCGCTCTGCTCGGCGAACCCGAGCGCGGCGGCGACGCCGCTGTCGGGAATCGGCGTGACGACGTCCGCCTTCACCGGATGCTCGATCGCGAGGCGCCGGCCGAGTTTGCGCCGCACAGCGTAGACGAGGTCGCCGTTGACGACGCTGTCGGGCCGCGCGAAGTACACGTGCTCGAAGACACAGTACGACGGTTTGCACGCCTTCTTCGGAGCGATGCGCTCCGATCTCATTCCCGCCGCGCTGATGTGGACGATCTCGCCGGGCTCGACATCGCGCTGCATGACGATGCCGCTCAGGTCGAACCCGCATGTCTCGCTCGCAACCGCCCAGTGGTCGCCGAGTTTGCCCAGCACAAGGGGGCGGAATCCCTGCGGGTCGCGGACGGCGACGAGCTCGCGTGGGGTGAGGAACAGGAGCGAGTAGGCGCCCTGGATCTCCGAGGCCGCCTGCTTGATCCCCTTCATGATCTCGGGGTGCCGCGCGACGAGGTAGAGGACGATCTCGGTGTCAGTCGACGTGTGGAAAATGGGGAAGAAGTGCCCTTGTTGTTCGAGCTGCTTGCGGATCGCCGTCGAGTTGACGAGGTTGCCGTTGTGCGCGATCGCCATCATGCAGAGCGAGCTCTCGACGACGATGGGCTGGGCGTTGGCGATGTTTGACGACCCCGTCGTGGAGTAGCGGACGTGCCCGATCGCCGCCGTGCTCTTCAGGCGCGCGAGGGCGTCGCGCGTGAAGACGTCGGAAACGAGCCCCATTCCCTTGTGATAGACGAGCCGGCCATTCTGGACGCTGGCGATGCCGGCGCTCTCCTGTCCGCGATGCTGCTGGGCGTAGAGGCCGAGGTACGTGAGGTCGACCGCATTGGGCGGTCCCCAGATTCCGAAGAGGCCGCAATCCGTCATTGTTCGGTGCGTTCTTGCGCCTGGGCCTCCTCGTGATCGGCGGACTCGCGCAGGTAATTCACCGCGGAGATCAGCCACACAAGGATGGTCAGGGCCAGAAGAATGCCTACTATCACTCGATCCGCCAGAAGCAGGGGCGAGAGCAGGTACCCGTTCAGAAAGAGCGCGAAGAGGGTGAAGAAGAGGATGCCCTTTCCCGCGCGCCCCAGATGAATCTGCCCGACCCCGGGCACGATCACCCACAGGATCGTGCGGAATTTCATTGAGAGCGCCGCATTATAGCGAGAATCGTGCTATCCGGCCATTGGTTCATCGGTTGGAGAGTCCGAAGCGGACGAAAGATCGCCGGGACTCGCCCTGCGAAGCGCGTCGAGGGTTCTCGCGGTCCCTTTGCCGCGGAGCAGGGCCCATTGACTTGCCCATATGCGGCGCTATAATCAGGCGCAACATAATTGCGGCGGAAGAAAGTGGGCACGCCCCACTTTTTTTATTCTCCCGTAGTTGTTGAGACGAAAATGAACGGCGAACTGGTCAGAATCGTGGACGCGATCCATCGCGACAAGGCGATCGATAAGGAGCTCATCTTTACGTCGATCGAACAGGCTCTGGCTCAGTCCGCGCGCAAGCATCTGAACCTGAAGGACCTGCCGACGGTCCACATCGACCGCTCTAGCGGCGAGATTTCGGCCACCGATGCCGGGCAGCTCATCGATCCCAACATCCTGGGCCGCATCGCGTACCAGCAGGCGCGCCAGATCTTCGTCCAGAAGCTCCGCGAGGCGGAAAGCGACACCGTTTTTGCCGAATTCGCGCACAAGAAGGGGGACATCGTCACAGCGCACGTCGCACGTTACGAGGGACCGCATATCGTCGCGCGTCTTGGAGAGAAGGCGGAGGCGACCATGCTCAAGAGCGAGCAGGTGCCGGGCGAGTCGTATCGCATCGGTGAGCGGCTGCGCGGCTACATCGCGGAGGTCGAGAAGAAGGGCACGCGCATCATGATTTACCTGTCGCGCGCCCACGAGGAGTTCGTGCGCCGGCTCTTCCAGCTGGAGGTGCCCGAGATCGCGGATGGCACGGTGCTCATCAAGGGAATCGCGCGGGAGCCGGGGTACCGGACGAAGCTGACGGTCACGTCTACGAACGAGAAGGTCGACTGCCTCGGCGCCTGCGTGGGTGTCCGCGGCAGCCGCATCCGCAACGTCGTCGACGAGCTGAATGGCGAGAATGTGGACATCGTCCGCTGGAGCGAGGACCCGAAGGAGCTGATCAAGAACGCGCTCAAGCCCGCAGAGGTGGCAGAGGTCATCCTCGAGCCCGAGAAGACGCGCGCGACCGTCTACGTCCTCAAGGACGAGCTGTCGCAGGCGATCGGCAAGGGAGGCCGCAACGTGCGCCTCGCCTCCAAGCTTACGGGTTGGGAGATTGACATCTACGAACTGGGTGGCGAAGAGCAGAAGGGGCCGACGGCGGAGAAGCCGGCGGAAGCGACCCCGACGCCGCCCGTGACCGAGGCCCCGGCCGCGGAGGCTCCGCCTCCGCCAACTGGCGCGGGCAGCACGACATAGATAGGCTACGGCGGATACGCAAGGACAGCGCATGAAGGTCAGTGAACTCGCGAAGGAACTGGGCTACAAGACGGCGGAGCTCATCGAGCTCGCCAAGACGACGAAGGTCGTCATCGAGAACGTTCGCTCGGAGGTCGATGGCCGCAAGGCCGCGGTGATCCGCGCACACGTTCCGCACCGCCGAGACCTCAAGGGGGCGCTGCTCGACGTCTTCAACAAGGCGCAGGCCGAGATCGCCGCGCAAGATGCCGCCAAGGCCGCCGAGCCGAAGCTCGCGAAGAAGAAGAAGGAAGAGGGGGCTCTTGCAGAAGCAGGGGCGGAGCCGCCGAAGACGCGCCGTGCGATCAAGAAGGCTGAGGAACCCGCGCCCGACGTCATCGAGACGAAACCGGCCGCGGTGGCGAAAGTAGAGAAGAAGGAAGAGAAGAAAGAGGAAAAGAAGGACGACAAGAAGCCGAAGGAAGTCGTCCTGATGAGCTCGCGCGACTTGCCCACCGTGGCCGCGAAGCCGAAGCCCGCCTCCGTGCACGTGGGCTTGACGCCTGAAGAAAAAGCGGCGATCAAGGCCCAGGCCTCCACGCCGCTCATCGACGTGGACAAGGTGCTCGGTCAGGAGCACGAGGTGCGCATTCAGCGCGCCGCGGAGGCGACCGCGCTCGAGCAGGGAAAGATCGCGCCTCAGGAGGACAAGGCGCATCGCCTGCTCGCCCAGAAGCCGAAAATCGCGGCCGCCCCGGCGCGACCAGTCTTTCAGCCTCCTCCGCGCATGAAGCCGCGGATCCCGCCCCCCGCGCTGCGGCCGACGGTCCAACCGCCGAAGCCGAGGCCCGTCCAGATTCCGATGTCGGAACGGAAGATCGAGGTCACGGTCCCCATCTCCATCAAGGACTTCAGCCAGCAGACCGGCATCAAGGTGCCGAGCATCATCGGCAAGCTGATGAGCCAGGGCGCGATGGTCACCATCAACCACGTGCTCAACGAGGAGCAGGCCAGGGCGATGTCGGTCGAATTCAACCGCGACGTCACGATTACGAAGGCCACCGCCATCGAAGAGACGACGATACGGGCGCACGACGATTTCAAAGACGATCCGAAGGACGTCCTCACTCGCGCGCCGGTCGTCACCTTTATGGGCCACGTCGACCACGGCAAGACGTCGCTGCTCGACAAGATCCGCGGCACCGCGGTCGCGGCGGGCGAGTCGGGCGGCATCACCCAGCACATCGGTGCGTACAAGATTTCGACGAAGGACGGCAAGCCGGTCGTCTTCCTCGACACGCCGGGCCACCGCGCGTTCACGGCCATGCGCGCGCGAGGCGCGAACGTCACGGACGTCGCCGTCATCGTCGTGGCGGCGGACGACGGTGTGATGGCGCAGACGGAAGAGGCGATCGCGCACGCGAAGGCGGCAAACGTCAAGATCGTCATCGCGATGAACAAGATCGACAAGCCCCAGGCGAACCCGAACAAGGTGAAGGGGCAGCTTGCGGCCGTCGGCCTGCAGACGGAAGACTGGGGCGGCAACATCGTCTGCTCCGAGGTGTCCGCCCTGACGGGCGCCGGCGTGGACCACCTGATCGAAATGCTGTCGCTCGAAGCGGAGCTCCTCGAACTCAAGGCGAATCCGAAGCGCAAAGCCGTCGGCGCCGTGCTCGACGCGCGGAAGACCGAGGATCGCGGCGTCCTGGCGAAAATGCTCGTGCAAAACGGCACGCTGCGCAAGGGCGACGTCATCATCGCGGGCCGTGCGCACGGCCGTGTGCGATCGATGCACGACGACCACGGGCGCAGCCTGCATGAAGCAGGTCCCTCCACGCCGGTGGAAGTGTCCGGTCTCGTCGACGTCCCCAGCGCGGGCGACCGGTTTCATGTCGTGGCCGACATCGACACGGCGCGAAGGATCACCGAAGACCGTTCGAAACGCGCACGCGACTCCGGTCTGCAGGAGCGGCAGCAGGTCACGCTCGAGGGGCTTTTCAGCCAGATCGCCAGCGGCAAACTCAAGGACGTCAAGGTCGTCATCAAGGCGGACATGCAGGGCTCGGCGGAAGTGCTCAAGCAGCAGCTGGGCGAGCTCCAGCACGCCGAGGTGAAGCTGAAAATTCTCCACTGTGCGGTGGGCGCCGTCAGCGAGAGCGACATCGAGCTCGCGGCCGCGTCTGAGGCCATCGTCATCGCGTTCCACGTGGACGTCGAGGACCGCGCGCAGCAGCTTGCGAAGGACCGCGGCGTCGACATCCGCCTGTACACCGTGATCTACCAGGCGATCGAGGAGATGAAGGCCGCGCTTGAGGGACTGCTGGAGCCGGAGAATGTCGAGGCCAAGATTGGCCATCTCACGGTTAAGACGATCTTCAAGATTTCGCGCGTCAATATCGCGGGCTGCATCTGCACCGACGGAAAAATCGAGCGGTCGTCGCAGGTGCGCCTGATCCGCGGCGGACAGATCATGTGGACGGGCAAAGTCGAGGGCTTGAAGCGCTTCAAGGATGACGTGCGCGAAGTCGTCGAGGGGTACGAGTGCGGCATCAAGCTCGCCGGTCACGACGACGTGCGCACCGGCGACATCGTCGAGGCGTTCCAGATCCAGAAGGTCGCGCGCAAGCTCACAAAGTAGGCCGTTGACGGTCGACCGTCGGCATGATTGTCGGAACGCTCAAGATTCGACTCGCACTCCGAGAGTGTCATTCGCTCAAGGAGAAGCGTCGTGTCATCTCCAGCTTGAAGAGCGCGCTTGGCAGCAAGTTCAACGTGGCGGTGGCCGAGGTCGAGGACCAGGACGTGTGGCAGTCGGCGGAGGTCGGCATGGCGACCGTGGGAACGGACACGCCGTTCGTGCAAAGCGTCCTCTCGAACGTGGTAAACTACGTGCGGTACTGGGGTGGCGTGCAGGTGGTGGACTATGAGACTGAGACGTACGGCGAGTAGCCCCTCGGCTCCGCTCAGGGCAGGCGCGGTCTGGCTGCTGGTGATGGCGGGCGCGGCGTGGGGCCAGAGCAAGGACTGGGGCAAGCGTGAGCGGCCGGACGAAACGGACCAAGTGAAGGTGGAGACGATCTCGTGCGCGATGTGCGCTGCGAAGATCGATCGTGTCACCTACAGCGTGACCGAGTACGAGCGCGACACCGACTACAAGGTCGTCCGCGCTAGCTTCAATGCGTATCCGCACGTGCTGCTGACGTGCCCCAAGTGCTGCTACACCACGTACAGCTTCCAGATTCACAAGCCGATCACGGACGAGCAGCGGACGGCGGTGCGCGCCGCGCTCACGCCCCTCAAGCGCGAGTTCGCGGACGTGTGGGACGTTCCGCTCTCATTCACGCTGTCGGCGGCGGCGGCCACGGCGGCAGCCTTCGAGTCGCCGGACGGCGCGGTCTTCGAGATTCACCTGCTTGGATCCTACATCGCGCGCGACGCCAAGGCGGTGGAGGCGGAGCGCGAGATGCAGAGGCGGGCGGTCCAGTGCCTGTCCGCGGCGGTAGAGAAGGAAGAGGCGTACCGGACACCGAAGATGCGCTACATCGCCGGGGAGATCTACCGGCGGCTCGAGTCGTTCAAGGATGCGCTCGACTGGTTCGGCAAGGCGCGCAGCGGCGCGGACCCCGACCTCGAGAAGCTGATCGGCCGGCAGGAAATCGCCACGCGCGATGCGATGGAAAAGAAGGACCGGCCGCCGAAGAAATAATCGCCGACCGGGATCCCCAATCCCCGATCCGCGCGATATACTGCGCACCCTATGGCGATCCCATTTCGGCGGGAAAAACTCTCGAGCCAAATCGTCAAGGACGTCAGCCAGATCATCCAGCTCGAGATCAAGGACCCCCGCATGGGCTTCGTCAGCGTGACGCGGGTGGAGCTCTCGGCCGATCTCGCGTACGCGCGGATCCACGTCTCGATCATGGGCAAGGCGAAGGTCAAGAAGCTGACGATGTCCGCGCTGCAGAGCGCGCGCGGATTCGTACAGCACCTGCTCTCCCGGCGGCTCGCCATCCGGCAGTGCCCCGAGATCACGTTCGAGCGCGACGACTCCATCGAAAAGTCGATCAAGATGACGCAGAAGCTCGACGAGCTCGCGCGCGAGCGGAAGGCGCGCGAGAGCGGCGAGAAGGTAGAGGCGGCGGCTGAGAACGCGAGCGAGGAGGAATAGATGGCTCGAATCGACGGTCGCGCGGCGGACCAGCTCCGGCCGGTGAACTTCACGAGGCACTACACGTCGAGCGCCCCGGGGTCGGTGCTCGTGGAGTTCGGCCGCACGAAGGTCCTCTGCACCGCGACGATCCAGCATTCGGTGCCGCAGTGGCTCGAAGGCAAGGGCCAGGGGTGGATCACGGCGGAGTACGGGATGCTGCCCGGGTCCACGCATGAGCGGAAGCAGCGCGAACGCAGCGGCAAGACGGACGGACGCACCAGCGAGATCCAGCGCCTCATCGGCCGCTCGATCCGCGCCATCGTGGACATGGAACTCCTCGGCGAGAAGACGATCTGGGTGGACGCCGACGTCCTCGAGGCGGACGGCGGGACGCGCACGGCCGCGATCACCGGGTCCTACGTCGCGCTCGTCGACGCGATCGCGGCGCTCGAGAAGGACGGCGTCAAGTTCGCGGCGCCTCCGCTGCGCGACTCCGTATCAGCGGTGAGTGTGGGCGTCGTGCGGGGCGAGCCGGTGCTCGACCTGAACTATCCGGAAGACTCGAAGGCGGACGTCGATATGAACATCGTCCTCACGGGCAAGGGGCTGATCATCGAGCTACAGGGGACGGCGGAAAAGACGCCGTTCGACACGTCGCGCCTGATGGCGCTCTATCGCCTCGGCGAGAAGGGCTGCATGGAGCTCAAGCGCCTCCAGATCGAGGCGCTGAAATCGCAGTAGTCGGCCGAATCGCGGATTCCGGCACGCCGGCGCGCTCTACACCATACTCACGGGGTCGACGTCCACCGCGATCCCGATGCCGCGCGGCGGCTTCATCGACGGCATCACCTTGCGCAGCGCCGTTCGCACCGGCTCCGGGTCGGCCGATTTGAGGAGGAGCTCGCGCCGGTAACGATTCTTGATGCGGTGGATCGGCGCGGGGGCGGGCCCCAGCATCTGTGCCAGAAGCGGCGGCAGCTCGCGCTTGAGCCTCTCCGCCAGCCGTCCAATCGTCTCGCTTACGACCTCGTCCTTCGCGCCCGACACGACGATTCGTACGAGACTCGTAAACGGCGGATATCCCAGCTCCCGGCGCGACGCGATCTCGCGCTCGACGAATCCGTCGAGATCGTACTTCGCCGCGGCCGCGATTGCGTAGTGCGTCGGGTGAAACGTCTGCACGACGACGGTGCCGCCTTTCGGTCCGCGGCCGGCGCGCCCGGCGACCTGCGTGATGAGCTGAAACGTGCGTTCCGCCGCTCGGAAGTCCGGGTGATGGAACGCGGTGTCGGCACTCACCACGCCGACGACCGTCACGTTCGGCACGTCGAGCCCCTTCGCGATCATCTGCGTGCCGATGATGACATCCGTGTCGCCGCCCCAGAGGCCCGTGAGCGCCTCTCGGTAGTCGCGGCGCGTGCGCATGGCATCGCTGTCCATACGCCGCACCTTGAAGTGCGGAAACTTGGTCGCGAGCTCCTCCTCGATCTTTTCCGTCCCCAGGCCGAGCTTCATGAGCGACGTCGATTTGCACTCCGCACAGGCGTTCGGCATCGGCTCCGTCGAGCCGCACTGGTGGCACTCGCAGCGATCGCGATCCTTGTGATACGTCATTCCGACGTCGCATCGCCGGCACTTGAAGATCCACTCGCACCGGCGGCACGAGATGTAGGTGATGTAGCCGCGCCGATTCAGGAAGAGGATCACCTGCTCGCCGCGCGCGATCGCTGCCTTGAAGTCCGACTCGAGCGCTCGCGAGATCACGGGGTAGTGTTTCGTCTCCATGCGCTCCTGCGCCATGTCCACGACGCGAACTTTCGGCATCTCCCGCTTCTCGATCCGGAAGGGGAGCGAGCAGAGACGGTACTGGCCGATTCGCGCGCGATAGAGCGACTCAAGCGACGGCGTGGCGCTGCCGAGAACGACCGCGGCGCGCTCGATTTCGGCGCGCTGGATCGCGACGTCTCGTGCATGGTAGCGGGGATCGTTCTCCTGCTTGTACGCATACTCGTGTTCCTCGTCGACGATGACGAGCCCAAGCTGTTTCACCGGCGCGAAGATCGCCGACCGCGCGCCTACGATGACGTCTACGTCGCCCGCCTGCGTTGCGCGCCACTGAGCGGCTCGATCGGACTCTGTAAGAATGCTGTGCAACACGGCGATCCTCGGGAAGCGCGATTTGAATCGCGCGACCGTCTGCGGCGTGAGCGCAATTTCGGGGACCAGGACGATCGACTGGCGTCCGGCCGCGACGGCGTGTCGGATCGCCCGCAGGTAGACCTCGGTCTTGCCGCTGCCGGTGACGCCGTGGAGGAGGACCGTTGTGGGGCGCTCGCCGTCCATCGCGCGCTCGATCGTGACGAGCGCGGCGCGCTGTTCGGGGGTCAGCTCGATGTCCTTGGCGGCTTCGACGATCAGGTCAGACAACACATCGACGTCGGTCGCCGGCGCGCGCGAGATGGAGATGGCCCCGGCCTTCACCAGCCGCCGCACCGTCTCGGAATTTGCCTCCGCCCGGGCCCGCAGGTCGCCTACCGGCATCGGTCCGCGCGCGGTGCGCAGGATGTCGAGGACGATGCGCTGCCGTTCCGTACGCGGCTCGAACGTCGAGCCTGAGACCAGCGCCGCTATCGCGATCGTGCCGCTCGCCTTGTGACGCCGGATCGCGGCCGGAACCGCCGCCGCAATCGCCTCGCCCCACGAGCAGAGATAGCGATCCGCGATCCAGCGGGTGAGCGCGAGCAACTTCTCATCGATGACGCGCTCGTGGAATTCCAGGACGTTGCGCACCTCGAATCCGGGCACGCGTCCGTGCGCCGCGACCACGTACCCCGTGTACTTGCGATTGCGGAACGGGACGACGACGCGCGATCCGACGGGGCCGTTGCCCCGATAGGTGAAGGGCCGGTCGATCGGGATCGGCAGGACGACGTCCACATACATGCGCCGAGAGAATAGCCCGACGCCGTGCCGTCCGGCGACACTTACCGGGGGGAGAGCAGAAAAATCGTCCGCGGACCGGCGGTGATGGAAGGTGACGCATCGCGTACGCCCTTGAGCGGGTCAATCGCAATCCAGCCCGCGGGCGGCTGCAACTCGACGTTTGTGATCGCCAGCACCGTCCGGCCGCGGGTCTCGAATGCGCGTACGTTCGGAGCCCAGGCGGGGGGGCGCGCCGGCCGCGCGCCGGCGAGCAGATCATTCAGCGTTCCGAGGGCATAGAGGGCGGGAGAGGGTTCGCGCGCGTCGAAGATCAGCCGTCGATCCGCGTCGAGAGTCATGCGGATCACCTCCGCGACGCCCGCCGGCGCCAGGAAGGCGAGCTTCGTCGGCGCAACCACGAGGTCCGAACCGAATGCGGCGTCGGGTGCGGCGATCCATCGATCGACATGAAGCCGCAGGCGCGCGACAGTGTCCCGATCGACAGTTCCTTCGAATAGCCCGCTGATTGAAGTGTCGGTACGTTCAGCCAGACGGAGGACGCATTCCGCGGCGCCGGGCAGCGCGACCACCACGTGTCGGGCGCCGGCGAGATCGCACAGCGATGCCGGATCTCCTCCGGCGGATGCGATCCGCACACCGAAGGGGGGATCGTGGGGTTCCAGGAGCGGAGGGCGCAGCACGTAAATCCAGGTCTCGCGCGAGACCGCGGGCGCGCCGAGCCGCGACGCGGCCACGCGCAGTCGATAGGCTCCCGGCAGCAGCGGCTCGCACGAGAATGTGCCGCGCTCGTCCCGCGCAAGCGGACGCACGTCGACCCCATCGGCATCCGTGATGCGCGCCGATATCTCGGCGTCATCGTGCGACGGCACGGCGATGAGGAACGCGATCCGGTCGCGGCGCGTGAAGATCGGATGGACGCGACCCGTCGCGGCCAGATCGAGGCGCGGGCGGGCGACGAGGCGGACGACATCGAACCGCGCGCTTCCCTCGACGGCGGCGTCGAACCGCAGCACTGCCTGCACGCGTGCGGCCCCCGACGGCGGGCGTTCAACGTCGATTGTGGTCCCCACGCAACGGTCTTCGCGCAGCTCGCGGCGATTGGCCCCCAGCCACCGCAGTGCGACCGAAATGCCGTCCGTGCCCGTGGAGGTGACGGTAAGGCGGTAAGCGAGACGTTCGTCTGCCTCTCGCCCGCGATGCTGCAGCGCCGTGGAGCGGCCGTGCGAGCGCATCGTGACCCCGCGCTCTTCGATGCGGATGGCGTTGTAGAGCGGATGCGTCGCGTCGATGACGCGCTCCCAGTCGAAGTAAATGGCGTCGCGCGGCGGCTCTCGATCGAAGTCCTCTACCAGGACCGGGACGTCCTGCGCCAGGAGACTAAGCGCGATCGCGAGCATCTACTTCGATTATCGGCAGTTCCGCGCCCGTTCAAGGACATGGGCCATCGGCACTCGGGCTTCGAGCGACTCGGTCCGCCGTGCGTGGTCGCGCGTCATGCCTTTCGGATGACCTGGATCGTGTCGCCCTTCGACACGCCGAGCGTCTTCGCCGCGTTGCCGCCTGCGATCGCAACCTCGAGCGTCCCTGAGCTGCCGACGTAGGCGAGCGGCGTGCCCTTCTTCGCGTCGGCGTACGTCTTGGAGAGACCGTGGATGTTCGTCTTGCCGACGCGCACCTCCGTGGCTCCCGCGACGCGTTCGCCCCGGATGTCCGTCACGAGATTGCCGAATCGGTCGATCGTCACGATCTGCCCGAGCACGTGCCCTTCGTTCGTGACCTCCGATTGCTTCCGCGCCAGGCGCTCGAACGTTTCGACCCTCGGTCCCACGGTCTCGATGTCGAGCCCGAGCGAAAGATGCGCGGCGACGGGCGCAAAGATGTCCCGGCCGTGAAACGTGGCGGAGACGGAATTAAGCAGCAGCTTCCGGTTCGTAACGCGGAAGATGCGCGTGATCTTGTCCGAACGTTCGAGAAAGCTCACGAGGCCGTTGTCGGGGGCGAGGAAGAGATACTGCGGCGTCTCGACGCAGAGGATCGCGCGGGGGGAGCCGACTCCCGGGTCCACCACCGCCACGAAGACCGTGCCGGTGGGGAAGTAGCGGTAACAATTCTCGAGCATGAAATAGGCCGTCATCACGTCCTGCGGGTGGACGTCATGCGAGATGTCCACGATGTTGGCGCGACGGTTGACGGACAAGATGACACCCTTCATCGCGCCGACGTAATGGTCCTGCGTGCCAAAGTCGGTGAGCAGGGCGATGACGGGCGATTCGGGGGGCGCGGACTCGGACGACGAGCCCGCTTCCGGTGTCGCGCTCCGGCGCGCACGGCGTGCGGGGCTAATAGTCCTTCTTCTCCTGCTTGGGGTCGTCTTTGGAGTCTTTTTTCTGAAGCTCGCCGCCGCAGACGCCGCACTTCGCGGGCTTCCACGACGTCTCGCCGGCGTGTTTCGGGCACTGGTAGTTGAGCTTCACGCGCTCAACCTTCTTGAGCTCGACTTTCTTCGCGGAGGTCCAGAGCGCATTCGCCTTTTCGAGGAGCGCCGCATCGGCGCCGTCGATCACGAGCACATCCGCTCCGCGCCGCTCCACGAGCGCCTTCCCGGCCTTCTGCTCTGTCGCATCGATGAGCACGCGCTGGTCGCCCGCTTCCTGTGAGGCGCCTTCATACTTCACGCCGAGCAGCTTTACGTACCCTTCGAAGAATTCCTTCGCGTCGTCGTCGCTGTCCCAGGTCGTGTACCACACGGTCAGCAGCTTCTTGCCGTTCTCGAATGTGTGGAAGCGATCGCCGTCCCAGCCGGACGCGATCTTCTCAATCTCCCGCACGCGCTGCGCCTTGTACTCGCTGAAGAGCAGTCGTATGCAGAATTCGCCGTGGACGTTGTTGAGGATCTCCGTCCAGTCGGGTCCGACGGTCTTGACGATTCCCTCGATCGTGATCAGCGTCGGGTTGTCGCGTTCGGTCGAGTACTTCGCGGGGTGCAGGATCTGCTCGGTGGACGACGGCGGATCGACGAACATCTTGTCGACGACGGACCAATCCTCCTTCGCGGTGCGCCAGATCTTGAGCACGAAGTCCGTGCCGTGGCCGTACGGGAAGGTGAGCGTCTTACGCAGGTACGCGGGCAGCTCTGCGGCTTTGCCCGGCAGCGCGCCGGCCTTGTAGCTCAGGCTGTTCTGCTGCATCCACATGTCGAAGACTTCGGCCTGTGGAATCATGTACTTCCAGCCGCTCGTCGTCGCATCCCCTTCGACCAGTCCCTTGATGGCGAAGACGAGATCGTCATTCGTATCGTCGTCGATGGGGAGTGTGCTCAGATCGAAGTGCTGGTCCTGGGCGGCGTGCGTGAGCTCGTGGACGAGCGTCATGTCCTCCTGGGTCTTGCCGAACTGCTTCTTGAGGAAGTCGTCCCCCTCGGCGGGCCCCGTCGAGCGGATCAGCTTCATCTCCTTCGCCTTGTGGTGGTAGAAGCCGCCGATGGACGATCCGTAAAGATCGATGATCGACTCGTAGAGGTCGAACTCCTTCGGAAGCAGCCCGAAGTGCTGGTAGGCCTTCTGGATCTTGAGGACCTTCTCCTTCGGCGCCTCGCGCTCCATCTCCTTGCGCACGAAGGCCATCAGTTCTTCCTTCGAGTACAGCCCGAGCTGGACCTGCTGCTTCATCTTGAGCCCGCGCACCTTCGTCATCTCCTCCGACGCCTTGAGCGCGCGCTCCTTGAGCTCGTCCTGCTTCGCAGGCGGATCCTGCTTCGACTTCTCATCCTGGGCGGGTGCCGGCGAGGCGACAAGGAGGATTGCGGCGAGGAGGAGAAGGCGAGTCATGGCGGCTCCAGTCACAAGAACAGAATTGGTACGACCGCGGGCTATATTCCGTTGCTAATTCCCGCCCGTCAAGGAGAATAGCCGCGGATGCGCCTCCAGACGCGTTCCAGCAAGCTTCTTCGCGAGACTATCGTCTCAACCCGTCTCGCGTGCGGGCTTCCCGCGCACGTCCTGCCGAAGCGCGGTCACGCGCGACGCACCGCCATCGTTGCCACCCAGTACGGGTCGATCGACCTCTCGTTCCGCGACGGCTCGTCCAAGGACCGCAGGGACACGCCCGCCGGCATCGCGCATTTCCTGGAGCACCAGCTCTTCAAGAAGCAGGACGTCGACGTGCTCATGGAATTTGGCCGATTCGGCGCGTCGGCCAATGCGTTCACCGACTACACGACGACGGCCTATCACTTCACCGCGACGGAGCACTTCGACGAGGCGCTCGACCTGCTCGTGAATTTCACCTTCACGCCGTTCTTCGATGCACAGAAGGTGGAGAACGAAAAGAAGATCATCGAGCAGGAACTGCGGATGTACGACGACAGCCCCGACTACCGCATTTACAAGAATCTGATGCCCGCACTCTATCGCGCGCATCCTGTGCGGATCGACGTGGGGGGCACGGTCGAGAGCATCCAGGGAATCACGCGCGACCTGCTTGAATCGTGCTACCGGACGTTCTACCACCCGCACAACATGATCTTCCTTGCGGCGGGGGATCTCGATCCCGCCGCCGTGTTCGACCGCGTCGACAAGGCGCTCGCGAAACAGACCTTTTCGAAGAACGGCGGCATCGAGCGCTACTTTCCCCCGGAGCCGGCGGGCGCCACGGAGGCGATCGTGCGCTGCGATGCGGTCGTCTCGCGGCCGCGCGTCTTCCTGGGGATCAAAGATCCCCACGTCGACGCGACCGACGCGCTGGAGCGGGAACTGGAGACGTCGGTGCTGCTCGATCTGATGTTCGGGCGGTCGAGCGCGTTTTTCTCGCGCGCGTACGAGGGCGGCCTGATCGACGATTCGTTCTCGTTCTCGTACAACAGCGAGGCGCCGTTCGGTTTCACGCTGATCGGTGGTGAGACCGACGAGCCGGAGAGGCTGGTCGACGAAATCCGGCGCGAGATCGCACGCGTGCGCACCTCACGCTTCAAGAAGCGCGACGTGGAGCGGTCGAAGCGCAAGCGGATCGGCAGATTCCTGCGCGCGCTGGAGTCGCCCGAGGGGGCGGCGTTCCTGTTCCTCGGGTGCCTGCCGAAGGGCGTCGATCCATTCGACGTTCCGAAGGCGATTACGCGCCTGTCGCCCCGCCTGTTGGAGGAGCGGCTGCGTCGGCACCTGGTGGCGGAGAATCAGGCGGTTTCGATTCTGTCGCCTCGACCGGGCTCGGCGCAGGCCCCCCGATAGAAGTCGGGGCAGACGCCCCGGTAGCGGCTTCCGGCTTGGCGTCGCCGTTCCCGTTTCCCGTCGGCTTGGACGGATCAAAAGCCTTCGGGCCTGTATCGCCCTTGTATTCCGGATCGCCCGGGTCCGGGCCTGGCAGTCCGGCTGAAGGAGTCGAGCCAAGGGGCGCATCCTTCGGCGATTCCGACTTCGTTTCTTCGTCGATGTCGGGAATCTGCCGCTGGATCTCGTCCTTGATATCGCTGACCTGGCGCTTGACCTTCGTGTACCACGTTCCGACTTTGCGGGCGACAGAGGGGAGGTCTTTGCCGAAGACGATGATGGCGACGATGATCACCACCAGCATTTCTTCGAAGCCCAGACTTCCCATTCAGACTCCAGAGTGAGATTCCGCCAACTCTTATACAATTCATTTTACTCCCCATGGCACGCGGCGTCGAATCCACGGACCCTATGACGGGTCACGATCTCATGGCTGATGCCGAACTCGTGCTGAAGTTCCAGGGGGGCGAGGCCGGGGCGTTTGACGGCCTGATGCGTCGCCACATGCGCGAAGCGTATGGATTCTGCCTGCGCCTCAGCGGCAGCCCCGCGGAGGCCGAGGACATCTCCCAGGAGGGGTTCGTCACCGCGTATCGCGCGCTCCATTCGTTCCGCGGCGAATCGACTTTCCGCAGCTGGCTCTTCCGAATCCTCATCAACCGCTGGCGCGACCGGCGTCGCAGCCGTCGCCGTGAAGAAGTTCGCATGGAAGAGGTTCGCGCGGACGTGGAGCGCCGGCAGGAGGTCGAGGGGGCGGGCGGTGCAGGCGAGATCGACGCTGGGGAGTTGGGAAACGTGGTGAAGTCGCGCATGGAGCAGCTGCCCGACCGCCAGCGTGAAGTGCTCGTTCTGCACGTGTATCACGGGTTGTCCCACGTGGAGATCGGCGACGTCCTCGGGTGCTCCTACGACGACGTGAAGATGAACCTGTCTCTCGCGCGCAAGCGCATGAAAGAGCTGCTGAAGGAGTACCTGTGACGCTTTTCGCTTTACCGAAACCGGCGGGGGGAGTCTAGATCAATATGCGGTGCGATGACGTGCGGCCCCGGCTCGAAGAATTCCACGATGGCGAGCTCGCCGGGGCGGACGCTGCGGCGGTGCAGGAGCACGTCGCGACGTGTGCCGGATGCGCGGGGGAACTCGAGTCGCTGCGCCGCCTCGAGGGCGTGCTGAAGGGGGCGTCGATCGCGGCGCGTCCGGAGTGGGACCGATTCGCATCGAGCGTCCACGAGCGCGTCAATTCGTCGCGACGCAGCCGCTGGTTCGCGATCGTGCCGCTCGCGGCCGCCGCGGCACTCACGATCGCGCTGCTGCCGCGTCTGAACTGGTTCGTGGTCGCGCCCCCGGTGGACGACACGGCGGCGCTCGTCGACGAATTCAACGGTGCGACCGACGAAAAGCAGAAGGAAGAAATCGAATCGAAGATCCAAAAGCGTGGGCCGCGAGCGGTCGCGATGCTGCAGAAACTCGTGCGCGATCCGTCGCCGAAGCGCCAGGCGGCCGCCGGACTCCTGCTCGCGCGCCATCCGGACGAATCGGCCCGCGAGTGGCTGCGGACGAACGCGACGGGGCAGGAGGATACGGGCGATTGGGAGCTGCGCGAGATCGGCGTCGAGCCGACCGACGACGAGCTCATCGGCGCGGCGTTCGATCTGGCGCGCTCGCCGAAGACGCGCGACGAGGCGCTGCGGATCCTGCGCAAGCTCGACTGGAGCGCGCGGAACCGCCAGGCGCACGACGCCATCGTACAGCGCGTGAAGGGGCTGCTCGCGTCGGGGTCGCCGTCGGACCAGGAACTCGGGCTCATGATCGCGGACGACGTGAACCTCGTTCTGCTCCTGCCGGACCTGGTCGACCTGCTCGAGGCGCCGGTGCTGGGCGACAAGGCGCTCAGCCTCCTGCGTGAGAGGACGGGGAAGGACTACGGTCGGGACAAGGACGCGTGGCGGCGTTTCTTTAGTGGTAGGATGTAAGGGCGGAGGATGAGATGAAGAAGCTCCTGGCGGTCCTGATTCTCGCGGCCCCCGCGCTGGCTCAGGAGAAGGCCGATCCCGTCAAGTCGGAGTACGACGGCAAGCTCCGCGGCATGCGGATCTCGATCGACTACAACAACGCCGCGCTCGAGGACGTCATTTCGTACATGCGGGAAGTCTCGGGCATGAATCTCTTCGTCAGCAACAAGGCGAAGGAAAAGGGCGAGCTGCGCGTGTCGCTCAAGGTGCAGGACCTCCCGATGCGCAGCGTCCTCAACCTCATGCTCAAGCCGCACGGCCTCACGTACATTTACAAGGAGGGCGTGCTCTACATCACGACGACGGAGGACGCGATGACGGACGTCGTGATGGAGATTTACGACGTGCGCGACCTGCTCTACCCGATCCAGCATTTCCCCGGAGCGGAGATGTCGCTGGGGGATCAACTCGGCGCCGTCATGGCGACAGACGATGCTGCGGCCGATCAGGAGATGCCGATCGTGGATATCGTGAAGGCGCACACGGGCGGCAAGACGTGGGAGGAGAACCCGAAGGCCGCGATCAACATGCAGAACGGGCTGCTGGTGGTGAAGCAGACGAAGGAAGTCCACAAGCAGATCCAGCGGCTGATGGGGCAGCTCCGGATCTTCAAATAGCGGTCAGCGCTTCTTGATCAAGCCGATCACGGCCTCGGGGTCAGCCCCGAGACCTTTTTCTTCGGCTTCGCGCAGCGCCCGCCAGATCCGGTCCGCGGCCATGCCTTCGTTGATGTGCTCCAGAAGCATGGCGGCGGTCGGCAAGGGTCCGAAGTCTGCTACGAACAGCGCGCACCCCGGAGCGCAGCACGCAGTCGCTGTAGGGCCCACGGGGAGCTTCAGTCGCTTCTCGTCGTAGGACGTCAGGGCAACATCACAATTCGCGGCGTCCTCCGGATCTAGAGCTTCAATGCGGATTTGCGGGTAATCGCGCGCGACGGCCTGCGCAGCCGGAGCGAGCGCGCCGTCGTAGGCGACCCGCTGTCGCGAATGAGTCGCCGCGTATTCAAATGCAAAATGAGCGAGCCTATCCGCATCTTCGATGCGGCCCATGATGAGTACCGCATCCAGAAACGGTTCGTTCTGTTTCTGCACGACGACGCGCGCGAACAGATCAAGGGAGCTCTTCAACTCGTTCCCAGGCTGTCCTGCGGATAGCGCTGTGCGAGAGCGCCGAACCGCCTCCTCGCCTCCTTCTTCCCACGTCGCGTTCACTCCCGTCGCGGCGACCGCGCGTTTCACGAGGTCGGTCAGCGTCGGATCACTGCCGGTGACTACGGTGACGGTGCGCATGATCGCGATGGGGATCGGGATCGGGATTACTTCGGTATCTCAATCTTCCCGCGATACCGGCCGCCCTCGGCCTCCACCCGCCCGGTGGACGGGTCGTACCGTACGATCGCGTTGCGCGTCTCAATGTTGCGGAAGAGCGCGATGACATACGGCTCGCCGCGCACCTCGACCCTGCCTGTGCTCGGCACGTACGACAGCGTGTCGCCGAGAAAACGCATCCCCGGGCGCTCCACCCTTACATTCCCGATGCCGCGCACGTCGGACACACCTTGTCCGTCCTCGCTCAGCACGAGCGTCAGGCGGTCGGCAGCCAGCTGCACGCCGTCGGATCGCACCTCGCAGCGGTCGATCATGCGCACCTGCCCCGCGGAGCCGTCGTACACGACGTCGCCGTCGGTCATCACCGAAATATCCGTGCGGCGTCCCGGGTCCCAGGCCTTCTCGAACGCGCTTTGCTGCTTTTCGTCGATGATGCGGATGCGCTTCGGGCCTTTCACGACGAACATCGAGCGCCCTTCGAACAGGATCTCCGGGGCGTCGATCGTGCTCTGCCCCTGGACGATACGCGCGTAGGGCGCCCCGCGCAGCACGCCGCGACCCTCGGGCGCGTTCCACGAAAAACGCGACCCCGTTGCGTCGATGCGCCCCGACTTCGGCCCGGCCTCGCCCGACACGCGCACGTTCCCGTTGGCGTGCACCCACGACCCTTGCAGCCGCCCGCCCGCGCGCTCCGTCTCGAGCACGAGTTCAGTGGCGCGTACTTCGAGGGGCTTGGCGCTTGGCGACGTGCGCAGCGCCGCGATCAGGTCGTCGCGGAACGTTGCGCGACCCGCCCAGCGGTCGAGCACCGCCGTCCGCGCCGTCACACGCTGTCCCTGCTGGATAACGTCGACCATCGGCGCTCCCGTGAGCCGCAGAAGATCGTCGTCGAGCGACCAATCCGCCGCTGCGGCATTCGCCTGTAGACCGCTGGAGTCGACTATCGTGATGTTCCCACGCAGCGTCACCGAGACGGGTTCGATGGACTCGCCTCCGGCTGCATCTTTTCGTATCGTCGCGTAAATAAGCGCGCTGTCGCACGTGGCCGTCACCGTGCGGCCGCCGTCCTCGCGCTCGATGCGCACGCCGTCGCGCGCGTCGATGCGCATCGTGCGGCGCTCGCCCGGAATTTCGAGCGAGAGGTCGCGCACGGAGAGCGGGCCGGTGCTGCGGAGCCGCGTCACCATCGTGGACGGCGTCGCCGGCGCGGCCTCGCGCGGGTTACCGATCACCTCGATCGCGCCGTCCTTG
>CAYXVY010000324.1:0-8650 GCA_964468745.1 uncultured Planctomycetales bacterium | reverse complement strand
CGTACTGGTACGCGATGCCGTACGCTGCGTTCGGGTTCGTGCATGTTGCTGCGGCAGGCTATTGGCGCAAGCGCGAGGAGTCGCTTTACCGGACGATCATTGCGTGCGCGACGTGCGCGGCGGGGATCGCCTTCATTTTCCTCGCTGTGCACACGCTGGCGTACTACGACGGCCGGTACATGGGCGTGTCGATGCCGTGGCTGCGGTGGTTGGGTGCGGCGTCGTGCGTACTGACGGGGCTCGTCTTCGGTCCGATCGCGCACTGGGAGCGGAGCCGGCACGTCGCCGACGTGACCTACGGCGCGTTCGGGTTCGCCTACATTTATGTGACGCGCGCGTGCGGGCTCCCGACGGAGTGGATGGGTCCCGCCGCGCTGAGTCTCGCGCTGGTCTACTTCGGCCTCGAGTATTATGCGAAGAAGTGGGTGTTGCGGCCGACGCTCCTCACGGGGGTGCTGGCGACGGTCGGCGCCGTCCTCTTTGCCGGGGTGCAGACGGCGCTCGGTACGCGACTGCCGAACGGCATCACCCTGGTTGGAGTCGGAGTCTTCTATCTCGCGGCGGCGAGGTTCACGCCCCACGGCTGGCTCGCGCACATAGGGACGTATCTCGCGACCGCCGGAACCGTGCTCCTGCTCGACAACAAGTGGGGCGCATCCCAGTGGATCATGCCGGAGCATCTGCGCACGCTCTGCCTGATGCCGATCCCGATGGCGGCGTTGCTCGCGGCATGGAAGGACTCGAAGAAGGAAGAGTTCTCGCTGCATCTGTCGGTCGCCGGGCTCGCGGTGCTGCTTGGTCTCCTCGGGTTCACGTTCCTCGATCCGGCCATGTGGGAGAAGAAACTCGCGCCGGGGCCGATCGGCGTTGCGTGGACGACTGCGGCGATGGCCGCGTTCTTCGCCTTCGCGAAACCGGAGCGAGTGGACTATCGCGTGCCGGCGACGCTGATGTCGTGCTTCGGCGCCTTCGCGTATCTCCTTACGCTGCGCTACTTCGGCAAGGGGGATCCGTGGGGACCGACCGCCGTCTTCGCGGCGGCACCGGCGATGTGCGCCGGTGCGTACTGGCTCCGCAAGCTGGGCTTCGAGAAGCAGGCCTGGCCGCTCGCGCTGGTTTCGGTCGGCGTCGCCGTGATTGCATCGCTTCGCGGATTCATGGTGGGGACGAAGCAGGCGCCGAGCTACCTGGCGGTGACGGGAAGCTCCGTGTTCCTGTATGCGGCGCTTGCCGTGCTCTGGCGCGCGCGGACGTTCACGGCCGTCGCGTCCCTCGCACTCACCGGTTTCTCGGCGGCGGTCGTCTACTTCCTGCGCGAGCAGCTCGAGTGGACGCCGTGGACGGGCGTGCTGGTGCTGGCGGTGCCGGTGCAGGCGCTCGTGTGGGCGGAACTGGCGCGACGCAAGCTCGGCACGGGGCACGCGCCGTGGCTCGAAGGGGCGTCGGTCGTGACGATGTTCATCTCGGTGGTCGGCGCGATGACTCTATACGAGCCGACGCTGCAAGTGGCGATCGTCCTCGTTGGTGCCGGGGTCGTGTATTGCGCCTACTCCGAGGTGCGCGACCGTGTGGACTGGGTCCTGCTGGGCGCGGTGTGCGCGCTCGCCGGCGAAGTCGCGCTGCACGGGTGGCTCGTTCATATGCGCGCGACGATGCCGTCGCTGGTCGCGATGGTGATTCCGCTGGCGCTCTTCGCGCTCTCGTGGAACGTGCACGGTCGGCGCGGCGAGCGCTTCTCGGTCCCGTTGCTCGCGATGGCGGGTGTCGGGGCGATCCTGGCCACGGCGTTCGGATTTGACCACGCAACGGAACGCACGCTCAATCTCCTTGCGGTCGCGACGATGGGCGGCATGGCGGCGATCTACATGCGCCAGCCGATGCTGATGTACGCGGCGGCCGCCGCGCTCATGGGGATGAACCTGTCGGCGATGCATGCAGCCGGGATTCAGCTTGAGCGTGCGCTGGTCGAGATTGCGGCCGTCGCGCTCGTGCAGGCAGTGGCCACGCGGGCGTTGCGCGGCCAGGCGGAGGTCTATCTCAAGCCGTTCTTCCACGTGGCGATCGTCGCGGGTGTAGCTGCGCTCGCGGTGGGTTCAACGCAGCGCGTGTATTTCGTTGATCCGACGGCATGTCTTTGGGCGATCGGCGGGATGACGCTGTCGTCGTTGCTATTTGCGGCGGCGGGGGCGTCCGAGAAGCGTCCAGCGTTCCATTATGCGGGGGCGATCAATCTCGTCGGCGCGTACTACATGTTCCTTCACTGGCTCGCGCTACCGCCGAATGCCCACGATGTCATCGTGGAGGCGTATACAGCGCCGGTCGCGGCGCTGCTCGTCGTCTGGAACGTGTTCGTGTTGCGCGACAGGACGGAGCGGCAGACAGCGGGGCTGATCGAGGCGCTTGCGGTCGCGGCGTTCACGCTCCCGTCGGGAGTCGCGAGCTTCGGGGCGGGCAAGGGGTGGCACGCGCTCCTCCTCTACGGGCTAGCGCTCGTCGTCATGCTCTCGGGAATGGCGTTCAGGCGCCGGATCTATCTCATCGGCGGCACGGCGGCCATGCTGCTGGAGACGGGCGGCAAGGCGATGCAGTTCCTGATCGAACGCGAGACGCGGATGGCGGAGTGGGGGATGATCATCGGCGGCTTCATCATCCTGCTCGCGGCCGCCTTCGAGTCGCGCAAGACGACGTTCGTAAAGGCCAGGCTGGAAAGCCTGGGCGTCGGGGCGAAGGAGTACTTCCAGGATTGGAAGTAACCCCCGTGCCAACTGCGGCGACGGCGGGCAGGGGCGGTGGCTGTTTTGAGTTGTGAGTTCTGAGTCAGAAGTTGGAAGTCGTGCGAATTGTGCAGGCGGGCATCCCGCAGTTCGCAGTGATTGAGAGTCGCATCGGATTGGGCGACGGTTCCAGAAGGCCCGGAATCAACTTCAAACCACCCGCTTCCAACTTCGACGCCGCCGCTAGCGCCTCGGCGTCATCCTCTCCAGGAGCGCCTGCGCCCTTGCCTTGATCTCGGGATCGCTCGTCGCCCTGATCGCCTCGCGCAGCGCGGGCTCCCCGAAGCGGCCGTAGCTCGCGATCTTCTTCGAAGCGGCTTCGCGGATGTCGAACGATTCGTCTCCGAGGTCACGCACGTGCGACACCAGCTCGCGCGTCTGCTCGGGCGTGATGATGTCGACTCGTGCCACAAGGACGCGCGTCAGTTCGGTCGGCTTCGGCTCGATGGTGAGCGGCAGGATCTCGTCCGTCATCAGCGACGGAAGTAGATAGAGCAGGCGCGTCCCCGGGGTCTCGAAGTAGCTGTCGTTCCACGTGGCGACCATCGCAGCGGCTTCCTTGCGGTAGAGCCCCTGCTTGACGAGCTCCTCCTCGAGCTGTGGGCCCAGCGAGTTGAGCATCTCGTCGTGTGCGATTACGGGGCCGCCCAGCGCGATTTCCACGGAGCTGCGCGCGCGAACGCCGTCGACGACGGTATACAGGCCGGTCTTGTCGGCGTTGACGTGGATCGCGAAGAGGCGGAGGACGTTGTGCCGTCCAGGATTGCTGATGGTGAATCGGAGGCCTTCGTGCGCCTGGATCCCGAGGGGCAGGTCGAAGTTTCCGACGCCGCGGTAGAAGAGGTATTTCTCGAACTCGGGCTTCTGTGTCTCCGTGCTCGGGCAGACGCGGACGATCGCGCTGTCGGTCTCGCGCGCGTGGTAGTAGTGCTTCGACTCGCCCTGTCGCGGCAGCTCGCACGATGCTCCGGGCTGGAGTCGGACGCCGCTCCAATGTGCGGCGCCGTTGGCGATCGCGACGGGTGACGTGCCGTCGCCGAGTGCGGGCGCAAAGGAGGAGACGCGGGGATACCATTCGGTGATCAGGCCCTTAGGAAAATAGACCGAGACGTTCACGGTCATTTCCTTGTCCGGATAGAAGTAGAGGACCGGCGTCTCCATCCGCTGGCGGCTCGGCTTGGCGCCTTTGCCCTCGTACTTGTCCGGGATCGGCGCCGCGACGGTCGCACGGCTGTAAACGAAATCAGGGAGGTCGTCGCCGATGAGAGGCTGCCATTCCATCATGGTGCCGTCGGCGCCGTAGATGGACGTAAAGGTGCCCCACTCGTGGACGACGAGTCTGCGTGGTGCGTCCTGCCTGTCCTGAGCAAGCGCCCCGAGACGCGAGTCGAAGGACGCTTGCGCGACGAGCGTGACCGCGAAGAGCGCGACGAGTGCGATGCGTTTCATATCGATTCCTCCCGTTACTCCACAAGTCGTTGCGCTCGCCAGACCGTTAGCAGAAAAGTACGCTTGCGGGATGGCCGACGCACCGACGACGCCCCGCTGGGTTCGCATCGCCGGCGTCATCGGCGGTCTCGTGTTCTTTTCGATCATCGAATACGGCGTCGGTCGCGGACTGCCCGAGGCGCAGCGGCACGCCGCGGCGACGGCGGCGCTGATGATCTGCCTCTGGATGACGGAGGCATTGCCGATCCACCTCACGGCGCTGATGCCGCTCTTCGTGTTTCCCATATTCGCCGTGTTCGCGGCCACGCCGAAGGGTCTTCCGTGGCTGACGCGACAGATCCTGCCCGCGGATGCCGGCTATCTGCGGCAGCTGGTTTTCACGGTCGACGCCTATCTCGATGCGAATTCGATCCTGTTCCTCGGCGGCATGTGCATCGGCGCGGCCATGGAGCAGTGGAATCTGCACCGGCGCGTAGCCCTGCACATCATTCGCGTCGTCGGGGGCGGGTCCGCGCGGCTGGTGCTCGGGTTCCTGCTGTCCACCGCGTTCATCTCGCTCTGGATCTCGAACACGGCGACAGCAGTGATGATGATGCCGATCGGAATCGCCGTCATCCGGCAGCTGGAGCGCGAGGAAGGGCGGCGGCTGCCGAACTTCGGGTTGGCGATCATGCTCGCGGTCGCGTACGCGGCAAATGTCGGGGGGATCGGGACGAAGATCGGAACGGCGCCGAACGGGATCTTCTGCGGCGCGGCGGCCGCGGCGGGACATCCCGTCGATTTCTTCGACTTCATGAAAATCGGATTGCCATTCGTCATGCTCTTCCTGCCCATCGTGTGGACGTCGCTTGTGCGTGTGGCGCGGCCGGACGGGATCGCCGCGGGTCGGGGGCGTGACGTCATCGAGCGGGAACTGCAGGTGCTGGGGCCGATGCGTGGGCGCGAGGTCATGGTTGCGCTCGTCTTCCTGCTCGCAGCGGCTTTCTGGATGGCGGGAGGTCCGCTTGCGGAGAAATTCAAGCTTAAGAACAGCCAGATGGATGCGATCACGGGAGTGGGGGCGGCGATCCTTCTCATCGCGACCGGAACGCTCGGGTGGAGCTCCATCCGCAAGATTCCGCTGAGCGTGCTCTTGCTCCTCGGCGGGAGCTTCGCGATGGCCGGAGGAGTGGAGGCGAGCGGCGTCGTGACGACGATGAGCAAGCACCTCGGTTGGCTTCACACGCTGCCGGGGCCGGTCCTGTTCCTGATGATCTCGGGCGTGACCGTCGCGCTGAGCGCAGCGGCGTCGAACACGGCCACGACGGCGCTGATGATGACCGTGTTGCGGCCCTTTGGAGTCCCCGCGATGGGAACGGCAACGATCGCGGCATCGTGCGATTTCGCGCTGCCGGCGGGGACGCCGCCCAACGCGGTGATTTTCGGGAGCGGGTACGTCACCGTTCCGCGAATGATGCGCGTCGGCGTCATGCTCGATCTGGCGGCGGCGCTGTTGGCGGGCCTGTGGGGATACGTCGGCGTGCAGCGCCTGCTGTCTTGACGACGGCGTGCGGGCGCCCGTATCCTGCTCTCCCCCATGCGCTGCCCATTCTGTCGAAAGGACAATGATCGCGTGATCGATTCGCGCTCGGCCGACGACGGCGCGGTGGTGCGGCGACGCCGCCAGTGCCTCGGGTGCAAGAAACGATTTACGACATACGAGAAAGTCGAAGCGCCGATGCTCTACGTGATCAAAAAGGACGGACGGCGGGAGCTGTTCAATCGCGACAAGATCAAGCTGGGGCTCACGGTGGCGTGCAAGAAGCGCCCGGTGCCGGTGCAGAAGATCGAAGAGATCGTCTCGAAGATCGAGCAGGAGCTCTACGACAAGTACGAGCGCGAGGTGAGGGCGAACGCGATCGGCGACCTCGTGATGCGCGAGCTTCGCAAGGTGGATCACGTCGCGTACGTGCGCTTCGCGTCGGTCTATCGCGCCTTCAAGGATGTCACGGAGTTCATCAGAGAACTTAAGCCGATGCTCAAATGACCGTACGACGGATCGACAAGGTCAAGAAGCGCGACGGCCGCGAAGAGGGTTACGACGAGCAGAAGCTCGCCGACTCGATCCTCTCGGCGGCGCGCGCAGCGGGGCAGGAGAACCAGCCGCTCGCGAGCGATCTCGCCGGCGTCGTGACCACCTACCTCGAGCGCTACCACGAGCGCGAGGTGCCGGCGACGATGGAAATCCGCCGCATGGTCGAGAAGATCCTTCTCGAGACGGGAAACGCCGACATCGCGCGCGCGTTTATGCAGCCCGCCCAGGCGGCGCCGCAACCGACCGGGGAGCTCTTTCCGACCGAGGCGTTCCTCGTCGAGGGTGCGACGCGAGACGAGGTCTCCGCGTGGGCACGCGAGCGGATCACGCAGGCGCTGGTAAAGGAGGCGGCGGTCGAGGAGGCGGTCGCGCGGGAGATCGCGTCGGCTGTCGAGCAGCGCATCTTCCACCTGAACGACCGGCGCGTCTCAAGCACCCTCATCCGTGAGATGGTGAACCAGGAGCTTCTGTCGCGCGGGTTCAGCGCGAAGCTGCGCAAACAGCTCGTGGTCGGCCTGCCGAAATACGATCTCGAGCGGCTTATCCGTCCCCAGGACGCGCCGCCCGATCCCGATCGTCTCTGCCGCACGATCGGCGAGACGACTGTGAAGCAGTATGCGCTTCAGGAGCTCTATCCGACCGAGGTCGCCGACGCGCACCTCGAAGGGCGGATCCACATTCACGATCTCGAGTATCCGCAGAAGCTCTTCTGGCATGCGCCGCGGCTGGCGCCGACCGCGAAATCGGCGCGCGCGCTGACGGCGGAACTGTCGACGCTGGCGCGAGAGCTGCGTAAGGGCGTGCGCACGATCGAGCTCGCGCACCTGAATTTCGATGGCGATGTGAGCGAGGCGCCGTACCTGCTCGACGCTGTTGCGCCGGCGTTCGTGGGAATCGATCTGGGAGAGGAAGTCGGCGACCGTTTCGCGATCGAGCTCGTCCGGTCGTGGCGCGATACGGCGTGTGCGACGCCTGAGTTCTTCGTCCACGAGCGGGCATTTCGCGACGATGCGGCGCTGCGAGAGGCATGCCGGCTGGCGGTCGATCGTGGTCGAGCGCTGTTCGTGTTCCAGCGCGGGTCGGCGCTGGCGCGGTCGCGGTATGCAGCGAGCGACGGCGACATGATCGCGGGGGCGGTGACGATCAATGTAGCGCAGGCGTTCTATCGCAGCGAGGCGGGAGCGGACTTTCACGCCGAAATCGATCAAGCGCTGTCGGCGGCGGTGCGTGCGTTGCTTACGAAACGGCAGCTCGTCCGGAGGTCGTCTGACGGCCCCGTTTACGCCATTGGAATCGCGGGGCTGGACGAGGCGGCGCGGCTGCTGACGGGGCGCGCGCCGGCGGAGGACGACGGAGCGATGCGCATGGCGCTGCGTCTGCTGTCGTATCTTTACTTTCGGGTCAAGGAGGAAGCTGAGAGGAATACGCTGCGGCTCGCGTTGCACGATGTGGCGGGGGTGGACGCGACGGGACGGCTGCTGCGCGTCGACAGCCAGATGTTCGCTCGCGCGCGCGGAATCGCGACGCAGTTGGGCGCGGAATATTCGTCAGGGGGCCGGCTGCGCGCGGACGGTCAGCCGCTGTTCGAGCTGCTCACGCGGGAGGCCAGGTTCCATACGCTGCTGCCGTTCGCGGCCGTCGAGATTCCGCCGGGGGCGCGGCAGACGATGAGCCCGTCGGACCTGCTGTCGCTGCTGAAGCGAGTGCAGTCCGAGACGCTCGCGGCGCAGCTCTGGGTCAGTTGATGCTCGGTCGTGTCGTCCGGATCCGCGCCAACGCGATCGAGGTTCACACCGAGTCGGGCATTCTGCGGTACTCCCTCCGCGGGAAGCTGAAGCAGTACCGCACCGGCGTTGGCAAGCTGATCACGGTGGGGGACGAGGTCGAGGTGACGGACGCGAAGGAGGGGGAGGGGACGATCGACAAGGTCCTGCCGCGTCGGACGAAACTGTCGCGACCCGATCCGCACAATCCGCGCAAGGAGCTGGTAATCGTTGCCAACATCGACGCACTCGTCATGGTGGTCGCCGCCGCAGATCCCCCGCCGAACTACCTGACCATCGACAAGTGCACCGTGATTGCAAGCGCGAGCCGCGTGACGTGCGCGCTGTGCATGAACAAGACGGATTTGGATTCGCCGCCGTGGCTCGACGCCTACGTGAAGGCGAAGATCCCTGTCTTTCGCACGTCCGCGAAGAAAGGCGAGGGGCTCTCGGAGCTCCAGGCTTTTCTCACCGGCAAGATGAGCGTATTTGTCGGGCCGTCGGGGGTGGGGAAGTCGACGCTGCTCAACGCGCTCAAGCCGGGGCTGGCGCTCAAGACACGCGAGGTGAGCGAGCGCACGGGCGAGGGG
>CAYXVY010000323.1:0-6484 GCA_964468745.1 uncultured Planctomycetales bacterium | reverse complement strand
ATCCCGATCCCAATCCCGATCCCGATCCCAATCTTGATTCTTGTCGCAAACGCGCGTCCCCGCACCACGCTGTGTCAGGGGGTAATCCTATGAAGACGGTCACTTGTATTGCATTGCTTCTCCTCGCGGCCTCCACGGCCTTCGCGAACGACTACTGGGTGAGCCCGAGCGGTTCGGACGCGAATCCCGGCACGTCGGCGCTGCCGTTCCGCCAGATCCGTGCGGCCGTAGCTGTAGCGGGCGCCGGCGACACGATCCACGTCCTCGACGGCTCGTATCTCGGCTTCGACGTCGACAGCAAAGTCGGCACCGCCGGCAGCCCGCTCATCATCAAGGCGGAAGGGACCGGCGCGAACGTCACCGTCACGACGGACCGCGCCGACAATCGCGACACGATCCACATCAAGTTCTGCAGCTATGTCGTTCTCGACGGCTTCCGCGCGCTCACCGCGACTCGCGCCGGATGTCGTGTCAACGCGTGCGACTTTGTCACCGTCAAGAACTGCGTGTTCGGCAATTGCGGGACGTGGGGTCTCTTCACGAACCAGAGCGACGACCTCCTCATCGAGGGGAACGACTGCTACGGCAGCGTGATCGAGCACGGCATCTACTTCTCGAACAGCGGCGACCGGCCGACGATCCGCAACAACTGGATCCACGACAACAACGCGAACGGTCTGCACATGAACGGCGACATCTTCACGCCCCCCGGCGACGGCATCATCACGGGCGCGCTGGTCGAGGGGAACATCATCTGGAACAACGGCACCGCCGGCGGCGGCGGGATCAACTGCGACGGAGTCCAGAGCAGCACGATCCAGAACAACGTGCTCTACAACAACCACGCGAGCGGCATCATCCTTTATCAGATCGACGGCGGCGCGCCGCCGCACAACAACGTCGTCTGCAACAACTCGATCGACATGGCGTCAAACGGCCGCTGGGCGATCTCCGTGCACAACGGCGGCCAGAACACCGTCATCTTCAACAACATCATGCTGACGCGGCATGCGACGCGCGGCAGCCTGCACTTCGACGGCGCGTCGAGCATGGTCGGGCTCCAGTCGAACTACAACGTCTTCACGACGAACGCGAACTGCGCCACGACCGACGACGACTCGACTTTCGACACGTTCGCGGAGTGGCAGGCGCGCGGGTATGACGCGAACTCGTTCCAGGCGACGCAGGCGAACGTGTACGTCGATTCGCTGAACGGGGACTTGCACCTCAAGGCGGCGAGCCCCGCGATCAACGCGGGCGTCACGACATTCGCGACGAAGTCGGCGCCGACGGTCGATTACGAGAACGGCGCGCGTTCGGTGGCTTACGACATGGGCGCGGATGAGTTCGGCGTCGCGGGCGGCGGTGGTGGACCTCCTCCTCCTCCTCCTCCCCCGCCCCCGGGCGGAGGCGGCGGCGGTGGGGGTGGCGGCGGCGGTTGCGGCTCGATCGGTTTCGACGTGATGCTGCCGCTGGGCCTGATCCTGCTCTACCGTCGGATCGCGGGGCGTCAACGCTCGGGCGTTTCGCGCAAGTAGCGCCGCAGTTCCGGCGAATCGGTGGCGGCGGGCGGCAGCCGGTCGATCGCGCCGGTGCCGTCGAGATACTCCGCCCAGCGATTGCGGTTGTCGTGCAGGCAGGCATCGACGAACGTTGCGCCGAGCAGCGACGCTCCAGCCGCGGCCACGCCTTTGCCGACGGTCTTCTTTCGATGGCCGACGAAGTCGAAGAGGTCGTCGTCATCGCGCAACATCTGCGCGCCGACGCTGGCGGTGCCGAGGCCGAGCAGGCCGGTGACTTCGCCGACTGGGGATCCGTACGGCGGCGCGTCCGCGCGCGGATCGCGGGCGGGGTTCGACGAGCATGCGGCCAGCGCGAGGAGGATCACGGGGCTTATCGTTGCGGCACGCATCGTCGCGAGAATTATACCGCGCAATTTCCCCATGCCGCCGGCTCATCTCCGCAGCCGTGCGTGCCGTGACTCGTTGCCCTGCGCACCCGCTCGCGCTTTCCAGCTCCTGATCAGCGGCACAGCGCGCACTGGAGATCGCCCACCGAGAAGGGTGCGGGCGTGGGAAGCCCGGCGCGTATGTGCTCCTCGTCAAAGGGGATCCGCGGCGCCAGTTCCGCCGGCAGCGGCTCGCATCCCGGTGCCGGCTCGACCACCCCCTCGGAGAGAATCTGCACCTGCGCCAGTGAGATGAGCGGGATCTTCATGACGAGCTCGCACGCCCACCCGAGCGCGCGATGAAGGGCGACAGGCATCCGGAAGAAGAACGGCGATTTCCCGACCGCGCGCGCGACTCGTCGCACGGCATCGCCGAGCGCCATTTCTTGCGGGCCGACGACGGCGAGCGTGCGTCGCGACAGTCCTCCCTCCACGGCGGCCTTGAGGACGCGGACCGCGTCGTCGACGGCCAGCGGGGCGACGGGTTTCTCGCGCAGGCCGACGAGCCCGAACAGCGGAAACGTGTGAAAGGCGTGGCTGAGGTGATCGAGCATGTGGTCTCCGCGTCCGTAGATCACGCCGGCCTTCAGGAGGGTAAAGTCGAGACCGGACGCGCGGACGATCTCCTCGGCTTTCCACTTCGACTCGTGATAGCGCATCCCGCAGTCGGGACGCGCCCGGAGGAAACTCAGAAGGACGATCTTCTTCGTGCCGGTGCGCCGGGCCGCGCGAACGACGGCGCGTGTTCCTTCGACGTGCACGCGCCAGAAGCTCTGGCCGCCGGTCTCGCGGTTGATGCCTGCGCAATGGGCGATCACGTCGCACCCTTCGAATGCCGCGACGAGGGATTCCTCGTCGGCGACATCGGCCGCGACCAGACGTCCGCACGGCTCAGCGCGCAGGTCCTTTCCTCGAGCGACGAGCACCACGTCGTGTCCGTCGCGAGCGAGGGCCCGCGCCAGATGCCGTCCCACGAACCCCGTGCCGCCCGTGATGGCGATCTTCATCGAGTGCGCCTCCTCGGCCGCTCAATACAGGGAGGGCCGGGCGGAGTTGCGTTGAATCGAACTGTCGCACACCCGTTCTGACTTCTCAGCAGCGGGGGAGGTGAGCAGTCTCCTTAAGGCCGCATCGACTCAACCTGCCTGCGCAGCGCGGCGACCTCTTCCTCCAGTCGCGCGACTCGGGCTTCGAGCGACGCCTCGTTGCCGCGCGGGACCAGCACCGGCGCGCTCACGGCCACCGTCGCCTCGCCCTCCGCGTAGCAGACGTGATCGAAGCGCACGGCGCTGCGGCCCGGCTGGCGCGGCAACTCGCGGACCAGCGGCGGAGTCTCCGTCGCAAACGCCTGCAGAATCATGTTCGTGACCTCGAGGTCCGGAATCGCCGCCATGCGCGACGCGTTCGTCTTCAGCTCGCCCGCCGTCTGCGGTCCGCGCAGCAGCAGCTCAGCCATGACGGCCTGCTGGTGCGGATTCCAGCCCAGCAACTCCTCAGCCCGGTGCGAGTACCGCTCCACCCGCGCGCCCCGCTCGAGACCCGCCTCGCCGGCGAGATTCATCGCGTCCAGCTCGCGCACGGCCCGCGCCACCTCGTCCTCCGTGAGGCTCATCACCGGCTCGCGGCACGTCAGCTGGTTGCATCCGACGAGGAGCGAGTTGAGCGTCAGTGGATAGCCGCCGGGCGTCGTCAGCGACTTCTCGATGAGCACGCCCAGCACGCGTCGCTGGATCGCGGTGAGCTTGAGAGCCATGCGGGCATTCTACTTCGCGCACGCCACAACGGCTGACTCTGTTTGGGCCGTTGTATACTTCGCACCGGATGAGCGTTGTCCTCCTGCTTGCACTGGTGCAGCAGCCCCAATCGTTGTGGGAGAAGCCCATCAGCGCGGAAGCGGCGACCGTTGTTCTTGCGACCGCCGATTGGGCGATCGTCATGTTTCAAGAGCGAGATCACAAGGTGCGCTTAGAAGCGTGGGACGCCGCGACGGGCAATGTAGCGTGGCAGACGGCACTGCCTCAATCCGACAACTACGGGCGTCTTGTGAGCATCGGCGGCACCCACTTCGGCCTGCAAACGCCGGACGGTGTCATCGTTCTGCGCCTGAGCGACGGCGCCCTCATCCTTGTGAAGTCGGACCCCGATGCGGTCGTGCATTTCAGCGGCGGGCTGATCATGTCGTCCTCGGAAAAGAGGCTGCTTGTCTTGAAGCCCGACGGATCCACAATTTTCGAGCACACCCCTGTCGACGGCCAAGGCGCGACCGTTCGTGCCAACGAGACGGGCGTGTATTACACGACTTCCAAGTCGCTCATCAAACTGGGTCTGGACGGCAAACTCCTCTGGCGCACGGCCCACGACAAAGGCCTTAGGGGCGGCAATCAGGCCGACATCATCTTCACCCGTCACGGTGTGGTGGTTCCGTACGAGGGACTCACCACCACGATTTACGACGACGCGACGGGCAAGGTCCTCAAGGCGGTCAGCATCCAGACGACGTCTTCGGACGCCGAGAGCCCCCTCAACTTTCGGATGTTCTCGGCAAGCGTCATCGACAATGCCGCGGGGCAGTGGATCCTGTTTTCGTGGGAAGAGTCGCGCAAGACGGGAAAGAACTCCAGCTCTAGTAGCTCCGCTCTTCGCGCCCTTGATCTGAAAGATAAAGCGTTCCGTCCCCCGATTCGCGGCAACTGGATCGCCATGTCATGCGACGAGCACGTCGGAATCTACAAGGATGCCGACTATTATGGAAGATGGACTGCGATTCACGGATTCGATCTCAAGCAGGGGCGCGAGGCATGGAAACTCGCGCGTCAGGGCAACGTGATCGACGCCATCTGCGGACAGGGGCAAGTCGCCGCGCTGATGCTCGATGCGCCGAATCAGAAAGTCACGCTGCGTCGTTTCCGCGGCGTGGATAGGAGCGTGTTGTATGAGGGGCCGGTCGCGGATGCCGAGTGGATGACGGCCTACGTGCGCGAGCGCGCGGCGAATCCCGAATTGCACAAATACATTCTTGAGCTCGGCAGATACGACACGGGGTGCTATGTGGCCGCAAACGGCTGGGTCTCCGTGCACCCGGATAGCGGCGCGGCGGCCATCAGCTTCCGCCAGGCGAAATTCGAGATGCGGCGCTGCATTGCGCTTGGCTCAAATCCGCTCGTGACGACCCTTGAAAAGGACAAGCTCGTCTTCCGCTGCTGGTCCGCGAAGTAGGTTCGTCCGGGGCAGAATGCCCGTCGATCGACCACAAGGAGTCGCCGATCTCATGTGTGACGTAACACGCGCGGTTGCGTTTGATGGCGATGCGCAGACAGTGCTTCCACGCGTAATCAAAGACGTGGACGACGCGAAGTCACGTCGTGTGCAACTTGTGGCGCATCTTAGTCGATGCGCTGCAGGTCTCTGTGTGCTGACCTGGTTTGAAATGCTGGTCAACGCAGCAGCAAGCAGGGTCGACGGGTAGCGGCTTCGGATACCATCTCGCCCATGCCCTCCGACTCCAACGCGCAATTTCCGCCCACCTCCTGGTCGCGGATCTCGCGCGCGCGACGGATCGACGAGCCCGACGCCGCCGCCGCGATCGACGACCTGTACACGCAGTACTGGCGCCCCTGCTACGCCTTCCTCCGCAAGCACGGGCATGACGCCGAGGAAGCTCAACGCCTCACGACCGACTTCTCCTCCGTCTTCTTCTTCGAGAAGGCCACCTTCGAATCCGTCGATCGCAGCAAGGGGACCTTCCGCAGCTTTCTCAAGGGGTGCCTGAAGCTGTTCGTCAAGGACGCACGCCGCACCGAACGCCGCGCTCACAAAGTCGGCGCCGTGCCGATCGCCAACATGGACTTTGCAACCGTCGAGGCCGAAATCGCCGCGCCCGGCGCCGAGCCCGCGGATCCGGACGCCGCCTTCAGCCGTGAGTTCCACCTGTCTCTCATGGCGAAGGCGTGGGACGGTGTCCGCGCCGACTTTCAGAAACGCGGGCACGGCGCACACTTCGATGCCATCCGCACGCACCTGACGTCGACGCAGCCGCGGTGCACTCGCGACGAGCTCGCCGCGCAACTCAAGCTGAGCCTGTTCGACGTCATGAACCTCATCGACTACACGAAGAACCGCCTCAAGACGATCGTGCGCGCAGCCATTCGTGAGACGGTCGACTCGCCGGAGAAGATCGACGAGGAGCTCCGCGACCTGAGCGACACGCTGTAGATCCCACCTCCCGTCCCGAAGTTTCTTCGCAGTTCCATCGGATTGTTTCCTTCGTTTCGCTCCAGCCGGCAGATGGCTGGCAGCCATGAAAAACGAAACGAACAATCTGAAGAAGGACGGGGCCCGGGCGACCGGCGACGTCCACCACACGCCGAACGTCGGGGTGCAGACCTCGGTGGAACTCCACCAAGGCACGCGCCTCGGGGCGCGCGGTCTGGTGGAAGTCCACCACGATGCGAACCTCGGGGCGCGCGGGTCGGTGGAACGCCACCAAGGCATGAGTCTTGGGGAGCAGGGGCCGGTGGAACACCACCAAGGTGCGAA
>CAYXVY010000322.1:0-5761 GCA_964468745.1 uncultured Planctomycetales bacterium | reverse complement strand
CGCTCGTCGAGGCCGCCATCACGCAGCTGCCGCCGCGCGGCACGTTTGCCGACGTGGGAACAGGATCGGGCGCGATCGCGATCGCAGTCCTTGCCAACACGAAAGAGGCGCGTGGCGTCGCGACCGACATCGACGCGGCCGCGCTCGCCGTCGCGCGCCGCAACGCGGAGCGGCACACCGTGCAGGCGCGGCTGGAACTTCGCGTGGGCGATCTGTTCGAACCTCTCGCCTCGCAGCGCTTCGATCTGATCGTCTCGAATCCCCCTTACGTTGCCGAGCACGAGTATCCGGGCCTCGCACGCGAACTGACTCACGAGCCAAAGCGGGCGCTCGTCGGCGGTTCGGACGGCCTCGATATCGTGCGGCGCCTCATGGCACAGGCGCGCGACCACCTCTCGGCGGGCGGGCGGCTGCTGCTGGAAATCGGCGCCGGCCAGGCGGATCGGGTTCGAGATCTTGCTTTCCAAGCCGGCTTCCGCGACGTCCAATTCCTTGAGGATCTCGAAGGCATAAACAGGGTGGTGGACGCATGCTGATCAGACTGCTGGCGATCGCGAGCCTGCTCCTGGCGGGCGATGAAAAGAAACTCGTGGATGCGGTCTGTCCGGTCGACGGCCACAAGTTCCAGGCGTACGAGGTGACCTCGCAGGATTACGCTCGGGCGTGGGGCGGCGCTGATCGGGACTTCTGCAAGCATGCCTTCAAGACCACGCCTCTCGAGTATCTCGCGTGGGTATGCCCCTCGTGTCTCTACGCGGGGACCAAGGCCGAATTCGCGCCGAACATCGCCCTTACGGACGAGCAGAAGAAGGCGATCGCGGGGAATCTGAAGCCCGCAGCCGAGATCCGCAAGGGGATGAAGCAGGACGTGATCGCGGGCCACGTGAAATTCGATCTTGCCGCCCAGGCCGCGATCCTGCGCGGGGCGCCGCCGACGGAGGTCGGCCGCTTCTACCTGAACGCAACATGGTGCGCGCGACAGCAGGGCGCGATCCTCATCGACGATTTCGACGACTGGGTGGAGATGCGGCGGGACTTCGGACTCGAGATCACGCCCATCGACCTGAAAAGCAAGAACCGCACGGAGCTCGAGCTGGAAATCGCCAAGCGAGTCGAGAAGCAGATCGACGAGAAGCGCGTCAACGAGCAGCGAGACATCGACATCGTAGGTGAGTGCGACCTCAAGATCGCCGAACTGAAGAAGAGCGGCGCGCCTGCCGCGGACATCAAGGCGCAGGAACAGCGGCGCGGCGACGCCCGGGGCCGGCTGCACCGCCTGAACCTGCTCAAGTACACGACGCTCTTCCTGCACCGACGCCACGGCGAGAACGACGCCGCGGTCAAGTGGATCGCCGAACTCGTGAAGGCGAAGGGCGACAACTCCGTGATCGACGAGGCCGTGGAGAAGACCGCGAAGTCGATCGAGCTGGAGCGCGCGTACCAGCGCAAGGCGCTCGAGTACTACGAGAAGGCGGCCGCCGCCGGGAAGGTCGAAAAGGCCGCGGCGGCGCAGATGCACTACATGCTGGGCGAGCTGCACCGGCGGTTGGGCGACAGGACGAAGGCTGCGGTGGCCTACCGCAAGGCGCTGGACGACGGCGACGTGAAGAAACTCGCCGAAGAGCAGCTTAAGCTGGTCGAGTAGGCACAATCCCGATCCCAATCCCGATCAAGATGCGGCAATCCCCTTGCTTTTTGTAGTTTATATTTTATAATCTACAAAGTCGGGAGGAGAGACCCGACCGGCAACCACAGAGAGAGGGGACCCAGAGTGGACAAGCTCATCATTCACGGCGGACATCGCCTGCACGGCTCCGTCCGCGTGCACGGCTCGAAGAACGCGGCCCTGCCCATGATGGCCGCGTCGATCCTGCTCAACCGCGGCGACTCCCTCGTACTGCGCAGCGTGCCTGACCTCGGCGATGCCCGCACGATGGTGACACTGCTCGAAGCGCTCGGCATCCGGGCGACGCGACAGCGTTCCACGCTCACGCTTACGGTCGACGATGACACGCCCGTCGAGGCCCCCTACCAGATCATGAAGACGATGCGCGCCGGCATCTGCACGCTAGGCCCCCTCGTGGCCCGGCGCGGCGAGGCGCACGTCTCGCATCCCGGCGGCTGCGCCATCGGCGTGCGACCGATCGATCTTCATGTCCGCGGCATCGCGGCGCTCGGCGCCAAGATCCGCACAGACCACGGATACATCGTCGCGCGCGCCAAGCGGCTGCGAGGCGAAACCGTCTACCTCGGCGGAGCCTTCGGCTCGACGGTCACCGGCACCGCAAACGTATTGATGGCTGCGGTGCTCGCGAAAGGCACGACCATCATCGAGTACGCAGCGCTCGAACCCGAGGTCCAGGAGCTCGCGCTCATGCTCAACGCGATGGGCGCACGCGTCGAAGGCATCGGCAGCTACCGCATGATCATCCACGGCGTGCAGCGCCTCCACGGCGCCTCATGGACCGTGATCCCGGACCGCATCGAAGCCGGAACGTTCATGACCTGCGCCGCGGTCACGGGCGGCGATGTCCTCGTCGAAAACGTGCGCGCCGAGCACATGACGGCCACGCTCGAGACACTCAAGCTGATGGGATGCGCGCTCGAAATCGGCTCGTTCACCGTCCGCGTGAAGGGTCCGCGGCGGCTGAAACCGGTCGATCTCAACACGCTCCCCTTCCCTGGGTTCCCCACGGACCTGCAGGCACAGTTCATGGCATGCTGCACGGTGGCCGACGGAATCAGCGTCATCACTGAAAAGATCTACCCTGAACGCTTCCATCATCTGCCGGAACTTTCGCGCATGGGAGCGCAGGTGCGCAAGTACGAGTCGGCCGCGATCGTCTCGGGCGTGAAGGAGCTTCACGGCGCCCCCGTCATGGCGAGCGACCTCCGCGCCGGCGCCGGCCTTGTGGTCGCGGCTCTCGCCGCCCGCGGCTACACGGAAGTGCAGCGCATCTACCATCTCGACCGCGGTTACGACCGGATCGAGCACCGTCTCAACGGTCTCGGAGCGCGCATCCGCCGTGTCGACGACCGCGCGGAACAGGCGCAGGCTCGCGAGACGGGTTAGGCGTCCGGCCGCGTCGCCGCCTGCACATTCATCTGCCGATCGTGCGCCCCGCGGAACAGGGCGACGCCGGCGATGCCGCCGATCGTGTCGAGCAGCATGTCCTTCTGGGCGTCGAACTCGTCCCCCTGCGTGCCAAGATACGCAGCGCCTGTTTCCGGCGATGTCGTGATCGCCACCCACCATTCGAAGATCTCGTAAAAGCCGGCCCAGGCGAGAATGCCGACGACGCTCATCGCCTCAAGCCACGCGCCGCGCAGCGGGCTCGTACGCCGCAGGATCTCGCGCAGCGGAATCACCATCGAGAGGCCGACGAAGAAGTGCGCAAACCGGTCGTAGTGATTGCGCGACAGGTGCAGCGGCTCGCGGATCCACTCGAACAGGGGAACCTTCGCGTGCGTGTAGTGCGCGCCGATTATGAGGACGACCGCCTCGAAAAACATGAGCACGTACGCGATGCGCGTGAACGGAAATCGGCCGACCGTCGCCGCGAGGATCGCGAAGAGAGCGAGAGGCGTCGCCATCTCCAGCCAGTAGTCGTGCCAGTTGTACGGCCGAATCGCGCTCCACGCCGCCGCGAGCCAGAATAGCAGCGTCAGGGTCAGCAGCAGCGCACGCGGCGTCCGGGACACGTCGAAAGTATAGCGCACCGTTCCGGTATACTTCGTTGATGCTCCGCGTCGCCATGTGCCTCCTCCTCTTCTGCGTGCCGCTCCGCCAGGACCGGACCGAACGCAAGTGCGAAGCCGCGGTAACCGAATCCTTCCTCTGGTGCTTCAAGTGCAACGTCGACGTCGAGCTGCGCTCCGACCACGACGGCCACGACATGCGGACAGCGACCGTATGCGTCCGCAAGGTGTGGGCGAACGGCTGCTGCGTCAAGCCCGAGGCCGGCGATGGGTGAGGCACGGCTGCGATGGAGGAGAAGGCGGACCGGGCCCGGGTGGTCTTCGGTTGCGCCGGATGCGCCGCCCGCGCCGACAGCGCGGCGGAACTGAAACACGAGGAAAAGCCGCACGCCCAGAAGCTCGTGAAGACGTGCACGAAGTCCGGGACCGTCCCCCACGCGGTGCCCCCCGCCAAGTACAAGCAAGGGGTCATGAAGGAGGGTCGCTTCGTTCAGCCGTGGTACGGCTTCCGGATCAAGAAGATCGACGGTTTTCTGCTCCCGGACGCGCGCCGCCCTCCGGATGTGCTCATGGTGATGTGCGACAAGTTCGCGAAGGACAGTCTGAGCGTGCTTGTTGACGACAAGCACGCGCACCGAACGCTCGAGGACATACATTCGGCTGCGGCCGCGCAGATCAAGGCCATGAACGCGAAGATCCTCAAGGACGAGGAAGTCGACTTCGCGGGTACGAAGGCGTTTGTCATTGCCTACGAGTGGGCGACCACGCAGGGCGCCGCCAAGCTGTCGATGTACTACGTGAGGCACGGCGAGAACTTTCTCGTCGTACAAGTGCAGGACGTCGCCCCCGTAGGCGATCACGACAAGCAGTTCAAGACACTGCTGGATTCCTTCGAGCTCTTGAAGTAAGCCGCGTGGCAAGGCTCCACGCGGCCCAACCACCGTCGCTTTGCCAGAGGCTTGGCGCTCACATTTACGGCGCAGGCGGATAAGCGCGACCTTGCCGGGCGGCACGGATTCCCTACAATGTCCCCGCCATGTTCGAAGGCCTGACGGAATCCCTCGGCAACGTCTTCCGCAAGCTCGCCGGCAAGGGACACCTCTCCGAGAAGAACATCGAGGAGGGCATGAAGGAGGTCCGCATGGCCCTCCTCCAGGCCGACGTCAATTTCAAGGTCGTCAAAGAATTCATCGACAAGGTCACCGCCAAGGCGATCGGCCAGGAAGTCCTCAAATCGGTGAGGCCTGCCGACCAGATCGTCCATGTCGTCCACGACGAGCTCACGGCGCTCATGGGCCCCGTCGACCACTCAATCCCACCTGCCGGCAAGACTCCGACGATCATCCTGATGGCAGGCCTGCAGGGATCCGGCAAGACGACCACCACCGGCAAACTCGGCGTCTACCTCCGCAAGAAGGGCCGCAAGCCCATGCTCGTCGCGGCCGATATGCTGCGACCCGCAGCCGTCGAGCAGCTGAAGACGATCGGCGCTCAGAATCAGCTGCCCGTCTACTCGGAGCCCACCGGACGCCCCGTCAAGATCTGCGAGCGCGGAATCGCCAAGGCGATCGAACAGGGGTGCGACATCGTCGTGCTCGACACGCAGGGGCGCCTGCACGTCGATCGCGACATGATGGACGAGCTGAAGGAGATCCGCGACAAGGTCAAACCCAACCAGGTTTACCTCGTCGTCGATGCGATGACCGGCCAGGACGCCGTCAAGTCCGCCGCCGAGTTCAACGCCCAGCTCGCCCTCGACGGCATCATCATGACGAAGCTGGACGGAGACGCGCGCGGCGGCGCGGCCCTCTCCGTCAAGGCCATCACCGGCAAGCCGATCAAGTTCATCGGCATGGGCGAGAAGATGGACGCCCTCGAGGAATTTCACCCGGAACGGATGGCCGGTCGCATCCTCGGCATGGGAGACGTCGTCTCGCTCGTCGAGAACGCGCGAGAGAACATCGACGAGGACAAGGCGCGGAAGCTCCAGGAGAAGATCAAACGCGATGAGCTGACGATCGCCGACTTCTACGAGCAGCTCCAGCAGATGAAGAAGATGGGG
>CAYXVY010000321.1:0-45537 GCA_964468745.1 uncultured Planctomycetales bacterium | reverse complement strand
CATCGCGAACGTCCATACTCGAAAAGATCTGGTCGCGCACCGTCACGGTCACTACAAATCTTCATGGGGTATGTCGCGTGAGGTTCGTGCCCATCGGAGTGGGGGACGCATTTACGGCTCTCCACTACACGCAATCGATCGTCGTGGAGGCCGAAGGGGTGCGGCTGCTGGTCGATTGCCCCCATCCGATCCGCAAGATGCTCCGCGAAGCCGATCTCGACATCGGCGATCTCCACGCGGTCGCCGTGACGCATCTCCACGCCGACCACAGTTCAGGCCTCGAAGGGTTCGGGTACTTCTCGTACTTCGCGCTCAAGCGGAAGGCGCACCTCGTGATGCACCCGGCGGTATCGGCACGGCTCTGGTCGGGCCATCTCGCGGCCGGCATGGAGCATCTCATGCACGCTGCCGGCGAGACGCCCCGCGAGCACACGTTTGACGACTACTTCGACCTCGTTGCCCTCGACGAGCAGAAGCCGGTGCTGGTGGGGCCTTTCTCGATCGAGTGTCGTCGCACAATCCATCACATCCCGACCACGGCGCTTCGCATCACGGCTGGCGGTCGCACCCTCGGCATCAGCGCCGACACGGCATTCGACCCAGCCCTCATCGAATGGCTGTCCGCCGCCGACCTCATGATTCACGAGACAAACTTCGGCGTGCACACCCCGTACGAGAAACTCGCGGCGCTTCCGGCGCAGCTCCGATCAAAGATGCGCCTCATTCACTATCCCGATGGGTTCCAAGCTCGCGACATCGAGCTGCTGATCCAAGGACGCCAGTATCCGGTCTGATCGGGATTCCTAGTACACGTCGAGCGCGCACAGATGGTGGAAGATCGCGTCCTTTACGGCCGGGCTCCATTTCGGATAGCGCGACTGCATCCTGCCCCACGCCGCCTGGAGTCGCCCGCTTCCCTCGCGCCCCTGCGGCGTTCCGCTGCACGCATTTTCCGCGGTCGCTCCCTGCGCCCGTCGACCGAAAGCGCCTTGATAAAACTCCATCTGCAACTTGAAGGCCGCGAGCACGTCCTCTTTAAACGCCTCGAGGGACTTCGGCTCCGGTTCCTCGCGGAACTTCCGCTCGATCGCGTTCGTCGATCCGAGATAGACATCCAGCGCGGCGCTGTCGCCTCTCCACAGCGCCGCATGCACCTTGAGCCGCTCATGCACCGCTTCGATGATCAGCGCATACGCGTGATTGATGTAGCAGCGGTGGGACGGGGGAATGCCGTCGAGACTCTTGGGCAGGGCCGTGACCGCGCACGGGTAGCTTGTGCCCGGGGGTGCGGAGATGCGGACCGGATAACGATCCTCGAAGGGCGCTGCGGGCGCGCCATCCTCGTCCGCCGGCGCGCGTCCGCAGCCAGCCAGCGCCGCGAGCAGGAAGGCAACGGCACGCCTATTCACCCTTGATCCTCCCGATCTCCGCCTTCAACCGCGGATCCTTGTCCAGCGCCCGCTGAAAATAGATCTCCGCCTCGTCCCGCTTGCCCAGGTTCCACACCGCACGCCCGCGTTCCAGGTGCCCCAGCGCCAGCGTCGGCTCGATGCGCACGATCTCGGCCGCCGCCTCGAGCAACCCCGCCCAGTTCCGGCGCCGGCGATGAATCGTCGCTTGCGTAATCCAGACGGCCGACACGTCACGTCGCACCTCGACCGCCGCCGCCAGGCTCACGAGCGCCGTCTCATCCTCGCCGAGCGCCTCCATCGCGATCCCCCGGTGCAGCAGCACGGCGAACGAACGCGGCAGCTTCTCGTGCGCCTGATTGAGATCCGCCAGACCGCCCTTGTAGTTATTCAATTTGACGCGGGCAACTCCGCGCTCGACCAGCGCGCCAAGATAGTCGGGCCTCAGCGCCAGCGCCTGCGTCTGCAGCCTCTCGTTTGTGGCCACGTCGCCGGCGACGACTCCGGACCAACGCCAGATATCCGCCGACATCCGCTTGCGACCTGCCGCTTCGATCGACTGCTGTGCAAGCGCCGCGTTTCCCGAGAGGTGCGCGCGCAATCCGGCCGCTAGCAACTTGTCCGCCTCGTCCATTTCGCTGGTTTTCAGCCGCACTGCAAACGCGGGCGCTTCCGACGTCGCCAGCGCCGACCTCGCGCCCGTTGGATCGTCACGTTCGAGCGCCAGAAAGCCGACAACGCGCCACGCAGGCGAGGCCTCCGCGTCGAGCGCGATCGCCTTGCGTGCGGCCGCCTCCGCCTCGTCATATTGCCCTTCGACCCAATGAGCACGCGCGAGGACGATGTGCCCCTCGACATCTCGCGGCCACGCCTTGATGTGCGCCTCCGCAGCTTCGCGCGTGCGTAACGCGTCGAGTCTTGCCAGGGCCTCTTCCCTTCTCGTGTCGACCATCGTGGTATCCGGCTGCTTCGGCCCGCCATCGGGCTGCCGGTTGAGCGACCGGACCAGCGACGCGACGGCACCCACCGCTACAACAACCCCCACCACGAGCCATAGAAACGTGCGGCGCGCGTGTGGGATCTCCACGTCCGCGATCTCCGGCATCCGCTCCCGTGCGGCCAGCACGCGTGACGAGGTGTCATGCTTCGCCTCGATCGTGCCGCCGACGGAAGCCGCGAAGTCGCGGGCGCTTGCGAATGGCCGCCGGGCCATCGCCGACTGCATGCCGAGGGCGCATTCGAGGATGGCCCCGAGCGCGGCCACATCGTTTGCTCGCGCCGCCGGCGAGTCGGCGACGAAGCCGAAGTCGCCGACGCGCGCCTTGCCGTCGAGGTCGATCTTCACGGCCGTCACGTCGAGCGCGCCGTGCACCAGGCCGAGGTCGTGCGCCGCCTGGACGGCGGACGCCACCTCACGCGCAACCAGCATGGCTCGCGGCCTCGAAAGTGGCACCGCCTGCTCGAGCGTGGCCACTTCCGCAATCTCGGTCACCGCGTACGGAAGTCCGTCGGAAACCCCCGCCTCGTGGACAGTGATGACATTCGGATGCTGGAGCGCCTGCGCCACCTGCGCGTACTGCACGTTCTCCGCCCGGTCGAAGATCCTGAGGTGAACCTCCTTGCCCCCTTCTTGCCGCGCGCGGAACACTTCGCCGCGCTCGTCGCGCCAACCCTTCGAAACAATCGTGTACGGCCCCACCTGCTCCAGCGCGGGGACCGGCTCCGCCCCGATGCGCAGGAGGCAGCGCGGACAGTATCCCGCATAGACGTGCGCGGCTGCCGATCCGCTCTGGACGGATCCGCATTGCGCGCACGAATCGGCCCCCAGTGGGAATGCCTCGTCGAGTTCGTGCAGCTCCGCGTCGATCGACTCGGGTTTCTCGACTGAATCGTCCACCACGCGCCGAAGTGTGCGGCGGAATCGGCCGCGCGCCCGGCGGGCCTCGCGGTCCTCCGGCCCGCCGATGGACGATCCCCACGACCATCGCGCCGTGAAAAGCTCATACAGATCGCTTCTACCATCGCGCAGGCAGTCGGCGTAGAACGCGCCGAGTGTCCGCCGCACGAGCTCGCCCGTCCACGCCTCCTGGAATGCCCGTGCGGGCTCCCCGGAGAGGTGTCCGAGGTCGGTTTCGGCCGATGCATCATCGACGACGAGGGGATCCCCCGAGGGCGCCGTCGAAGACGCGCCGGCAAGCAGATCCAGCAGGCTCAGCCGCAGCGAAGGACCGGCGCTCACCTGCTCGAACGCCGCGACCGTCCGCGCGATCGCCCCGGCGTTGTCAAAACCTTGTCTTCGGGCGTAGCAGTACGCGGGCCTCCAGAATGCGGAGGCGAGCCATCGACGCGCCGCGACATTGTCGGGCGCGGCCACGACCGCGGACCAGCCTTCTGCGGACTCGTGCACGACGGCACGAATGATAACGGTGCCATAGAATGTTGTCGAATGCGGGGCGGGTGGAATGCGCCTGCGTAGTGCTCCGGCTTGTCCCCCGACAGGCCCACCCTGAAACCGGCGTGCTATACTTGACCTTGTCAGGGGGTGCGGGAGTGACCCGAAAGCTCAAAGAAACGTACCATCGACTGGGGGAACTCGTCGTCCGCAAGGGCGCCGCGCGCCCGAGCGACGTCGATGAGGCCCTCGCGGTACAGCGTTCGGACATCGCAAACCGGAGATCGCCGCAGAAGCTCGGCGATATCCTCGTCGAACGCAAAGTGCTGGATCGCCAGACGATCCGCGAGATCCTCGAAGAACAGAAGGTGGTACGAGGGGAAAAACGGGTCCTCAACATCGATCTGCGCGAGCACGACGACATCGCGGTCGTCGTGCTCGACGGGCGCCTGGACGAGACGAAGCAGGAGCATCTGACGAAGATGCTCGAACGCCTGATGAACCGGGGCTTCGGCCGCGTGGCCTTCGACTGCACGCACCTCGTCTACCTCAACAGCCACGGCGTCTCGAGCTTCGTGAAATATGTCGACGAGGCCCGCGCCCGCGGCGGCGACCTGAAATTCTTCGGACTCAACCCGGACGCGAAATTCACGCTTGACCGGCTCGGCGTCTCCAAATACCTCCAGATGTTCCTCACCGAGGACGAGTCGGTACGGGCGTTCGCGCTGCCGATCGACGAGTACATGTCGCGCGGCTCGCTCGGAGAGTATGTCGCGGCCTCCGACAGTCGCAATTATCACCTCTCGTACTGCGCCACGATGAACAGCGTCGACGACGAGGAAAAGCAGTTCTTCGAGAGCAAGAAGCACGCACGCGACGCCGGCAAAACTTCGTGCAAGCGGTGCAAGCCGTAGCGTCCGTCGAGGCGCCTGCAGAGCCCCGGCTTATGCGGTTGGCGTTTCTCGTCGCCTGGACGCTCGCGTGGGGGACGCTGCTTGCAGAATCCACTCTCTACTTGCACGTGTGCTCGAATTCCACGCGCACAATTGTCGAAGCGCTCGATATCGGAGCGACCTATTACGAGCCCGTGGACGCAGAATTTACAGCGGCCGTTTTCGTAGCGTGTGACGTGGCGTGGGTTGTGCTCGTGGCCGTCTGGCTGGCCGGCGTAGTCTTCGCCTTGATGGGCTTGTTCGATCGCGTATTGCTGCCGACGTCCGTTGTGCTGGCGATCCTGACAATTCTGTTCGGCGGCTGGGGCGCTCTCGTCATCGTTAAGAGTTAGCGCCGGCGCAACTTTGACAGGAGCCGCAACACTTCGATGTAGAGCCACACGAGTGTCACCAGCAGACAGAACGCCCCGTACCACTCGTAGTATTTCGGCAGCCCGTAATTCGCGCCCTGTTCGATCAGCGAGAAGTCGACGGCCAGATTGAACGCCGCCAGGCCCACCACGAACACACTAAACGCGATCCCGATCGGCGTCGCCTCGTGGATGAACCCGAATGAACCCCAACCCGCCACACGCATCACCAGATTCACGAGATACAGGATCATTACGCCCATCGTCGCCGCGATCACGCACTTCGTGAAGAACGGGGTCACGCGCAAGATCCGCGCCCCGTACAGCACCAGCATCACCGTGAAGATCGCAAAGGTCAGGCCGACCGCTTGAATCGCAATCCCCGAATACTTCTGTTCCAGGATTGCCGATAGCCCGCCCAGGAAGAGACCTTCACAGACTGCGTATGGCATCGCCGTGAAGGGCGACAGATTTTTCTTCAAGACCGTGATCAAACAGAGGATCAATCCACCGATCACTCCGCCAAACATCCACGGCATCACCGCCTCGATGCCCGACCGAAAGTACAACCCCCACACGAAGACGGCCGGCAATGTCAGTACGGCGACGAGCAATGCCGATTTGTGAAATGTCCCTTGAACCGTCATCAACGACTCGCCTGACGACGGGCCATGTTCCTCAGCGAGCCTTCCAAAGGTCTCTTCGTTCAGGACTGGCGTGGGCATTTCAGTTTCTCCCCAACGGTCTTAGTATAGAGATTCTTTATCATAGATATACCGTCACCGTCTCTCATATGTCGGTGAGGATTGTGGAAGTTGTGGTGAAGTGAATGGATGTAGCTGGCACCTATGTGGTTAAGGGGCACGCAAAGTCAGCCCGCTGTGGAAGTCCTGTGTGCGAGGCCGAAAACCTCTGTTTGTCGAATCTGCACTTTCGACGGGGCGTGCCCCGGCTCTCCCCTAGACTTCCAGCTCCTCTGACAGTCTTTCCACATCGGATTTCACAGCTCGGTCCTTCTCAATGAGCGCCGCGATCCGCTTGACCGCGTAAAGAACCGTCGTGTGGTCCTTGCCGAATAGCGCGCCGACCTGCGTGAGAGAAAGCGACGTCAGCCGCCTGCAGAGGAACATCGCGATCTGACGCGCACGTGAAATTGTTTTGTTCCACGTCTTGCCCGTCAACTCCGAGACTTCGACGTCGAACCGGCGGGCGGCGGCCTCGATGATCTGGCGAGGTTTGACGTGAGTGCGCGGGCGCTCAACACCGATCTCGTTCAGGATCTCGTGCGCGAGCTCGAGGTCGAGCGCCCGTCCGAGCAGCGAGTGATACGCGCCAAGCTTCGTGATCGCGCCGTCGAGCTCGCGAATGTTCGTCTGAACGCGCGATGCGACGAATGCGATCAAGTCGGGAGCGAGGTCGACGCCGCGCATCTCAGCCTTGCGCTGAAGGATCGCCACGCGCATTTCGAACGTCGGGGAATCGATGCGGGCCACGCAGCCCGAGATAAAGCGTGACGTCAGCCGCTCCGAGAGGGCCTTGATGTCGCGCGGCGGGGAGTCGCTCGAAAGAACGACCTGCCGCTGCGTACCGTGAAGGGCGTTGAACGTATGGAAGAACTCCTCCTGGCTCGCTTCCTTGCCGGAGAGGAAATGCACGTCGTCGATGACGAGAAGATCGGCGCCCCTGTACCGGGCGCGGAACGACTCGAACTGCTTCTTCTGCATCGAGCTGATGTAGTCATTGACGAAGTTCTCGCACGACAGGTAGAGGATGCGCGAGAACGGGTTGCGCGTCAGCGTGGCGTGGCAGATCGCCTGCAGCAGGTGCGTCTTCCCGAGGCCGACGCCGCCGTGGATGAAGAGCGGGTTGTGATCGTGTCCCGGGTTCTCGCTCACGGCCATCGCCGCGGCGTGCGCGAGCCGGTTCGTGGGGCCGGCGACGAACGCATCAAACGTGTGGTTCGCGTTGAGCGCGAAACGCGCCGCGGGCTCGGGCCGCCTGGAATCGGCCGGCGGCGGGACCGGGACTCTCGCCTCGACCGTCTCCACGGTTCTTTCTGCGGCCTCCGCGTTCCTCTCTGCGAACTCGGCGTTGTCGTCAACGCCCCCGTCGCGCACCTGGAACACGAGCTCCGGCACACGGCCGAACGCCTCGCGGAACGCTTCCTCCAGCGGACGGCGCAGATCGCGCTCGAGCCAGTCGCGGTAAAAGGCATTCGGTGCCGGGACGTGGACCACGTTGTCGCCGGCCTCGATGAAATCCAGGTTGCGGCACCACGTGCGGAAGATCTCGGGCCGCACGCGCGGCTCGAGCGCGGCGATCACCTTGTTGCGCTCCTCCGGCATCATTTGGGGATCACCCGCTGGATGGCCCAGACGAAGAGCACCTTCGATCCGTAGACGCCCGCCGCAAAGAAGACGAGGAGGACCAGGCTCAGGAACGCACGGCCGATCGGGCCGGGTCCGGAGTCCGAGTCCTTCACGGCTTGAACGCGGGACGCCAGGGCGCCGCGCTGCTGGGTGTCCATGATGCGCTGCTGCGCGGGGTTGCGCGGCGAGGAGCCGGGGCGCAACGCCACCTCCCCGCGCGCGTCGGGGGGGAGGTTCTGGTCCTGGGCGTCGAGCTGGAAGAGGATCAGCGTGTCCCCGATCTTGATCTGGTCTCCCGGCTTGAGCATCTTCGGCTCGCTGACGCGCTGGCCGTTGAGGTAGGTGCCGTTCCGCGAATTCTGATCCTCCACGCGGTAGCACCGGCCGTCGTAGTAGACGCGCGTGTGTTCGCGGGAGAGCTTGGAGTCGTCGAGGGGCACGGTGCATCCGCTCTGTCGGCCGAGGGTGACGGAGCCCGCAATGGCCACCCGTTTCTGTCCGCCCCCCGTTTCGACGATGAGATACGCCACGGTCCCCTCTCCATCACCCCGCGCGCCGCCGCTGCGTCGCGCACCCCCGGCACCTTCGACCCGCGGCAAAAATATACCCGGTCGGGGGAAACATCAACAACTTTTCCGGCCGGACGCATAAAGTCTGGGTCGCCGCGAGGTTTCCCCATGAGGTATGGCGGCGCGCGGATGGGTCGTATAATAAATGGGATGCGCCTGCGCGGTGCGCGGGGCGGTTGTGGCGAGGTGATATGGGAACACGCGTCCTGAAGTGCGCGGCCTGTTCGAACGAGATCCCCGTCGAGGAGCAGGACCAGTCGAAGATCTACCGCTGCCGGCGCTGCTCGGGAATCCTCATGGTCCCGGGGGTCACCACGCGGCGCCGCGTCCCGGCCGGGACGAGGTTCGGTCGCTTCCAGCTCATCAATATGCTCGCGCGCGGCGCGCACTCGGTCGTCTATCGCGCGCTCGATACGGAGAAGCTGCGCCTGGTTGCCCTCAAGCAGCGGACGGGGCCCGAGACGGCGGACGCGGCCGCGCTCATGGAGTGGGCGGAGCGCACGCGGTCGATCGTCACGCTGGAGCATGCGAGCCTGGTCCAGACGTACGAAGTCGGTCTCGAAGAGGGGACGGGATTCGTCACGATGGCGCTCATCGAAGGTCTTCCGCTCCAGACCGTCACGCAGACTGTCGGAATGGCGCTCTTCCCCCTGCTCACCGCGCTTCGCGACGTCGCGCGTGGCGTGCAGTACTTGCACGAACGCGGCTACATTCACGGCCGCGTCGTCGGCGAGAACGTGTTGCTGAACGACCACAGCATCGCATCGCTGGTGTCGCTCGACTCGATGACGACGATCGGGCCCTCCTCCACCGACACGGACGCGCCGCATGCCTTGAGGGCTGCGGAGGGGAAGGATGCCGCCGTCGATCTTCGCGCACTGGGCCGCCTGCTGTACGAGTCGGTGGTGCGGCAATCCGCCGACGGCGCGATCCCTCCGCACGAGCTGGGGGTCGAGCTTCAGCGCGACCTCGCGTATCTCGTCGTCAAGGCGGCGCGCTGCGATTACCCCAGCGCGGGCGACCTCGCCGCCGACATCGAGCTCTACCTCAACGGCAAGCCGCTGGTGAAAGACAAGGATCCCCTCTGGAAGAGATTGCTGGGGGGATAGTTCTGAGTTTTGAGTTCTGGGTGATGAGTGGTTCTTGCCGCGTCCGAACTCAGGACTCAAAACGCACAACTCATCACTCCCTGGACTGTATGCTCCCCTGAACCTTTTCAGGGGCCCCCGTGTCGGAATTCCTGGAACCACCGGAAGACGCTCGCGACCAGGAGTGGGCGCTCGTGCGGCGCCACCTCGAGGGCGACCGCGACGCCTTCCGGGCGCTCTATGAAAAGTACCGGGACAAGGTGTTCGCCTCGGCCCTGAGGATCGTGGGAGAGACGACGCTTGCGGAAGACCTCGCGCAGGAGATCTTCGTCAAGATTCACGACGAACTGCGCGGCTTCAAGTTCGAGTCGCGCTTCTCCACCTGGCTCTACCGCATCGCCGTCAACCACGCGATCAACAAGGCCAACGAAATCGGCCGTCGCGGCCGCATCCGCGACCGCCTCGCCCGCGAGCAGACGCCGCCCGACCGGCACGGCAGCGCCGGCAGACTCGTCGACGAACGCGTCGTGGCCGCCATCGGCGAGCTCTCCCCGAAGCTGCGCGCGATCGTCACGCTGCGCTACATCGAGGGGCTCTCGTATGACGAGATTGCGGACGTCCTCGAAATCTCGATCGGCACCGTGAAGTCCCGGCTGTTCCTGGCCCATGAGACGTTGCGGCCCCTCCTGCAGGGGCTGTACGAGGAATGATGAAAGACCAAAGACCAAAGATGAAAGATCAGAGACGGAAGACGAAAGACGACACGAGCTTCGTCGCCGCCTGCGCCCCTCTTTCATCTCTGATCTTTCATCTGTCATCTTTCGGGAGTCGCTCATGAATTGCGAGATGTTCAAGGAACTGGCGTTCGATTACGTCGGGGGCACCCTCGACGCCGATTCGCTCGACGGCTTTCGTCGTCATTTCGGCGAGTGCACCGCGTGTTCCGGTATCCTGCGCGTCATCGAGGCGCAGGAGACGATCCTCGCCGCACTCCCGAAACCGAAAGCCCCGGGGTCTCTCTGGGGACGCGTGCAGCGGGAGGTCGCCGACCGCGAGAGGCTCGCATGGCTCGAAGGACCGAAATCGCGTGCCGGCGGATGGTTCGCTGCCGCCGCCGCGCTTGCAGTGGCCGCCATCCTCTTCGTCTTCGCCCTCTCGCCCGACCGCGCCACCCCGTCAAACGATCTCACGATCCGCGTCGTCGACGTCACGCCAAAGGGCGGCGCCGTGGGACGGCTGACGGGATACGAAAATCCGGAGCCCACGATTCCCGTGTTCGACACGCTGCTGGGCTACAACGACTAGATGAAAAAGCTGCGCCTGGTCCTGACGCTCGTCGCGATCGTCGCCCTCGGGGGTCCGATCGCCTGGGCCCTGCTCGGCGACGCGTCGCTCGCCCGCGACCGGGACCTGCTCGATGCACTGCAGCGCGCCGAGGACGCCGTCGCGTTCCGCGGCGTGCGCACGATCTCCGTCGCCCGGCCGAACGGCATGCACACCACCGTGCTCAAGGTTGCCGGCCGTGCCGGCGAGCGCAGCGTCGAATTCGTCGAGGAGCGCCTGCCCGGGGGCAAGGTGCAGCGTCCCGCCGGCGCGTCCCGCCGCGGCCCGGACCCCTTCGAATGGATCGGCCGCATGAAGGCCAGCTTCCAAGGCGGATGGAGCGACAAGATCCTGCGGAACTACACGCTCGCGCGGCTCGGGAGCGAGGCCCTCGACACGCGCGTAACGGAACGCTACGAGCTGCGCCCGCGGCATGCCGCTCGCGCGAGCTACCGGATGTGGGTCGATCGCGCCACGCGCCTCCTTCGCCGCGTGCAGGTGGTCGCCATCGACGGCAGCATCGCGTGCGACATCGCGCACGAAACGCTCGAGTTCAATCCAGTCTTCGGAGCGGAGGACTTCCGCGCCGCGCCGAAGCGCCCGCCGCACCCGTTCCAGGTCCAGCGCCGCGCCCTCTCCCGCGACGAAATGCGCGGGCTCGGCTTCCAAGCGTGGTTGCCGGAGCGCCTGCCCGCGGGATTCGAGCTCACGGGCACGGAGCTGCTGCGCGTGCAGGGGATGTTCGAGGCGGTGCTGGCGACATACAGCGACGGGCTCGCCACCATCGCGATCGTCGAGTTCCGCGCGGACAATCCGATCTGGCTCGGCATGAAGTCGGCGATCCCGGGCTTCTCAAACCCGGTCGAATCGACGGGAACCCCGGTCGCGCGCCGGCTCAGTCATGCGGGCGGAACGCTGATGAATGTCACGCTCGAAGGGACCGAGGTGTTTGTCGCGGGCCAGATCGCCGGCGACGAACTCGAATCGACAGTGCGAAGCCTGCGGAAGGCGAACTAGTATGGAGGTGGGTATGAAAACTCTGGCCCTGGTGTTTGCGCTCGCGACCGTCGCCTACTCGCAGCAAGACAGCGCCTTGAGCGACCGCACGCTCGAGCGCATGAAGGACCGTCTCGGTCTCACCGACGAGCAGGTCTCCAAGATCAAGGAGATCTCCGCGCAGGGCAAGGAGAACGAGGACAAGGCGCGCACGGAGCGCGAGGACAAGATCAAGGCGCTCCTCAACGACGAGCAGAAGAAGCAGTACGAGGAGGGACGCCGCAACGGCTTCCGTGGCGGCGGTGGCGGCGGCGGGGGTCAGGGCGGAGGCGGCAATTTCGGCGCCGGATGGGCGGACCGATTCATGGCGCCCGCCATCGACACGTTGAAGAAGGACGTGGGTCTCACCGACGAGCAGGGCGAGAAGGTGAAGGGCCACCTCGACGAGTTCAACAAGGACGTCCAGGCGCGCCTCGACGAGTATCGCGAAAAGGGATACCAGGGCATCGACTGGCAGGCCGAGCTCGCCAAGGGCCAGGAACGCGTCAAGGACCTCTCCGAGAAGGTGAAGACGCACCTTACCGACGAGCAGAAGCCGAAGTTCGACAAGCTCATCGACGATCGCTTCAACACGAACCGCCCCGGCGGCGCGGGCGGTGCTGGTGGCGGCACCCCGACCCCTCCGCGCGGTGGACGCCGCGAGCGCGCCAGCGTGGACGACCGCGTCAAGCGCGTGATGGAGGCGCTCAAGATCGAAACCGCCGAGGACGCGGCCACGCTCCGCGAACTCGTCAAGAAGGTCGTCGAGGCCCAGTACGCGATCGAGGATTACGAAGGCGACATGCGCAAGGGCATCGAAGACCTATCGAAGAAAACCGACGCGACCGAGGACGACATCAAGTCGAAGATCGAGGAACTGCGCGGCCCCCGCCGCGACAAGGACAAGGCGCTGCGGGACGCGCAGAAGTCGCTCGCCGAGGTCGTCACCTACCGGCAGGAGCTCGAGCTGATCAAGCAAGGCATCCTGCGCTAAAAGGCCGATAGATCAAGAGAGGATCCGGGGGAAACCACCCGGATCCTTTTTTGTTTCAATGATGATGGACGAAGCGGACCTCCTGCGCCGCGCACGCTCGGGCGACCGTGCGGCGTTCGGCGAGCTCGTGTCGCGCCACCAGGCGGCGGTCTATCGCGTGGCGCGCGGCATCCTGCGCGATCCCGCGGAGGCCGAGGACGCGACGCAGGAGACGTTCGTCAAGGCGTGGGAAAACCTCTCGCGCTTCCGCGGGGAGAGCGGATTCTTCACATGGCTCTATCGGATCGCGGTGAACGCGGCGCTGATGGCGGGCCGCAGGCGCCCGAAGACGGTCAAGCTGGTGATCGATCGCGAACTCCCGCGCGATCCGGACGAGGGCGAGCCGACGATGGCGACGCTCGAGAAACTCCTCGGAGAGCTCCCTCCGGAGGCGCGCGCGATCCTCATCCTGCGCGACCTTGAAGGTCTCAGCTACCGCGAGATCTCGGACACGCTGGAGGTCCCGATGGGCACCGTCGAGAGCCGCATCTTCCGCGCCCGCGAGGAGTTGCGCGCGAAGTGGCGCGCGATGAGAACGACCGGCGCCCGTCCGTAGCGCACATTCTCGAAACCCGCACGCGCGCGACGGGGTAACGCGGGCATGCTGCGTGCGTTGGCGGCGAGCCTCGTCGTATCGATGGTCTCCTGCGGCGGGGGCGGATCGGGCGGGTCCTCGTCGACGCCGACGTTCCCCATCGAGCTCTCCTTCCCCGGCGTGGGGCCCAAGGGGATCTTCGATCCGTCGCTCGCGCGCGACTCCGCCACAGGCCGCCTGTGGATGGCGTACTCGGAGGTGTCCGACTCTGCGATGTGGCCCGGGCAGAACGACAACATCCGCACCCGGATGGCCTGGTCGGACGACGCGGGCGCGTCGTGGACCGACGCCGGCGTTGTGATCAACCCGTCGCAGGACGTGGCGCTCCCCCTGCCGCCGCCCTTCAACGCCGGGACGTGGAACAACGAAGTCCCCGCGATCGTCGAGGATCCGGGCGCTCCCGCGGGCGACCGCTGGAAGCTGCTGTGGCACCACTACCTCTGGGTCAACGGCGCGCGGGTGTTCCAGCACGGATGGATCGCGATGAAGACCGCCCCGGCCCCGTCGGGACCGTGGTCGGCCGAGCGCAAGCTGTTCGTGGGATCGCTTTACGATCCCGTGAACGACGCGACGATCGGACCGCCGGAGGTCCGCGTCGACGCGCTCCACGCCGACCTGGCAGCCACCCTCGTCTGCAGCGAGCCGGGTCTGCTTGCGACACCGGACGCCCTGTACGTCATCATGCTCTGCGCGGAGGGGCTGTCGACGAACGGTCGAATCGCGCTGCTGAAACTCCCGCACGCGTCGCCCGGCTGGCAGTACCGGGGCTCGCCGCTCGTGAACGCCGTCGACGGGCCGCCGTTCGGCTGCCACGGCTTTAGCGCGCCGGAGCTCTTTGTGCAGGGTGCGACGGTCCGCCTTATCGTGACGCCGCAGATGAGCGATATCTACCGGGGAACGACGGTCTTCACCGTGGCCGATCTCGACGCCGGAACCCTGCTGCGTTCCGCTGGTCTCCCGGTGGCGGCACTGGAGTTCACGGGTACCGCCGGCAGTCACAACGGCGCCGCCGGATATGCCGCACAGGCCACGGCCTGCGGGATCCTCTACTCGGAGGCCCTGCTGACGCCGCCCCTCCACTTCCGCATCTACAAGAGCGGACGGAATCCGTAGTCCCGATACGCTATACTCGGGGTGATTCGACGGAGGGGCCAGGCCATGCGGAAGATCGTGCTCGTCGCGCTCGTGTTCATCCCGTTCAGCGCGCAAGCCCAGGATGTCGCGCCGCTGACGGAGGACGAGAAGATCCACCATCTCCTCAACCGCTTCACACCGGGCGCGACCGCAGACCTCGTCGCCGAGGTGAAGAAGGCCGGGCTCATGGAATGGTTCGACGCCCAGTTGAAACCGGACGTCGACGCCGGCCCGCGCCTCGAGGAGTCGATCAAGAAGCTCGAGGTCTACCCGCTCAAGCTCGACGAGATCTACACGAGATACAACGGGCGCTACTCGAAGACCGCCAGCGCCGACGAGAAGGCCGCGGCCATCGGGCGGTCGATGCAGGCGATGCGCGAGCACCTGGCGTGGACCGTGGCGCGCGTCGTCTACAGCGCCAATCCGGTGCGCGAGACGAGCGCCGACTTCTTCCGCAATCACTTCTCGATCTCGATCGACAAGCCGCACGAGGAGTGGATGTTCATCGGCTGGGAGCGCAACGTCATCCACAAGCACGCGCTCACGTCGTTCAACGAGATCCTCGACGCCTCCGCGCACAACATCGCGATGCTCTTCTTCCTCGACCAGACCGTCTCGCGACGCCCGTACTCGCAGAAGGAGCTCGAGGGGATTTTCAGCCACGTCCGCCGCACCACGCAGAACGACCAGATGGCCGAGCAGACGGTCGAGGCGTCCAAGCGCGTCGCCCCGAACGAGAACTACGCGCGCGAGCTCCTCGAGCTGCACACGCTCGGTGTGGACAACGGCTACACGCAGCAGGACGTCATCGAAGTTTCGAAGTGCCTCACCGGCTGGACGATGGGCAAGACGTTCCCGTGGATGTTCGAGTTCGACCCCGACATGCACGTGAAGGGGCCGAAGACGGTGCTTGGCCAGACCATTCCGGCCGAGACCGGCGACAGCTCCTCCGACGACGGCGAGAAGGTGCTGGAGATCTTGAAGAAGCACCCGAACACGGCGGCGTACCTGTCGACGAAGCTCGTCCGCTTCTACGTGAACGACGATCCGGACCCGAAGATGGTGGCGCGGGTCGCGAAGGTGTTCGGCGAGACGGGCGGCGACCTGCCGAAAGTGTTCAAGGCGATCGTCACCGACCCCGAATTCTTCCTGCGGAAGAACTATCTCGCGAAGTTCAAGCGGCCGTCGGAATTCCTCTACAGCATGTTGCGCGCGGTGGGTGCGCAGTCCTCCGGCGCGATGGCGCTCGCGGGGGGCGTGCAGGGCGCGCTCGACCGGCTCACCGAAGGGCTCTACAAGTGCCCCGATCCGACGGGGTATTACGACCAGGCCGAAGCGTGGCGCGATCCGGGGGCGCTGGCGACGCGCTGGACGGTCGCGACGGAGCTCTCGCGCGGCCGGCTGGCGAGCGTGAAGATCCCGGAGACGCTCTACGGAGATCTCCCCGAGGGAAAGCCGAAGGAGTGGAAGGCGATTCTCACGAAGAAGATCCTGCCGGTCGGCGGCCTCACGGCGCGCACGAGCGGCAACCTCGACCGGATCATCGCGGCGGAGTTGAAGAAGAACCCGAAGGCGACAGCGAAGGACCTCGGCCCGACGATCGTCGCGATCCTCCTCGGCTCGCCGGAGTTCCAGAAGCAGTAGAGAGCGGGGAGAAGACTGGCCGCGGAGCCCACAGAGTGTGTGGGGGCGCAGAGCCGATTCGGACAACACCGAGGCAGCAGAGGTATCCGAGGAATGCGTCGGTTGCTTTCTGCCGCCGTGCGGGCGTAGCCCGCACGGGCAGCCACGCAGGTACGGATTCAGAGACGCTCCCAAGACTCGCAGCGCGTCTCTGAATCCGTACCTGCGTGGCCTCGCCCGCGCGAGGCGCGGGCCGGCAGAAACTCCGGCTCTGCGCCCCCGCACACACTCTGCGCGGCTCTGCGGCGAATCCTCTCCGTGCGCTCTGTCCGCTCCGCGGTCCTACTTCAACTTCTCGCGGATCCGCCGCTCGACGACGCTCCCGGCGGGCAGCCCGTCCGCCCACTTCCCCAGATCCTCTGGCGACGCGCCGTCGATGCGCTCATCGAGCTTCGCCTCCGCGTAACGCCGCATCGCGTCGGTCAGACCCTTCATCGCGTCGAGAGACTTCACGGACGCGACGAAATCTTTCGCTAGCCCCGCGACGGCCGTCACAAACTCGCCGTAGGCGCCCACGGGCACACCCGCGCCGAGCTTCTTCTGCTGCGCCTCGATGTCTTCGAGCATCTTCGGTCCCGTCACGCTCTTGCGGTCGAGGCGGTCCCCCACTTGGGCCTGTGAAGCGTCGAGAATCAAATAGGCCGGCGTCCCCCACGTCGCTAGCTTCGTGATGGCGTCGGGCGTCGTCTTCGTGAGCGCCTGCAGCTCCTCGACCGTGCGTCGCGGGAAGTGGAGCGACCGCTTGACCACGTCCTTCCCGGCGCGCACCTCGACGGTCGGCCATTTCTTGTAGCTGTTCACGAAGGCCACTGGCACGCACGCGTCGTTGAGCGACCTCGCGAACTTCGGATCCTGGAACGCGCCGCGCTCCAGCGCCTGGCACGGCCCTCAGTTGTCGCTCGTGAGGAAGACGAGCACCGGCACGTTTCGCAGCGTCGCCTCCTCGAACGCGTCGCCCCACGTTTTCGCCCAGAGGATCGACTTCGCGGGATCGTCCAGCGTCGCGTCGTCGAGCGGCGCCTGGAGGCATGCGGCGATCAGCAGGATGAGCATGCCTATCATACGTGCGCGGCGCCCTCTGAGTCGCATCACGCGCCCCGGCGGTCGCGCTCGAAGCGCCGGGTGGCGCGTGCTATCATCCCCGACGTGGACGTCGAGAAGCGGCGGAGCTGGCTGGCGGGCATCGAGCGTCTGCGAGAGGCCACGATTGACGAGCGTCTCCGGGCCGCGGCGGACCAGCGCCGCATAGCCCTCGATTTCCTGCGGGGCGGGCTGCGCGCGCGATTCCCGCAGCTGAACGATGACGAGATCGAGTCGAGAGTGGGCGAGATCGTGTTCGGCCGCGACACTTGGCAGGTCATGTGTGAACGAAGACGACATAGTCGCAACGGTGATTGACCGCCTGGAGCGGCTCGGCATCGAGTACATGCTCGTCGGTTCCTACGCCTCGAACGCCTACGGCCGCCCCCGCGGATCCTACGACGCCGACATTGTCGCACAGATGGCGGCGACGGACGCGCGGCGTCTCTACGAGGCGTTCAGCGGGGACTTTCTGGTCGATCTCGAGGCGCTAGAGCGAGACCTTGCCGCGGGCGCGATGTTCAATTTGATTCCGAGGAGCGGCGTCTTCAAGGTCGATCTCATCCCTGTGAGGCGCACCGACTTCGCGCGGGAGGAGTTTGCGCGTCGGCGTCGCGTGGCCGCGCTGGGAAGACAGGTATCGATGGCGTCGCCCGAAGACACGATCCTCTTCAAGCTCGCGTGGTATCGCAAAGGGGGCGAGGTGTCGGCGCGGCAGGTTGAGGACGCGCGCGATGTGTACGCGGTGCAGCGGGGGACGCTCGACGAATCGTACCTCGACCGGTGGGCCGACGCGCTCGGTGTGCGCGCGGAGTTGGATCGCATCCGGAACGCGTGACCGCGCTCTTTCGCGAATCCGGGTTCGTTGCCGGTGCGCGTATACTTCCACCATGCCCCCGGATCCGTTGCCGATCGCGCGCGCGGTCGAGCCGCCTCGTCGCAAGCGGGAGTGGCTCCGAACCGTCGGCATGGTCCTCCTGGGCCTGACGCCCCTCTATCTCTTCGGCGCGTTCATGCTCTGGCAGACCCGAATGTTCAACAACGATGTCGAAGGGACCCGGATCCCGCTGGTGAGGAAGAAGGGCGATCCCATCGTCCTGGAGCCGGGCGCCGTGCGCAGCGGCACCGTGAAGCTGACCGAGCGCGCAGCCTTCGTCATCGAGGTGATGGCGGCCGAAGGAGACGTGATCGACATCGGCGTCGGTCCAACGGCCGGGCCCGAGCCCACAAGCCAGGAGGTGGAAGCGGCGCTGGCCACCGGGGATCGCCGCGTCTCCGCGCAGTGGCACACGCTCGTGCGCCCGCTTGATCCGGGGTCGTTCGTCTGGGTGATCCGCAACGCAAGCGCCGATCGTCGCATCAGCATGCAGGTGTACCTGTCGCACCCGTCGCAGCTGAGCCGGTAGGGGTCGTGAAGTGAACCCACAGGTTGCAGCGTGGGGTGCGTGGGACCCCGAGACGCGCTCTCCATGATTTCGTGAACCCCGCGACACCCAACCCCGCTAGTAGGGGATGCGTTACGCGCGTGGGGCGGAGCTCTTGACGTGGCCCGTGGCGCTGGCGATCGCCGTCACCGCGCTCAACGATCACGTGCTTAAGGCTGCGTGCCCCGGCCTCGTGACCGGAAAGATCAGCGACTTCAGCGGACTCTTCTTCTTTCCGTTCCTCATCACCGCGATCTGCGGGAGCCCGCGCTGGATCGCGCATGCGGCCGTCGTCACGGCGATCGCGTTCACGGCCATCAAGCTGACGGGTCTCGACGCGGGGCCATTCCGTGTCATGGCGGATCCGACCGATCTCATCGCCCTCGTGTCGCCGCTCGCGGCTGTCGCGTACGCGCGCTGGAGGTGGCCATGCGCCGGCTAGCCGCGCTGCTTCCGCTGACGCTTGTCGCATGCCCGTGGGGATACCGCTCCGTTGAGATTCAACCTCCTCACACGTCACCGACAGTCGCTCCTGCCGGTCGCGGCTTGGGCCGCATGGGTCCAATCTTGATCGCTGTCGAGGCTCGCGAATCGTATGCGCTGATGAGGCTCACGTCCGGGGACGATTACGAGCACGATGTTCGCTTCATCGAGGTTGCGGCGCTCCGACAGGAGACGACCGTGCCCTGCGAGACAGGGCGGATTCGACTGACCGTGGGTCGAGCCCAGGAATTCGCGACCTTCGCCCTTCCCGCGGCGGCGACGATGGACCAGGCGGTCCGTCTCCGGTTGCAAGCCGAGATCGACGGGTGGGAACACGAGCTGATTCTCGAATGGTCGGCGACGCCGTGAAAGCGCCTCCCGTCGCGTTGCGCATGCTGGCCGTGCTGGCGGCACTGGCCGTGACAGTGGCGACCTCCGCGGCGCCGCCCCGTTATGCTCCCGACGACGGCCGCGACCTCTTCGGATCGCACGGCCTCATCGTGTGTCTGCAGCGAATCGACACGATGGGACTCTCAGGCCACGTCACACAAATCGATGCGCATTTCACGATCCGCAACACGCGCCTCACGGCCGTCGCGCTCTCGACGGCCGCAGCGTCGATCGAATGGAGCGGGCGACGATTGGTGAACACGACGCGGGCCGAGGCGACCCTGACGCAGGGCGAGTCGCGGGACTTCTGGATCCACTTCGATCTGCCGACCGGCTTGCCGAAGGAGGAGATGCCCGACGAAATGAACTTGACGCTGGCGACGACGGGCATGGACGCGATCACTGTATTGCTGCGGTTGCGGTGAAGCGCGCTTATCGGGCGTTCCCCAACGTTCTGTGCAGATTGGCGGGTACCAAAGGAGCTTGAACTCGCGGATCTTGCGCCACCCGCCGCGACCCCATTACCAGGCCCCGCCATCCTCCTTCGCCGACGGTCGGCGATCAGAGGACCTTGGAAAGGCTCCGGAGGACAAGTGCCGCCGCGCAAGCTCAAGCCGGAGCCAGATCCCGCACCGCCGCGCGGCGCCGCCTGGCCTCCCAGCCGCTGGTCCGTCATCCGCAAGGCGCGCGACCGCAACCATCCCGAGCATCGCGAGGCCATCGAAACGCTGACCGATCTCTACACGAAGCCCATCCTTCGCCACATGATCCGGAATGGCATCAAGGCGGACGACGCCGAGGACTGCCTGCAGGCATTCATCCTTCACATCGTCGAAGGCTCCGTGCTCAAGCACTTCACGCGCGAAGGCGCGCGCTTCCGAACGTTCATCAAGATCGTCCTCGAGCGCTTCCTCGTCAGCGAGTACCGTCGCGAGACCGCCCTCAAGCGCGGCGGCGGCCGCATCGTTCTCACGGGCAACATCCGGCGCACTGCGGAGGAGCTTGAGGTCGAGCCGGCCACCCATCTCACGCCGGACGCCCTCTTCGATCAGGGGTGGGCGATTTCGGTCATCGAGGAGGCGCAACAACGCCTTCGCAAGGACTTCGTGAAAAACGACCGCGTCGATCAGTTCGACGCGCTGATGGCCGTCTTCGTGCTCCAGGAAAGTGACGCTCGTGAGCGGCTGGAGAAGGAGTTGAACATGACGCCCGTGCAGGCGCGCAACTTCCTCTACAACTGTCGTCGCCGTCTCCGTGCCCACATCAGCCGGATCGTGCATGAGAGCGTCGATCCGGACGTCGACCTCGAAACCGAAGTCCAGCTCCTCCTCGAGGCGCTGAACCCCTCACGCCCCCGCTGAGCCCCCGACACCTTCCCGACCTTTCTTCGATTTCGCGTCCGATTCCAGTCAGTGTTTTGCGGGTTCCTTGCGAGTAAGAGAGTATGAACCCGAAAAAGTACAAGACGGTCGATGACGCGACGGCGTCCGAGGCGCACGGGAACGTGCGGCCGGGGGCGTTCAACGCGTCGCAAGCGCATGGCCGCATGCGGATGCAGGCGTTCGAGACGTTGAACGTCCGTGGCCACGCGCGGCTGCAGGCGCGCAAAGCGTTGCACGTCGGCGGCCGCTCGCGGCTTCACGCGCGGGAACTTCCGCACGACCATGGCCGCACGCGGCTGGGGTCGGGGGAAGCCTGGCATGCACAAGGCCACGCGCGGCTTTCGACGTTCAATGGTTCCCACGGCCGTGGCCACATGCGGCCGGGGGCGTTCAAGACGTCACACGTCCATTTTCGCACGCGAAAGCGTGCCGGGCCGAGTCGAGCCGTCGGCTGACCGCCGCGTCGCGAGCTTCACCTGTCGCGTCAGCCTTTTCAGCGGAGGCATTTGCTTTCGCGGGGTGCGTCGGACGGGTGAAGTCGCCTCGGGTATTCGATTCACACACAAGTACATGGAGGTTTTATGTTCAGTCCGAAGATGAATTGGTCCAGCGAGACCATCCTTTACACGTTCGGCGTCTATCTTGAAGTCCGGCTGAAGGCTGATCCGGAAACGGTCAGCCTCGCCGCGATTCTCGAGAAGGCGCAGGGCGACCTCGGCGCCGCGGAATGTCCGTGAGCAGAAGGCCAACATCGCCCTGCAAGCGGCCATCGCTGCGCGGGACCACGCTGACTTCAAGATGGAGCGGCTGGTCTCGAAGTTCGAGGATGCCCTGTCGTACGTGGTTGATCGTGAACACGACAGCCCGATGTACCGCCAGTTCTTCCCGAACGGGAAGACCGGCATATCGGAGCTGACGCCGATCAATCGCGTCGGCCGGGTGAAGCTCATCGAGGCCCGCCTGGCGGACCTCATGAGCGGCTCCACGGCGAAGCCGGATGTCGCCGTCGCGACCGTAAAGATGGTCGCCGACGCGCTTTCGGTGAAGACGTGGATCGCCAAGCTGTCGGATCAGCGCCTCAAGCTCGAGGCGTCGATCGCTGTGTGGCAGGACTCCCTCGTCGCTTATGCCAACGCGTTCCGCGCGGAAGTGCATGAGCGCAACGAGTGCACGATCGCCTACCGGACGATCTACGCCAAGCTGCTGGAGCTGTATCCGGCCGACCGGAAGAAGGTCGAGAGCTTCTTCCGTCGGGCTTCGAAGGGCACGAAGCGGGCCCGTACGGCCGCGATCGAGCTCCCGAAGACCGACGATCTCAAGCCGGCGATGTAGCAGTAGAAGGCACGGGGGTCTGCTCCTGTTGTTTGGGGGCAGACCCCTTCCCTTTACTTCTTGTCCGGCACCCAGAGCTCGCCCGCCCCCTTGCATGTCGAGCACGTGTTGTCGTTCGCCACGCGGCCCGAACCGGCGCACGTTGGGCACCCGTCGATCCACACCTTCGCGGCCCCCTGGCACGTCTTGCACTTCTGCGTCACGTTCTTCGTCGCGCCCCCGGACTGGTACGTCCACTCGAACTTGCCGCGCCCGTCGCAGGACGGACAGCGCGTGGTCGATTCCAGCCGCAGCCGCTCCTGCGCCGCCGCCAATTCGCGCTTCGCCGTCGCGTCCGATGCGTTCAGCTTCAACGCCTGCCGCCACGCGCTCACCGCCCGTGTCACGTTCCCGGCCGCCATGTGCACGATGGCCGCGCGCATGTAGACCGACGCGGCCTTCGAGTCGATGTACCAGCCCTGATTGCACCAGAACGCCGCCTCGTTCGTGTTCCCCAGCTCGACATGCGCCGCGGCGAGCGCCTCGTAGAGCGGCAGCAGGCCCTCCGCCTTCGCCGGTCGCAGCAGAAGCGCCGCCGCATACTTCTTCAGCGCCGCATCGAACTTCCTGTCCCTCGCGAGCGCCTGCCCTTCGGCCAGCAGCTTGGGCAGGTCCGCCGGGTCCCGCGTCACGCGCAGCTTCGGGAGCGCCGCGGCTTCCTCGCCGACGAGGTCGCGCAGTGCGACGGCCACGATCTCCTTGTCCGTGAAGACGTGCAACGTGTCGCCCTGCGGCACCACCGCCTGCACGATCGACTTCACGTCGATCTCACCGAGCCGCACGAGCGTCGCCGCGTCGAACGCTCGCACGACACCAGAGGCATACGCGCCTGGTTTGAATACTCCGAACACCAGGCCGCGCTCCGCATGCGGAATGAGGTTCATCGCCCCGACCGTTCCGGCGCTCCACCGCAGCGTCAGGGACCGGATGGCGTCCCCCTGGTAGACGCGATCCGCGTCCGCGTCGACGAACAACTGGCCGTCTTGACCCGCATACGTCGTACCGCGATAGCTGAGCGAGCGCCCGTCGATGCGGAACGTGATCAGCCCGGACGGAACCTGGTCGGCGTTGGAGAGCCAGTAGAGGTACTGGTTGTCGGGCGTCACGCCGATGGCGCGCGCCTCGCCACGCAGGGGCTGATTCACCTGGGCCAGAGTTGCCGGACCCAGGTCCTTGTTCTTGTCGAGATCGATGATGCGGATGCCGTCTTTGCAGCCGACGTACAACACCGGCGCTCCCGTCGGTCCGGCGCAACAGATCGGCTCGGCGCCGATGGCGATCCGCCCCGCGATCGATCGGGACGCGAGGTCCACGATGCTGACGCTCGCGGTCACGCGATTGACCACGTAGGCCTTGCCGGCGCGGACGAAGAAGCTCCAAGGGCCATTCTCCGTCTTGAGCCGGACGATGGGCGCTTCTCCGGGCGGAATGATCAGGAACTCGCCCGCGGCGCGATCCAAGTAGAGCAGCGTGCCGCCAGGGCCGGCCTGTGCGTCCTCCCACGTCCGTCGGGAGTTGGGCTCGGAAGCCGCGCGATAGGCCCGGCCGCGCATCGCGGAGGGGGCCGCCTCGGTCGTCGGCCGCGGCGGGGCCGACGCATCGGCGGGAAGCACCGACCCGTCCCACATCGGTCGATACGCCGCGGAACTTGAGAACCGCCGGATCTTCGCGACGGGTACGCGAAGCACTCCCGATACAGTGGAGAGCTCAATCGTCTCCTGCGGCCATGCGGCCTCGATCCTCCCCACGCCTCGCAGAACAAACGAGGCCTTGCCGTCGGAGACGGTATAGCTGTCGATCAGCTCCAGCCGTATCGCCAGTTCGCCCATGGGCGTTTTCACCGTGAACGGCACGAGCGTCACGGGCGCGCACAGGTGGTCGCCGTCCGTCATGAGGATGGACGCGCGCGGGGTTGAGTCCTGCGCCCCGAGCAGGCTAATCGCGATCAGGAACGTAGAAAAAGCCACGGCTCAGGCACTTTCTGCAAAATGAGTAAAAGTCGTACCGGCGCGTCCCTTCGCACCCTGCACACGGCTGCTTCCAGGCCTTGCCAAGCCCGTCACAGGCGGTGCACTTCTGCGACACGCGCTCCGTTTTGCCCCCTTCGATCTCGACGACAACCTCCTCCTTCCCCTTGCCGTTGCAATCCCCGCACGGCCCTCGCGTGGCGTTTCGCACGGTTTTCTGCACTTCCGCCAGCTTCTTCCGCGCCTCGTCGGAGGAGGGATTCTCCTCGAGCGCCCGGCTCAGGAGTGCGTATGCCGATTCCGTCTTGCCGTCCTCCAGGCGCAGCGTCGCAAGCAGGATCAGGCATGGCACATGTCGCCGGTCGTACCAGAGTGAGGTGCGAAGAACATCCAGGGCGTCCGCACGGCGACCCGCCGCAACGTAGGCGCGCGCGAGAGTCTCGATCACCGTGAGCGTCCACTTGGGGTCGCGAGCGGGAACAGCCGCGGCGTTGACGAGAGCCTCGATCGCATCGTCGCCCGTCGTGCACAAAGCCGACCCTGCCGCGCCCCCGCTCAGGGGATCCAGTTTCACCGCCTCCTCGAACTTCGCGCGCGCGGCGTCGAGCTTGCCTCCTTTGCGCAGCGTCTCCCCTTCGTCGGCCAGAGTGGCCGCCCGTGCGATGTCGGCGTCGCCGGGCGCCTTTGTCGGGTCGCCCGCGATGCGCACCTTGCGCGACTTCTTCGCATACTCGGGTGGAATGAAGTCCGCGACCCCGAAGCGGCGGATGCGGTCGGCTTCGAGGACGTAGATCGCGTCTTCCGCGAAGGCGATCGCTTGCGCCTGGAACTCGCCGACGATCTCCTTGAGCGGAGCGTAGGAATCGGCGTCGAACGAAAGCAACGCCCGCTTGCCGCTGGTGCGCAATCCGAGGATCACGGGCAGAGTGGGGTGAGGGAAGCAGCGGAATACGGGCAGATCGGTGAGCTTCCTGCGCATGTCCAGCGTGTAGACGCCGGCCCCGCAATAAGTGCGATTGGCCGTCCAGTCGACGTACACCGGCTGCTCAGCCGTGGAGGTGATCTCGCTGATCCGGATCGCGCGGCGTCCCCGCAGAATCGAACATCCGCGCGGCCCGTACAGGTAGCGGCCGTCGGGCGTGCAGGCGAGCGTGCCCACCTCGCCCGTGAGCCCCCCGAGACTCATGCCCGCTTTCAAGTCGATGACGTGCGCGGTGCGACCGTCCGTCCCAAGCGCATAAGCGACATCCCCCACCGCGGGAACGGCGATCGATCCGCACGGGATGCCGAGGCCGATGCGCCCAGTCGTGCGGCGCGTGGCCAGGTCGATGAGCGAGATGCTGCCCGAATTGCCGTTGAAGACATGGAGCGTCCCCGAGCGTTCCCACGCCCGGACAGGCCAGTCGTCGACGGGGGCCTGCGTGATGGCGCCCGTGGATCGCTCGATGAAAACGCACTGACCCTTCGACGCCGAGAGCGTCACGAGGTACTTGCCGTCGGCGGTGATCAGGATCTCGCGGAATTCCGCTCCGCCTGTCGCCTGTCGCAGCTCAATGACATTCGGGTCCTTTGCCGCGCCCGGGGTCGTGTTCCCCGGTGAGGCGCCGGGGCGCCGCGGCCACGATACCGCGATGGTCACAATCGAGTCCGGCTTGAGAGTAAGCGTTCCCGCGCTCGTGACAAGCGCGAGATCCGGCAGCTTGAGGTCTCCCTTGAGGGATGTGCCTTGCGTGAGAATCACCCACTTGCGTGCGTTGGAATCCCACGAGAGCCGTTCGATCTTCCGCCAGTCGAGATCGTTCTCTCCGAACTCGCTCGTGAACTTGAGCGACGGCGGCGTCACGCGCCCCCGGACATGCTGCCGGTCGTTGAGGATGACTTCGAAGATGCAGACCTCGTCGGGCTCCTGCGCCTGCAGGGCGCTCAGCAGGAGGATAGTCGAGATGAGGATCATCTAGTCGTCCTTCTCCGTGACGAAGGTGTAGCCGCGGCGCCAGCAGAGGTCGCAGCCGTTCGTGTTGCAATCGACGCAGGGCCGCTGCCACGTGCGCCCGCAGCCGGCGCACCGCGTGCACTCCTGCGTCACCTTTTTGCGCACGCCGCCCTCCTCGATTTCCGTCTCCTCTTTGCCCGCTCCTTTGCACGTCGGGCACGCGCCGGCGGTCGTCTTGCGGATCTCGCGGGCAAGCTCCGTCATGCGCGTCCGCGCCTTCGCGAGCGTGGAGTCGTTCTGCACGGCGAAATGGAAGGCGACATAAGCGAGCGCGGTCTTCTTCTGCGCGAGGTAGCACTCCCCCAAGTCAAAGAGGATCGCGGGCCGACCGGACACTGTCTTTAGCCCCTGCTGGTAGGCGTCGATGGCCTCGTCGGGCCGAGCGGTCGCGACGTAGGCGCGTCCCAGCACGTGGAAGCAATCGGCGCGGGATGCATCGTCCCGCAGGGGCAAGGCGCTCGACTTCTTCATCGCCTCGATCGCGTCCTCGTTGCGTTTTAGGGCGAGCAGGGCGGCGCCGGCACCGGGGCTGCCTTTGCCCAGGGGGTCGAGCTTGCGCGACTCTTCAAACTTGGCGAGCGCGGCATCCGCCTTGCCGGTGTCCAGGAGCTTGCGGCCTTCTTCGGCGAGCGAATCGGCTTTCGCGATCGCCTCGGGCTTGACCTCCGTGTCGATCGAAGGAGGCTTCGCTTTGTCGAGCAGCTCGGCAGGCACGATCTCTTCGATCGGCACGAGGACCACTTTGCGGTCCATCGTCACGTAGAGCGTGGTGTCGGTGGGGAAGATGCCGTTGAACGGACCGCCGACCGACAATTCCTTCAGCGGCGCGAGGCTGTCCTCTTTCATGCATGAGAGATTCGCGCCCTGGAAGAAGTAGACGCCGGTCGACGTGCCGCCGAACACGACCGGCAGCTTCGGGTGTGGAACCGCGATGTTGCATCCCGTCTTGCCGACGACGTTGCGGAGGTCGAGGGAATAGACCTGCTTCCCCCCGTAGACGCGCCCTTCCTTGGAGTCGATCCAGACGAGCTGATGATCCGCGTGGGCCCCCTCGCCCAGCGGGATGACCGTCATTCCGCGGATCTCGTACGCCACGGGTTTGCACGACGGGCTGCCGTCGAAGGTCAATTGCGCGTAGAGGTACTTATTGTCGGGCGACACCGCCAGGTGGAACGCGCTCGTGAAGAATTTGCCGCCCGATTTGTCCCCCAGCGTCCCCTTTTCTTTGCCGCTTGGAAGCTCAACCGCTTCGATGTGCATTTCGCTGTGCGCGTAATAGAGAACCGCGGCGGACTTGGGGACGGCAACGCCGGTGGGCGCCTGCGTGAGCGCGATGCGCCCCGTCACCTTCTTGCCGGCGATGTCCACGATGCTGATGCTCTTGCCGCCAAAATTGGCGACATAGAGCTTGCCGTCCTTCTCGGCGATGGCGCGCGGATCCTCCTCGACCTTCACCGCCGTCGACGTCCCCGTCGCCAGTTCGAGGAAGACGACTTCAGGCTTGGCGTCGCCCCAGTACACGAGCCACTTGCCGTCCGCCGTCATGTGCGGCCGCAGGCGGACCGCACGATTGAAGATGTAATTCTTGAAGGACGCCTTGGGCGGCGGCGCGTCGCGCTTGACGATACCCGGCGCCAGGATCTCGAGTTGCGCGATCTTGACCAGCTCGTAACGCACCTTCCCGGTCGGCGTCTCCACCTCGAGTTCGGCAAGATCGGCTTCGCCGGCAACGCGGGTGCCGTCCGAGAGGCCGAACGTCTGCTTGCCCTGTTGCCGCACAATGTCCCGCAGGTGGAGGGGTTCGACGGTCAATTCACCATACGGCGTGCGCAGCTTGAACGTCCGGAGCTTGACCCAGCCGGTGGTGATGGCTCCGTCCAAAGCCGTGATGCGCACGTCGACCGTGCGTTCTTGGGTCAGGAGCGCCGCCATCAGGATTGCGAGCATGGTCTATTTTCCCGGCGCGAGCACCGCGCCCGCACCCCAGCATTTTTCGCACGCATCGCCGTACTGCACGCGGCCGATGCCGCAGCACGCGAGGCAGGGCTTGCGCCACGCCTTGCCGCAGCCGTCGCACGCATCGCACTTCACAGTGATCTTCTTGTTGGGCTTGCCCTCCTCCTGCACGACGCGTTCGAACTTCCCCTTTCCTTCGCAATTGGGGCAGGGCGTGGCGGCCTTGCGCATCTCGCTTTCGACTTCGCCGAATTCCTTCTTGGCGCGGCCGTCGGCTTCGATGGCGCGCGCGAAGAGCACGTACGCGCGAGGGAGGTTCTTGTAACGCCGCTGAATCTGGCCGCCGGCTTCGAGGATGCGCGCGTCCTTCGGCGCCAGGATGATCCCGTTCTCCACCGTCGTCGTCGCCTCGTCGCGGCGCTCGTCGAAGTGCGCATACGCCTGTGCGAGGACGCGAAAGGCTTCGACGGCCGTGTCGCGCTTGCGGTACGGGAAGGCGCGGACTTCCCGCATGTAATCGATGCAGTCCTGGTGCTTGCCCGCGGCCAGGAGGGAGGCGCCGATTCCCACATGTCCGGGACCCAGCGCGTCGGCCTTGACGGAGTCCTCGTATTTCGCGCGCGCGCCGGCGGCATTTCCGCCGCGCAGGAGCGAGCCGGCTTCGCTGCCGAGAGACTCGGCCTTTGCGATGGCATCCTTCGACGGCGGCTTAGCGGGATCGAGCGCGAGCCGGACGCGGCGCGACTTCTCAAGGGCGTCCGCGGGGGCCAGGCTGGCGGCCGGGACTTTCATGACGCGGGTCGCGCTGAAGCAGAAGACGTCGCGCATACCGGCAACGAGCGAATGGACGGCCTCTCCGGTTACGACGCGCATGAAAGGCGCGGCCGTCTCCTCGTCAAAACCCTGCACCATGCCTTGGCGTATGCCCGGCACGCCGAAGAGCACGGGCGCCTTCGGGTGCGGGCTGACGCGGCCGCATCCCAGCTTGATCGGCTGATCCCGCAGGTCGAGCGTGTACACCTGCCGTCCGCCGTACACGCGATTCGACGCGTAGCTCACGATCAGCGGCTGATGGTCCTCGTGGTGGTAGAACCCCCCGTACGTGATCTTGTTTCCGTCCAAGAACCACAGCTCCGGCACGCAGGTGGGAGAGTGATCGAGATCGCCCTGAATATAGAGGTAGGCATTGTCGGGCGTGACGGTGACCCACGTGCTGCTCCGGGGCTTCGAGTTGGACGCCGCGACGACGATCGCCCCCATCTCCTTTCCGGTGCGGTAATCGACGATCGCGATTCCCTCCTTCTCGCTGCCGACGTAGAGGAGGGGCTGGGCGGCGGGTCCGGTGATGCTGGTCGGCTTCACGGTGAGCTGAATTCTCCCCGTGACCTTTTTCTGAGCGGGATCGACGATCGAAATGGAGCTCGAGTCGCGGTTTGCGACGAAGAGCTTGCCGTCGCGTTCGAGGATCGCCTGGGGGTAGGCCTCGACTTTCACGATCGAGACGCCGAGGTCCTCCGTCGAGATCAGGAGCAGTTCGCCGTTGCGGCGGTCGGCGATGGCGACGTATTTCTCGTCGGAGGTGAGAACCGGGGTCTGGTACAGCACGCGGTCTGCGCCCAAGTCGGCGTTTGGAACCTTCGGGCCTGCGGGGATTCGCGGGTCGGCCGTTGTCGGAGGCTGCGGATTGGATGTATTCGGCGGCGGTTGCGCTCCGGCCGGGGCCTTCGTGACCTCGATGCGCATGATCTTCTCGGGCTTAACGGTCATCTTGCCGAGTGACGTCTCGATGACTACCGCGTCGAGCTTCCCTTCGCCGCTGATGGTGTTCTTGTCCCACGTTTCGACGATTATCGTCGCGCCGCTGACGTTGATCGTCTTGATCTTGCCGGGCTCCAGCGTCGCCTCGCCGTACTCGGTTTTCAGCTTGAGGGGGGTCAGGGTGCCCTTTCCGTTGAGCGTGCTTCCGTCGGTCGTGACGACGCGCATCTCCACGGGGGCGTCCTGGAGAAGCAGGGACAGGGTGAGGATTGCGCAGGCAAGGATGCGCATAAGTACTCCCTCCGGTGCGGCCCTCGGAGAAACCCTTACTACAAGGAGGAGCGCGCCTCACATATTACATGCACGATCGGTCGCCTCAAGCCTAATCGCGTAGTTCTCCTCGGGGCGAACGGTGGTTGCGTGCCGATTGAATCGTCGGCAGGGCCTGACGGCGCTTCGATTTCCGGGAATAACCCCCCTCCCCCCTCATCCAACCCTGCAGTAACGGAGGATCTTCTTCTATGCAGTGCGATCAAGCCACGCGGATGCTCCACGCGGGGGAAACCACCCCCGACCTGGATATCCACCTCTCCGCCTGCGACCCCTGCCGCGCGGTATCGGACGACCTCGCGCAGCTCGCCGGTGCCTTCGCCCGCGCGCGCGCCTCGTGGACCCCGTCGGACACCTTCCGGGTCCGCCTGCCCGTCGCCCCGTGGCGCAAGCTCGCCGTCGCCGCGAGCCTCCTCCTTATACCGCTGGCCGCCTGGGCGTACGTATCCGTCGATACCTCCGATCCGAGCCACGACATCAGCCTCATCCTCGAAACGCGCGCGGCCACGCCCCCGTCGGATCGCGAAACCCTCGGGATGCTCTTCCTTGGGGAGGGACAGTAATGAAGATCTGGATCAGCCTCTTCTTCACGGCGGTCTTCGCCGGCGGCGCCTGCGTCGGCGTCGCCCTCGACCGCAACTTCCTCGCCCATGCGAAAGACACCCCGCGCACCTCGACGCACAGCGGCTGGGGGCAGCCTGCGGAGATGTCCGTCACCAAGTTCGCCTCCGCCCTCGAGCTCACCGACGAGCAGAACGCGGAACTCGACCGCATCCTCGGCGACGCCAACCGCGACATCGACGCCTTCCGCCGCGCCCAGCGCGCCTCGACCGACCGCGCGCGCGAACAGGTCACCGGCATCCTGAGCGAGACCCAGCGCAAGAAGTTCGACGAGCTCGTCGCCGCCGAGCGCGCCCGCAAGACGGAGTCGGACCTCGACCGCTCGATGAAGATGTACGGACCGGCCCTCGCCCTCACGGAGGCCCAGATCGCCCCCATGCGCGCGATCCTCGCCGAGGGAAAGAAAAAGCGCAGCGACCACTTCGCGCAGGGCAAGGGCGGCAGCGATCACGCCGCGATGAAGGAGTACTTCAAGACCCTGCGCGTCGAACAGGAGAAAAAGCTCGAGGGCCTGTTGTCCCCCGAGCAGCTGAAAAAGTACCAGGATTTGAGCAGGTGGGATTAACGGGGGTAATGATGAAGGCGATCGCATTCGTGGCCATCCTCGCCGCGTCCGCGTACGCGCAGGACCAGCAGCAGGATCCCGTCGAACGGCAGCTCGACCGCCTCAAGCGGGACCTCAACCTGACCGAGGAGCAGATCCCGAAGGTGAAGGAGATCCTGAAAAAGCAGTCGGACGAACTGCACACCGTGCTCACCGACGAGCAGAAGCAGCGCCTCGACCGCGGGAACACCCGCGGCGGCGGACAAGGCGGACAGGGCGGCGGCCGCGGCGGATTCGGTGGCGGCGGGCAGCTGCCGTCGACCGACGAGCTCAAGAAGCAGCTCACCCTCACCGACGACCAGGAGAAGAAAGTTGACGAGATCCGCGACGGCGTCCGCCAGCAGATCCGTGAGCTGTGGCAGAACCGCGGCGACGGCGGCAACCGCGACGAAATGACCAAGAAGATGGAGACGATGCGCGACGAGGCCTACGCGAAGATGAAGGAGTGCCTTACCGACGAGCAGAAGCCGAAGTTCGACGAGATCGTCAAGGCGTCGCAAGGGGACGGCCCCCGCAACGGCGGCGGCACACCCACCGAGGGCGGCCGGCGCGGTCCCTCCGTCGAAGAGCGCGTGAAGCGCGTCATGGAGTCGCTCAAGGTCGAGAAGGCCGAGGACGCCGCGGCGCTCAAGGACCTCGTCCAGAAGGTGATTGAAGCGCAGCAGGCGCTTGGCGATTATGATCGCGATACGCGCACGAAGTTCGACGACCTCGCGAAGAAGACCGAGGCCACCGAGGACGACATCAAGACGCAGCTCGAGACGGTGCGCACGACGCGCAAGGAGAAGGACAAGACGGTCAAGGACGCCCAGAAGTCCCTCGCCGAGGTGGTGACCTACCGGCAGGAGCTGGAGTGCGTGCGGGCCGGGATTCTCCGTTAACCACGTTTTCTAAACGCCGAGGTCGCAGATGAAGAACGAAGAGACCGCAGACGCCCCTAATGGATGGAATCTGCGCTCTCTCCTGTTCTCTTCTGCGAACTCGGCGTTAGAAGCGGTTCTTAGTTTGTCTCAATAGCCATGCAACTCGGACAGATCCTGGTTCGGAACGGCGTCGTCACCGACGCCCAGATCGACGAGGCGATCCGCCTGCGCGAGCAGGGGGAACGCATCGGGCAGGCGCTCGTCCGCCTCGGCAACGCCAAGCAGGACGACGTACTGGCCGCCCTGTCCGAGCAGACGTCCATTCCGGTCGTCGACGTCGCGTCGCTTGAAATCGACGCCGCCGTCCTCGACACGGTCGCCGTCAAGACGGTGTTCCGCCGCAAGGTGCTTCCCATCGGTCGCACGAACGGCACGCTTCGCGTGGCGCTGTCGGATCCGCTCGACCTCGACGTCCTCGACGAGCTGCGCCTCCTGACGAAGCTCGAGATCGAACCGTACATCGGTCGGCCTGACGACATCGACCGCCTGATCAAAAAATACTACGGCGTCGGTGCGGACGAAGTCGGTCGCATGGTCGACGCGCAGCGCGGCGAAATCCAGGTGCTGAAGGAAGCGGGCGGCGTCGACAAGGAAGCCCTCGAGATGGCCGAGGACGCCGGCCTGATCAAGTTCGTCAACCAGCTCTTCACCGAGGCGATCCGCGACAGGGCGAGCGACATCCATGTCGAGCCGATGGAGGATCGCCTGCGCATCCGGTATCGCGTGGACGGCGTCCTCCACCAGGTCCCCGTGCCGAAGGAGATCTCGCAGTTCACGAACGCGATCATTTCGCGCCTCAAGATCATGTCGAACCTCAACATCGCCGAGAAGCGCGTGCCACAAGATGGCCGCATCATGCTGAAGGCGCTGGGGCACCAGATCGACGTGCGCGTCTCGATCATCCCGAACGTGTGGGGCGAGGGGATCTGCCTGCGCCTCCTCGACCGCCGCAACATCCAGCTCTCGCTCGAAGACCTCGGCATGCCGGCGGCGATCCACGAGAACTTCCGCAGGCTCATCGAGGAACCGCACGGGATCCTGCTGGTCACGGGCCCGACCGGATCCGGCAAGACGACCACGCTCTACGCCGCGCTGCAGAAGATCAACTCGATCGAGGACAAGATCATCACGGTCGAGGACCCCGTCGAATATCAGCTCCCCGGCATCAAGCAGATCCAGGTGCACCAGAAGGTGGGGCTGACGTTCGCGAGCGGGCTGCGGTCGATCCTGCGCCACGACCCCGACATCATCATGATCGGCGAAATCCGCGACCTCGAGACGGCGGAGATCGCGGTGCAGTCGGCGCTGACGGGGCATCTCGTCTTCTCGACGCTGCACACCAACGACGCCCCGAGCGCGGTGACGCGCCTCATCGACATGGGCCTCGAGCCCTTCCTGGTCAGTTCGACGATCGAAGGCCTGCTGGCGCAACGGCTCGTGCGCCGCATCTGCAAGAAGTGCAAGTTCGAGGTGCCGGCGAGCGAATACGCCGCCGGCGTGCTGCCGTCGGACATGAAGGTCGTCTATCGCGGCAAGGGATGCGACGACTGCCGCAAAACCGGCTTCAAGGGCCGGCAGGGGGTCTTCGAGCTCGTCGTCCTAGACGACGAGCTTCGCGACATGATCCTGCGCCGCGAGGGCGCCAACAAGATCAAGCGCGTGTGCATCGAGAAGAAGGGGATGCGGACGCTGCGCGAAGACGGGTGGGACCGAGTCCGCGCCGGCATCACCACGCCGGAAGAAGTCATCCGGATCACGAAAGCGGACAAGTTCTAATGAGGAAGAATCGAGAATTTAGAATCGAGAATGCAGGTCAGCGCGCCTCGATTCTCGATTCTCAATTCTAGATTCTCACCCCATGCCTCAATTTGCCTACAAGGCCAAGAAGGAAGACGGGTCGCTCGTCACGGGGACCATGCAGGCCGACAACGAGCGCACGCTTCTCGATTCGCTCGGACGGCAGGGGGTCTTCCCGCTCGAAGTGCATCTGCGCAGCGACGAGCAGCTCGCGGCCGGCGCACGTCGCAAGTCGCACGGGCGGATCCGCGCGGCGGACATCGGCCTCTTCACGCAGCAGCTCGCGGATCTCCTCAAGGCGGGCGTCCCGCTCCACAAGGGGCTGACGACGCTCGAGAACCAGAATTCGAACCAGGAGTTCAGCGACACGATCGGCGCCATCGCCAAGGGGGTCGCGGGCGGCCAGACGCTGCACGAGTCGCTCGGCCGCCATCCGAAGCTCTTCGACACGCTCTTCACCGGCATGGTGAAGGCGGGCGAGACGGGCGGCTTTCTCGAAGACGTGCTCTACCGGCTGGCGAGCTTCATCGAGAAGGACGAGGAGCTGAAGAGCCGCATCTGGTCGGCGCTGGCGTACCCGATCCTCCTCGTCGTGATGGGGACGGGCGCCATCGCGTTCCTGATGGTGTTCTTCATCCCGCGCTTCAGCACGATCTTCGAGAAGATGCAGGCCACGCTCCCGTGGGCGACCCTCGTGACGATGAAGGTCAGCTTCTTCTTCCGCGATTACTGGATGCTGCCGGTGGCGGCGCTCGTGCTCGCCCCCCTGGGGTGGGAACGGCTGAAGCAGACGTTCGCGGGGCGTCGCGCGATCGACCGCATCAAGATCACGGCGCCGCTGTTCGGCGACATCGCCCGCAAGAACGCCATCGCGCGCTTCACGCGGTCGCTTGGCACGATGTTGAAGAGCGGTGTCCCCATTCTGTCGGCTCTCGGCATCTCGAAGGAGGCGATGGGGAACGTGATCTTGCAGCAGGACATCGACGAGGCGGCCGCGGGCGTGAAACAGGGACGTTCGCTCGCCGAGATCCTGCGGCGCAGCCGCTACTTCCCCGAGATGGTGCTCGATATGATCGCGATCGGCGAGGAGTCGGGCAATCTCGACCAGGTGCTGGTCAACGTGGCGGATTCGTATGACAAGCAGGTGGACCGGGCGATGAAAGTGTTCATCGCGCTGTTCGAGCCGTTCCTTCTGATCGTGATGGCGGCCATCGTGGGATTTGTTGTCGTGTCGATGCTGCTGCCGGTGTTCACGCTCTCGTCGATGATGGGCAAATAGGAGATCGGATTATGCGGAAACGGGGTGATCGTCGTCGCGGCGGCTTTACACTCATCGAGCTGCTGCTGGTGGTCGTGATCATCGGGATTCTTGCGGCGATCGTCGTGCCGAAGCTCGTGGGTCGCGGCGAGGACGCGAACATCGCCGCGGCGAAGCAGCAGGTGGCGATCTTCAAGAGCTCGCTGTCGATGTACGAGATCGACAACGGGAACTTCCCGACGCAGGAGCAGGGGCTGGCGGCGCTCGTGTCGAAGCCGTCGGCGGCACCCGAGCCGAAGAAGTGGAAGAAGTATCTCGACGCCGACGCGCTGCCGAAGGACCCATGGGGCAACGAGTACCTCTACAAGTGCCCCGGGGAGAAGAATCCGGACGGCTACGACCTCTGCTGCGTGGGCAAGGACGGGGCGCAGGGGACCGAGGACGACATTGAGAAATAGTCGACGATCGGGCTTCACGCTCTACGAGGTCATCATCGTGATGATCCTGCTCGTCGTCATGGCGTCGGTCGTCGGGCCGTCGTTTTCCGCGTTCTTCCCCGGCGTGAAGGTGCGGACCGCGGGCGCGTCGCTCGTCGCGACGGCGGGTAAGGCGCACGCCGATGCAGCCCTGACGCTCCATCGCTATCGCATGTGTTTCGTGACGTCGCCCGAGGACGGCACGGCACCCTACCACTATCTCTCGTTCGAGCCGGACCCGCTTCGCGAACCCGGCGTCTTTCGAAAAATGCCCGGCGGCTGGGGCCAGCCCGAGTTTCTTCCGGACGACGTCACGTTCGAATCGCTGGACGGGGCGCAGGACGACAGCGAGACGAAGGAGAAGTACTTCGAATTCAATACGGACGGGACCGCGACGGAGGGATCGATCGTCCTGGCCCACCCGAAGGGGGAGCGCGTCACCGTGAAGATCGCCGGGGCCACCGGGGCGGTCTCCGTCGAAGAGCCCACTGAGACCCCATGAAGACGCTTACCCCGGAGACACGGAGACACAGAGAAAACCCCCTTCAAAAAGGGCGGGCTCTGTGTCTCCGTGCCTCTGGGGTGGGCAGGCGTGGGTTTACTCTCATCGAAGTGATCGTCGCCCTGGTTGTCATCAGTACCGCCATCGCGATCATCGCGCAGGGGTTCGCCACCGGCGGCGGCGCCTCGGTGACCGCGCAGAACCGCACGCGGGCGGCCTTCTACGCCCAGCAGAAGATGGCCGACCTCGAGGCGGCCGTCATCGCCCTCAACGTCAGCGCGAACGGCACCTTCGAGGATGACGACCAGTGGACGTGGGAAGTGAAGAGCGATACGACCACCACGACGGGCCTCTACCAGATGACCGTCACGATCATCTGGAAGGAGCGCAACGAGGACCGGAAGTTCCACCTCGTGCGCCTGATGAACGAAAGGCCGGTGGCTGAATGAGACGCCATCGGGGATTCACTCTCATGGAGTTGATCGTCGCCATGGTGATCTTCGGGGTCATCGCCGGCGCGTGCTGGGCCCTCCTCGACGCCGGCCATGGCGTCTCGAAGCGCGGCCAGTATTACGCCGCCCGCATGCAGACCGCCCGCGCGGCGATCCGTGCCATCGAGCAGGACCTGCGCGGCATCTATAGTGGAACGAGCACGTACGACATCGGCCTCGTCGCCACCAGCGCCGGCACGGACGAGAAGCCGCTCGACACCCTCGCGATCGTCACCTTCGCCAACCAGCCCCCGGGCGTCGCGAAGGCGGACGCCACGTTCGACCGCGAGATGGACCTCATCAAGATCACCTACTCGATCGACGAGGACTCGCGCACCGATCAGGAGGGGCTCGTCCGCGAACGCCTCAAGCGCATCACCGAGAGCATCACCGTCAAAGAGCCCGGCCTCTATATCGACGAGATCGCGCGCGACGTGATCTACGTCAACTTCCGCTACTACGACGGTGGAAGCTGGCTCGACACGTGGGACTCGACCCTCTCGGGCACCGTGCCCAAGATGATCGAGGCGACGGTCCACGTCCGCAACGAGTGGCGCGGGACCGAGGAGATCGAGAAGTTCACGACGCGGGTCTGGCTCCCCATAGCGGCCACAGCGCCGGCGAAAACCCAATGAACCGACAGACTAACAGGCGCGGCGTGGCGCTCATCATCGTGCTCTTCTTGAGCGCGATCCTGACGCTCATGATGTATTCGTTCCTCCGCGAAATGGAGGTCGAGTACTCGCTGGCGAGTTCGCTCGACGCGGAGAAGCAGGCCGACCAGCTCGCCTGGAGCGCGATCGAGAAGGGCGTCGCCATCATCGCGACCGACACGCAGGGCTACGCCAGCGAGACGAGCCCGTGGTGCAAGAACCCGACCGAATTCTACGAGATCGAGCTCACGGACCCTGACACGCACGCCGTCGGCGTCTTCACGCTCATCCGCCCGACCGCGGCCGCGGGCTCCACGCAGCCCGAGTACGGCATCCTCGACGAGGCGTCGAAGCTCAATCTCAACGTCGCGACGCGCGATCAGCTCATGAAGCTTCCGCTCATGACCGACGAGATCGCCGACTCGATCCTCGACTGGCGGGACGCGGACGACAATCCGCAAGGCCAGGGGGGCGAGAGCTCCTATTACCTGTCGCTCCAGCCCGGGTATGCGTGCAAGCAGGCGGCGTTCGACACCGTCGATGAGCTGCTGCTGGTGAAGGGCATGACCCCCGCGATCCTCTACGGCGAGGACATCAACCAGAACGGCGTGCTCGACACCGCCGAGAACGACGGCGACAAGACGCCGCCGACGGACAACGTCGACGGCATCCTCGACCCGGGGCTCATCGCGTATCTGACGACCTGGTCGTACGACAAGAACGTCCGTGCCGACGGCACCGCGCGCGTCAACATCAACACGGGCAACGCGCAGCAGCTCCGCGACGCGCTCGGCGATGTCCTCAACGGCCAGCAGCTGAACGGTATCCCTCAGCGCCGCGCGGCGATCGCCGCCGCGACGCAGGGGCCTGGGTTCCGCAGCGGCGCCGACTTGATGGATGTGCCTGGCGTCCCGATGGGCGGGATCTCCGTCCAGCAGTACCGCCAGGTCGCCGACCGCGTGACGGTGGTCGACGGCAGCATCCCGGCCCTCATCAACATCAACACCGCGGTTCAGAAGATCCTCGAACTTCTGCCGGGCCTGACCGCCGACGACGTCCAGGCGGTCCTCGAGTACCGAACGCAGGAGGGGCAGGACTTGTCGAACATCGGATGGTTGACAGGCTGTCTGCCGGTGCAGAAGGTGCAGGCGATTTCACCGTTTTTGACGGTTCGCTCGTACCAATTCAAGTTCGACGCGGTGGGGCGCGCGGGCCCCAAGTCGGAGCTCGACTCCTCCGCGACCGTGACGACGTCGGCCTCGACGGAACGCGCGGCCGCGCCGGCGCGGGTGATGAAGCGGTATGCGGCGGTGTTCGACGCGGGCGGCACGGCGCCCCGCATGGTCTACTTCCGGGACGTTAGCCGGCTCGGTCATCCCTACGTGATTCAGGAGCCCCAAATCCAGCAATGAGCGCCCTGACTGTCGTTTCTGTCGGCGAAAAGACCCTTGGGATCGTGAGCGCTCGCGCCACCCCGGGCGGTGTCGAGCTGCTCCGCGCGTCGCATGCGACGCTCGAGGGCGAGGACGGCGTCCGCAAGGCGATCGCGGCGTGCGGCGGGGCCGACGTCAAGGTTGTCCTCGTCGTTCCGCGTTCGATGGCGATCCTCCGCGAATTCGACGTGCCCGCCGGATCGCCCGAAGAGCTTCTCCAGATGGTCCGCTTCCAGATCGAGAAGGAGCTGCCGCTCCCGATGGAGCAGGTGCGCTACTCGTACGTCGAATCGGCGGGACCGAACGGCAAGGTGCACATCTCGGCCGCCGCCGTACCCGTCGCCCAGTTCGACGCGCTGACGAAGGCGCTCGCCGATGCCGGCTGCAAGGCGGTCGGCGCCTACGTCAGCTCGTTCGGGCTCGCCAACCTCTTTCCGCGCGACGCCACCCTCGAAGGGGGCAGCGCCCTGGTAGGGCTCGCCGACGGCGGCGCGGAGATCCTGATCCTCGACGCGACAGGCGCGCTCGTGCTCTCGCGGTCGATCCCGCTTAAGGAAGTCTCGCCCGCCGGTCTCGCGGCGGAGGTGAATCGAACGATCCTTTCGTGGACCGGTCGCGGCGAAGGCCGCGTCGTCAAGCGCGTCCTCCTCGCGGGCGAGGGCCCGCAGGTCGATCAGCTCGCGGCAGGGCTCAAGGAACATTTGAAAGAGACCGTCGATCGCATCGTTCTCAACGGAAACGTCACGCGGAAGGCGGACGTGACCGTCGGGCCGGACACGGCGGCGGCGGCGGGGGTCTGCGTCGGGGCGCTGCAGGGCAAGCACTCGATGCCGGACATCCTTCACACGCCCGTCGTCAAGCGCGTGTTCCGATTGAAGAAGGCGCATCGGATCGCGATCCTGTCGACGGCGATCGCCGTCACCCTGCTCGCGTGGTCTCGCATGGCGCTTTCGGACCGGCAGACCGAGCTGGCGTCGCTGCGCACGGAAATCAAGAAGCTCGACCCGGAGGCGCAGGAGGTGCTCGCGACCCAGCAGCGCACGCGCCTGGCCGGCCAGTGGATGAGCGACCGCTACGCGTGGATCGACACGATGAGCGCGCTGGCGGCTAAGATCGATCCGAAGAAGATCTGGCTCACGGGCCTCGTGGTCGACGATACCGGCTTCATGCGCATGCAGGGGAAGACGACGGACGACGACCTCGTCGGGCCGTTCGTGAAGCTGCTGCAGAGGGAGTCGGACGTGTTCAAGAAGGTCGAGACGGAGTACACCAAGCCGAGCAGCGACAAGTCGGCCTACAAGTTCGACTTCGCGATCAAGATCCAGCTGGTGGGCCTGAGCAACGGAAAAAAGAAATAAATCGACGTTTTTCGCATCAAACGAATAACCAACATGGACAGGCAGAAACTGATGGCGTGGGGCGTCGCGGCCCTCGTGGCCGTGTGGGCCGTGGACAGCTTCTACCTGTCGCCCTGGCTCGCGGACATGAAGAAGCTGGGCGACGACCTGAACATGATGCGGTCGAAGGTCGCCGTCTCCCGCCTCGTGGTGTCGCAGAAGGCCGCCGTGATGGCGGAGTGGCAAGCGGTGCGCGGGAAGCTCGCGCGCGGGAACGACGCGGACACACTGCAGGACTTCCTCACCGGCATCCAGCTGATGTCCGGCCACATCGGCCTGTCGAACTGGTCGAGCAAGCCCGGCCGCGAGCAGAAGATCGGCGAGAAGGGGGGCGAGTTCGTCGAGTACGCCGTCGAGACGAGTTTCCAGGCGAACTGGAAGCAGTTCGTCGACCTCCTCAAAGAGCTCAAGGGGTGGAAGGACTTCATCAAGGTCCAGCGCCTCGCGATCACCTCGAAGTACGAGAAGGACAACCGCCTCGACGTCGAGATGCGCGTATCAACGATTGAGCTCGCGTCTGTCAAGGGAGGCAAGTGATGTTGACCGTCACGTTGATTCTTGCGTGCTTGTCCTGTCAGGCTTCACCGGAGCCGGCGAAACAGGGCTTGGTCACCGTCCAGGACAAGGCCGACCTCAAGCCGCTCTACGACAACAACATCTTCTCGCCGCCGAGGAAGGAAGAAGCGAAGCCGGTCAAGAAGGACGAGCCGGTGAAGAAGGACGAACCGAAGCTTCCCCCGCCGCCCGACGCCATCCTCGTCACCGGCTTCTATGAAAACGACGTGGAGAAGCGCTGGGAAGTCCTCATCGAGGACAAGAAGAAGAAGGAAGTCCGCTGCCTCAAGGTGGGCGACGTCTGCGAGGGGTGGACGATTGAGTCGATCGAGCTCCAGAAAATGGTCTGCAAGAAGGGCGCCTCCTCGCGCGAGTTCCACGTCGGCGAGGCGGTCGTCGGCACGGCCCCCGTCGAGGTGAAGACGCACCTCGGGGACGAGGCGATCGACGCCAAGAAGGCCGAGGCGATCCGCGAGGAGCGGAAGAAGAAACTCGACAAGAAGACGACGGTCGAAGACGAGCCGGAGGACGCTCCGGTCGTGAAGAAGACGAAAAATTAGGGGCATGGAGGCACGATGAACCGCACGTTCGCAGCAGGCGCGCTGGCCGCGATGGCGCTGGCGCTCTCGGCGTACGGCCAGGATCCGCCGAGGCAGGAGATCGAGCTGACGTTCAACTTCAAGGACGCGCAGGTTGACGCCGTGCTCCAGTACGTCGCCAAGCAGGCGGGCCTCACGCTCGTCTACGGCACGTCGAAGCCGGACGCCGCCATTACGGCCTGGAGCGACTCGAAGATCCCGATGAGCCGCGTGCAGGACTTCCTCAACACGGCCCTCGTGAAGGCGAAGGTCCAGGTCTACCTCTTCAGCGGAGTCCTCAAGGTCGTCAGCGAGGAGGACGCCAAGAAGGGGACGTTCAACATCGACGTCGGGGACGACCCGAACAAGGTGCCGGTCAACGACACGATCCGCACCTGGATCCTCCCGCTCAAGAACGCGAACGTGGTCGACGTGAAGAAGGAGCTCGACAGCATCCTCAACTCCGACGGCCTCACGACCGCGATCAACACGTATTCGAACACCATCGTCATGACGGGCAAGGGATCGAGCATCTACCGCGTGGTCCGCATCCTCAAGATCATCGACGTGCAGGCGGCCGAGCGCCTCGAAGTGCGCATGTTCAAGCTCAAGCACGCGGACGCCACGGAAACCGCGCGCCTGCTCAACGAGATCTTCAAGAAGGAGACGGGCGGCGCCAACCGCCCCGGCGGCCAGGGCGGCTTTGGCGACATGATGCGCAACATGTTTGGAGGCGGCGGGCGCGGCGGCGGCGGCGACCAGGGTCCCACCGCCAAGACGCTCGCGAGCGAGATGCTCCGCATCACCGCGGACATCCGCACGAACTCGATCATCTGCACCACGACGACGGAGAACATCAAGATCATCGAGACCGTGGTCGGGCAGCTCGACAAGGAGTCGGCCGAAGCGGTGCGCCTCAAGCTCTATCCGCTCCGGTACGCCGACGCGAAGTCCGTCGCCGACCTCGTCACGTCGATCTTCACCGACGACCAGAAGCAGGCGCAGCAGGCTCAGCGCGGCCGCCAGCAGATGCCCCAGTGGATGGGCGGCCAGGCCCAGCCGGCGGCGCAGGACAGCACGGGCGCCTCGCGTGAGGTGCGCGCCGTGCCGGACATCCGGTCGAACTCGGTCGTCGTCGCGGCGAACGAGATCAACATGAAGATCGTGGACGATCTCGTCGTCAACCTCGACAAGCAGCTCACCGACATGCTGCGGATCAAGGTGTACGAGCTCAAGAACGCCGACGCGACGGCGATGGTGACGATCCTGCGCGACCTCTTCAGGCCGCAAGTCAACGCCACGCAGAACTCGGGGCGTCCGACCGGCCAGCAGGGCGGCGGTCAGGGCGGCTTCGGCCAGTTCATGCAGGCGCAGGGCGGCGGCAATCGCGGGAGCGCGTCCGGCAGCGGAGCCCTTCCGCCGAGCCAGGAGGTCGAGATCACGGCCGACGGGCGCACAAACTCCGTCATCGCCAAGGCGAGCGAAGAGTACATGATGATCATGGATCAGGTCGTCGCGCAGCTCGACCAGAACCCGACGGAACAGTACTCGACCTACGTGATCCCGCTCAACAACGCGAACGCTGCGGAGCTTGCGACGGTCATCCAGAATCTGCTCCGCGGCGGCAACACCGGTACGGGCGCTCGCACCGGGAATACGCAGAACCGCAACGCCACCACCCAGCAGAATGGCGCGCGCACGGGCACCAACAGCGGCGCGCGCACGGGTGGAACCGGCGGTCAAGGCGGGCAGGGCGGACAGGGCGGCGGCACTAGGAATCTCGGCGAGCTCGAAGAGGGCGAGCCGCAGGACCCGATGCCCCTTCCCCAGGACGAAGGGTCGCAGGACGACGAACGCCGCGGCATCCAGGGGCAGGCGGACGTCCAGCCCGACGCGGCGTCGAACTCGCTTGTCGTGCGCACCTCGCCGCGCAACTTCGAGGCGATCCGCAACATCATCGACAGCCTCGACCGCATGCGCCCGCAGGTGCTGATCAAGGTGCTCATCTGCGAAGTGACGCTCGACAGCGAGTACAAGTTCGGCGTCGAGTGGAGCTGGGAGAACAAGTTTCGCGTGAAGGGCGACGCCATCACGCAGAAGTACGCGACGGACTTCAACCTCTTCGGCCAGGGCGCCACCGCGACGCTCTCCGGCGACGAAGTGTCCGCGAAGCTCAACGCGTTCGCGGAGGACGGCCGCCTCAGGGTGATGGCGACGCCGCGCATCCTTGTCCTCGACAATCAGGCCGCGACGATCTCGATCGGCAAGGACGTGCCGCGCGTGACGAACACGACGATCAACCAGCAGGGGAACACCGTCAACACCGTGCAGTATCGGACGGTCGGCATCCTGCTCGACGTGACGCCGCACATCAACTTCGACGGGCTCGTCACGATGGACGTCCATCCTGAGATCTCCGACAAGGCGCCGGACAGCGAGTCGGTCCAGATCACGGAGGGCGTGCTCTCGCCGACGTTCAACGTCAACTACGCCGACACGACCGTCGCCGCGCGCAACGGGCAGACGGTCGTCATTGGCGGTCTCATCCGCGAGAGCGAGGAGAACACGGTCCAGAAGATTCCGGTACTCGGGGACATCCCGATCCTGGGCGCGCTCTTCACGAACACCTCGAAGTCCAAGGTCCGCCGAGAGCTCATGATCTTCCTGACGCCGTACATCGCGTACACGACGCAGCAACTCGAGGAGATCAGCGAGCTCGAGAAGTCGCGCCTGAAGCTGCTCGACTACCGCGAGCTGCAGGACGAGGGAGACCTGTGGCTCAAGAAGCTCAAGAGATAAGCATGAGACTCCTTTCTATCGTTCTGGGGTTGTGCACATTCGTCGCCTGCGGCGGCCGGGGCGGTCCGCGCGAAATCGACGTGGAAAAGGCGAAGGAGATGCGCATCGCCGGCGACGCCTCCTACAAGCGCGGAATGTACAAGGAGGCGATCGACAGCTACACGATCGCCATCGAGTGCAATCCGGATTACGCGGAGGCGTATCTGCTGCGGGGCAACGCGTGGACGCTCGTCGCGGAGGTGAAGGACTCCGACGCGAACACGAAGGAGGCGCGGTTGCAGGCGGTCGCCGACTACACGGCGTCGATCCAGAAAAACCCCGTGGGGTACGACGCCTATTTCAATCGCGGCGTGATGGCCTGCGTTTTCAAGCAGTACCTCGCGGCGGTGAAGGACTTCCTGCAGTGCACGCAGATTCGCACGATAGATCCCGAGCCGCATTTCCTCATCGGCCAGCTGTACGAGACGCGCTTCGAGAACATGGGCGTGCGCGCGCTGGACCATTACGAGAAGTACGTGCAGCTCGGCGGGACGAACGACGAGGCGATCGAGCGCGTGAAGCAGTGGCAGGCGGTGAAGAAGCAGTCGCAACCCGTCACGCCGACGAAGAATCCAACGTCGCAGGAGGAAGACAGGGCGAAGGAGCTGCACAATCAGCTCACGGCCCTCATCAGCCAGGGGACGGGAAAGAGCAGCGAAGCGTTCAAGGTGGTGGACGAGCTGCTGACGAAATACGGTCACACGAAGTACGTGCGCGACCGCATCAGCGCGTTCACCGCGATCCAGAGGGCCCTCAAGCCGCCTGAGAAGGCGCCCGAGAAGAAGTAGCTTTCAGCGCTCAGCTATCAGCGATCGGCTGCTGAACGCTGACAGCTGAATGCTGACCGCCTTGCTCGTTCTCTGCCTCCAGTCGGACCCCGAGCTCGAAGCCGCTCTGAAAGCGGATCGGGAGCGCATCGCGTCGAAGCGGCCGCTCTCCGAGGGCGAGGTGAAGGGCTATGTGCGCGCCGCCGACCTCCCGCGCGCGAAGCCGAAGCCGCTCGCGACGTACCGCATCGCCGTCGTCCCGCTCGACTTCCCCGACGCGAAAAGCGGGCTCGACCGGTCGAAGGCGCTGGCGGAGCTCGCGGAATTTTACAAGGCGATGTCGTGTGGCGCGTTCGCGCTATCGATCGTGACGAAGGACGCCGTCGCCCTCTCCACCTCGCGCGCCGACTTTGCGATCACGGCGACGGGGGCACGCGCTGAGAAGAAGGCGCTGGAAGCGATTGCCGCCGCGATCGACGGCATCGACGGGGTAATCTTCGTTGGCGCGGGCGGCATCGGCCCGCGAGGGTCGGCCCTCTGGCCGCACAAGGACACGCTCGAGCTGTCGGACCGGAAG
>CAYXVY010000320.1:0-16591 GCA_964468745.1 uncultured Planctomycetales bacterium | reverse complement strand
ACGGGCGCAACGCCGGACGAGATGGCGAAGGCGCTCCCCAAGGCGCTCGCCGCGGGGAAGGTGGTTCCGATTCTCTGCGCGTCCGCGAAGGGGGACGCCGGCGTTGCCGAGGTGCTCGATTTTATCGCGAAGTACTGCCCTTCGCCGCTCGACGTACCGATGAAGAAGGGCCTGGACCACGAGAAAAAATCGGAGCTGACGCGCGAGGCCTCCGCGTCGGTGCCCCTGTCGGCGCAAGTCTTCAAGTCGATCGCCGACCCGTTCGTGCACCGCCTGGCGTACATCCGCGTCTACAGCGGGACGCTTACGAGCAGCGAGCATCTCTTCAATCAACGCACGGGGAAGGCGACTCGCGTCGGCGGCATGTTCAAACCGTTCGGCAAGGAGCAGCGCGCGACGACAGCTGCGATAGCGGGCGACATCGTTTGCGTCACCAAGGTCGACGAGCTGAATACGTGCGACACCGTCTGCCCCGCGGAAAAACTGATCCATTACCCCGCGATCAAATTCCCGCATCCGATGTTCTCCCTCGCCGTGGAGCCGAAGAGCAAGCAGGATCTCGCGCGCATGTCGGAAGCGATGCACAAGATGGCGGACAGCGATCCGTGCCTGTACTTCCACCGCAACGTGGCGACTGCGGAGCTGCTGATCAGCGGCATGTCGCGGCTGCACATGGATGTCTCGCTCGCGCGTCTCAAGCGCAAATTCGACGTGGTGGTCGTCACGCACCAGCCCAAGATCGCCTACAAGGAGGCGGTCGTGGGACAGGCCGAGGGGCACTACAAGCACAAGAAACAGTCGGGCGGACGTGGCCAGTACGGCGAGGTCTACCTCAAGGTGCGCCCCACGGCGCGTGGCGAGGGATTCAAGTTCACCGACTCGATCAGTCAGGGCCGCATTCCCCAGCAGTTCGTGCCTCCCATCGAGAAGGGGATTCGTGAGGCGCTGGAAAAGGGCGTCATCGCGGGATACCCGATCGAGGATATCGAGGTCGAGGTGTACGACGGCTCGTATCACGACGTCGACTCGGGCCCGGAATCGTTCAAACTTGCCGGTTCGAAGGCCTTCAAGGAGGCCTTCAAGGCGGCGAGGCCGGCGATGCTGGAGCCCATCGTCAACATCGAGGTGATCGTGCCGTCGCGCTTCATGGGCGAGATCACGGGCGATTTGTCGAGCCGTCGCGGGCGCATCCAGGGAATGGACAGCCAGGGCAGTCTCCAGATCGTTCGGGCTACAATCCCCATGAAGGAAATTCAAGACTACGAGACCCAGCTGCAGTCCGTGACCGGCGGCGAAGGGGCGTACTCGTTCGAGTTCTCGCACTACGACCCGATGCCGTCGAATCTGGCGGAGCAGTTGATCGCGGCCAAGAAGGCGGATGAAACGGAGGAATGACCGGGATTGACGGATTGATTCATTGAGACATTGAGGCGTCGCGGAGGAACGCGGGCTTCAATGACTCAATCATTCAGTGACTCAATGAGGAAATCGTAAAATGGTCAGCCTTGAAGAGCTCCTGCAGTTGCTCGTTCAGCGCGGCGGCTCGGATCTGCACCTGACGGCCGGATCGCCCCCGCGGCTGCGTATCGACGGTCATCTGCGCCCTACGGAGTTCGAAACGCTGACCAAGGACGAGGCGCAGAAGCTCGTCTACGGCATCCTTTCGGACGACCAGATCGCGCGTTTCGAAAAGGACTGGGAACTGGACTTCTCGTTCGGCGTCGAGAACCTCGGTCGGTTCCGCACGAACGTCTTTCTGCAGCGCGGCTCGGTCGGCGCCGTCTTCCGGCTGGTGCCGAACGCGGTTCGCGGTTTCGATGATCTGGGCCTGCCGCGGAAGATCTGCCAGGAACTATGCGCGGCGCCGAAGGGGCTCATCCTCGTGACGGGCTCGACGGGCTCGGGCAAATCCACGACGCTCGCGGCCATGGTGGACTACATCAACGCCACCGAGAACTGCCACATCATGACCATCGAGGACCCGATCGAATTCGTGCACCGGAACAAGAACTGCCTGATCAACCAGCGCGAGGTCGGCACCGATACGCACGACTTCAAGATGGGCTTGCGGCACGTGCTGCGACAGGACCCGGACGTGGTTCTAATCGGCGAAATGCGCGACCTGGAGACGATCGAGGCCGCGCTGATCATCTCGGAGACGGGCCACCTGACGGTCGCGACGCTGCACACGTCGGACGCCGTGCAGACGATGAACCGAATCGTCGACGTCTTCCCGGCGTACCAGCAGCAGCAGATCCGCACGCAGCTGTCGTTCACGCTGTCAGCGGTCTTCTGCCAGCAGCTGATTCCGCGGTCCAACGGCAAGGGGCGCTGCCTGGCGTCCGAGATCATGATCGCCAACTCGGCGATCAAGAGCCTGATCCGTGAAAACAAGGCGCACCAGGTGTACTCGTCGATCCAGACGGGCGCCAAAGTGGGCATGAAGACGATGAATCAGTCGCTCTACGAGCTCTACAAGGCGGGTCACCTGACGTACGAGGACTCGCTGGTGGTTTCGATGGACCAGGAAGACCTCAAGAAGACGTTCCAGCGAGGGGTATAAGACGAAACCCGATCCCGGTCCCCAGCGGGGCGGGGTCGATTGAAACTATGGTTAATCTCCCACGGTTGGTGAAGAAGACGCTGAGCGACGTGCTCCTTGCGGAGGGGCTTGTCCAGGCGAATCACCTTACGGAGGCGCAGAGCCGGCAGAAGTCCTCGGGCGAACCGCTGGCGATGGTGCTTCAGAAGATGGGCGTGGTCACGGAAATTGACCTGGCCCGGGCCTTCGCGAAGCAATTCAATCTGCCGTACATCGACGCAAGCCGTTACGCGATCCCGAAGGAGGTAGCGGATGCGGCCGCGGCGACGCTTTCCGGCCTTCTCGATCCAACGAAGTATTCGTACGTGGTGCTCGACAAGATCGGACGCGTCATCTTGATGGCGGTCGGCGATCTCCCGCCCGTCGAGGTGCTCGATGGGGTCGAGCGCGCGACGGGCGCGACGCTCTTCGTGTTCGTGAGCACGCCGGGACAGGTGCAGGTCGCCTATAAGAAGCACTACGGGGGCAACGGAGCTACGCCGTGAAACCTGATCGTGACCGGGACTGATGCGAACGGAGTGATGCAGTGAGGGACAAGTTCGGACAGCGCATCCGCAAGGTGCTTGCCAAGCACGCCGTGATCGAAACCGCGAAGCTCGACCAGGCCTTCGCGATCGCGGAAAAGGAGGACGCAGGGTCCTTCGCGGAGGTGCTCTTCGAGCGCGGATTCTTGGACGAACTGACGTACTTGAGCGCCATCGCGGTAGAGACGAACTTTCCACCCATCGATCTCGACAAGGTGTACCCCGACCCTGACGCGCTGGCGGCGATCAACCAGGACCTGGCCACGTACTACTGCGTTATGCCGATCAGCAAGCTGGGCAATATGTTGACGCTGGCCGTCGGTCAGCCGTTCGACATTCTGAAGATCGATGACCTCCGCCTCCTGACGAATTGCGACCTGCGATGCGTGGTCGGCACGGAGCGGGCCATCCGTCGCAATCTCGCGCGCGCGTACAATTCGGACGACTGGGAGGGCATGCCCGGCACCGGGGAGGAAAAAGTGGCGCCCGTGGGCGCGCCGCAGCAGCCCAAGGCCGAGACGATGGATCCCGACGCGAAGCCGACCTCCGAGATCGAGGTCACGCCGGACCAGGCGGATGACGTCGTGGACCTCTCGGCCGCCACCGGAGAGGCCGGCGAGTCGCCCGTGATCAAGCTGGTCAACACGCTTATCGTGCAGGCGCTGCGCGCGAAGGCGAGCGATATCCACATTGAGGCTTACGAGCGCAACACGGTCGTTCGATTCCGCGAGGACGGGGTGCTCAAGGACGTCGCGACCCCGCCGCGCTCGATGCACAACGCGATCCTCTCGCGCATCAAGGTGATGTCGCAGCTCGACGTCGCGGAGCGGCGCATCCCGCAGGATGGCAAGTGCCAGGTCCGGTTCGAGGGGCGGCAGGTGGACTTTCGCATCTCAATCCTCCCCTGCGTTCACGGCGAGAAGGCAGTCGTCCGCGTGCTCGATTCGTCGACTCTGCAGCTCAGCATCGGCCAGCTCGGCTACGAGCCGTCGGCGGAGGCCGCATTCCGCCGGTCGCTGGAGGCGTCCTACGGCCTCGTTCTGATGACCGGCCCGACAGGCAGCGGCAAGTCGACGACGCTCTACGCGTCGCTCCGCGAAGTGCTCAACATTGAGGAAAACGTCTGCACGATCGAGGACCCTGTCGAGTATCAGCTCGACGGCGTGGTGCAGACGCCCGTGAACGTGAAGGCGGGACTTACATTCGCGCTCGCACTGCGCTCCATGCTGCGGCAGGACCCGGACACGATCCTCATCGGCGAAATCCGAGACTTTGAGACGGCGGACATCGCCGTAAAGGCCGCCATCACCGGCCACCTCGTGCTCTCGACGTTGCACACGAACGACGCGGCATCGGCAATCACGCGTCTCACCGACATGGGCGTCGATGCGTTCATGGTGTCGAGTTCGGCGGTGCTCGTCGCGGCACAGCGCCTCTGCCGCAGGCTGTGCGACAACTGCAAGGCGCCGCTCGACGCGAGGCCGTCGCGCGAGGATGCCAGGAACATCGGTTTCCTCGAGGAGGACGACGACAAGATCGGCGCGCTCCGCCGCGGCGTGGGGTGCGACAAGTGCGTCAACGGCTATCGAGGCCGGTTCGCCATCATCGAAGCGCTCGAGATCGACGACGAGCTTCGGCGCATGATCATCCAGGAGCGTCCGCCCGCCGAGATGAAGACCTACGCGCTCACGAAGGGGATGATCTCGCTGCGGCGCACGGGCCTGCTCAATGCGATGCGAGGCAAGACGACGATCGAGGAAGTCGTGCGCATGACCATGGGGGACTAGTGGTCGACAAGTTCAGACAACGCATCCGCAAAGTCCTCGTCAAGCACGGCGCGCTCGACGACGGGCGCGCGCAAGAGACGCTGATCCAGGCGGAGACCGCGGACGCGCCGTCGTACGCCGAATTCCTGATGGACAAAGGGTACCTCGAGGAGGGGGCTTACCTGAGCGCGGTGTCGCTGGAGACGAACCTGGCCCCCATCGACCTCGACAAGTTCGAATTCGACGAAGCGGCTCTCGCCGTCGTGAATCCGGAGCTGGCGACGTACTACTGCGTCCTTCCGATCAGCAAGCTCGGGAATATCCTCACGCTCGCTGTCGGGCATCCATTCGATATTCTCAAGCTTGATGATCTGCGGACGCTTACCGAATGCGATCTCCGGCCGGTCGTCGCGACGGAGCGCTCGATCCGGCGGAACATCGGGCGCGCGTACGGCGGGACCGCGGGGTCCGCCGAAGCCGCTGGAGGAGATGAGCTCTCGACGCAGGTCAACCAGTTCGGCGACGAGCACGGTCTGGGCACGGACGGCCTCGAGCTCAAGAAGGAGGTCGAGGAACTCGTCGATGTCGGCGAGGAAATGGCCGGCGCCAACGAGGCGCCGATCGTCAAGACGCTTAACACGATCATCGTCAGCGCGCTGAAGCAGCGGGCGAGCGACATCCACATTGAGCCGTTCGAGAAGGCGACGCGTGTGCGGATCCGTATCGACGGTGCGCTGAAGCTGGCGGCTGCGCCCCCCGCGTCGATGCACAGCGGCGTGATCTCGCGACTCAAGATCCTGACGAATCTGGACATCGCGGAGCGGCGCTTGCCGCAGGACGGCAAGTTCCAGGTGCGCTTCGAAGGGCGCCAGATCGATTTCCGCGTCTCGATCATGCCCACGGTTTATGGCGAAAAGGCGGTGCTGCGCGTCCTCGACTCATCGTCGCTCAACACGAAGCTTTCGGAGCTGGGGCTGTCGCCCGAGGCCGAGGCCGCATTCAAGCGCGCGATCACCGCGTCGTACGGGTGGGTGCTGGTGACGGGCCCGACTGGCTGCGGGAAGACGACCACACTGTATGCGGGTCTGCGCGAAATCCTGAATCTCGAGGAGAATACCGTCACGGTCGAAGAGCCAGTCGAGTACCAGATGGAGCGCGTCAACCAGGTCTCGGTGAACATCAAGCGCGGACTGACATTTGCGGGCGCGCTGCGCTCGATCCTGCGCCAGGACCCGGACATCATCATGATCGGCGAGGTGCGCGACTTCGAGACGGCGGACATCGCCGTGAAGGCGTCGATCACAGGACACCTCGTGATGTCCACCCTGCACACGAACGACGCGGCCAGCTCGATCACGCGTCTGATCGACATGGGCATCGATGCGTTCATGGTGGCTACGTCGGTGATCATGGTCGGGGCGCAGCGGCTCATGCGGAAGCTGTGCGAGCAGTGCAAGGTCGTGGAGGACGCGATGCCGCCGAAGGAGCGGCTCCTCCAGATCGGATTCCGCCCCGAAGAGTTGACCAATCTGCGCGTCTTCAAGCCTGGCGGCGGATGCACGAATTGCGGCGGCGGATATCGCGGCCGGTTTTCGATCATGGAGGCCCTGGAGGTGAGTCGGGACGTGCAGAAGTTGATCATCGAGGGCCGTTCGTCGGTGGACATCAAGCAGTACGCCGTTCAGCATGGCGGCATGGCGACCCTGCGCCGCAGCGGGCTGACGGCCGTCATGTCGGGCAAGACGTCGATCGCCGAAGTGCTCAGGAACACGATGGGCGACTAACCTGGATTGCCGCTTTCTGATCGCTGATTCCCGAAGTCCTTGCCCCTTCGCAGCGGAGCGTGTCCCGCATCCGGAATCAGCAAGCAATATGCGCATGAGGAAAGATCACACGACATGTCGAACGAGGTGAGGATAACCATCAGCAATCCACAATCAGAAATCAGCAATCGGCAATCGCGTTGCGTCAGTCGGGGAATGATGTAAGATTACGGGCGATAGGGAGACTTCGGCATGGCGGTATTCACCTACGAAGCGCGGTCGGCGGACGGCAAGAAGATGGACGGCACCATCCGTGCCCCGGACCGCAGTGTGGCACAGGCTGAGCTGAAGAAGCGCAACCTATCCGTCTCGTCGATCAACGAGCAGAAGCAGGCCAAGAAGAAGGGCTTGTTCGGCCCGCCCAAGGCGCGCGCGAAGACGAAGGAAATCGCCATTGTCACGCGCCAGCTCTCCACGATGATTTCCGCGGGCATTCCGCTGCTGGAGTCGATGGAAATCCTCCACGAGCAGGCGTCGGACCCCGGGTTCAAGGGGGTGCTCGACACGATCATCGAAGACGTGCGATCGGGCACGGACTTCTCAAGCGCTCTCGCTCGCCACCCTCGATGCTTCTCGGGCATCTACGTCAACATGGTGAAGGCGGGCGAAGCGGGCGGCCAGCTCGACACGATCCTGAACCGCCTCGCCGATTATCTCGAGGCGATCGAGGAGATCAAGCGCGAGGTGCGCGCGGCCTTGACGTACCCCGTCGTGTCACTGATGCTCATCCTGATCATCACGGGCGGCCTCGTCATCGGCGTCGTCCCGCGGTTCAAGGCGATCTTCGACCAGCTGCAGATGAAGGATCTTCCGTTGCCGACGGCGGTCCTGATGTTCATTTCGGATTTCCTGCGGAACCAGTTCCTGCTGCTCATGGGCATCATTATCGCGCTGGTCGTCGGATGCATGCTCTACTTCAAGACGCGCGCGGGCGAGAGGCAGTGGCACTGGTTCCTGCTGCACATGCCGATCTTCGGCCAGCTGTTCCGCAAGGTGGCGATCTCGCGCTTCGCGCGCACGTTTTCCACTCTGATCCAGTCGGGCGTCCCGATGCTGGGCGCCCTCGACATCGTGGCGGGCACCGCCGGTAACCGCATCATCGAGGAAGCGGTCATGAAGGCGAAGGACGCGGTGAGCAAGGGCGAAACGCTCGGTGAGCCGCTGGCCGCGACGAAGGTCTTCCCGCCGATGGTCACGCGCATGATTTCCATCGGCGAAAAGACGGGCGCCCTCGAGAAGCTCCTCTCCAAGATTTCCGAGTTCTATGACGCCGAAGTGAAGGCGTCCGTCAAGGCGCTGACCTCGCTGATCGAGCCGCTGTTGATCGCGATCATGGGCATCATGGTAGGCAGCATCGTGCTCGCCATCTTCCTGCCCATCATCGAGATCCAGAAGAAGCTGGCTGGATAAGCGTGCGGGGGCGGACGGTCGACCGTCGACGGATGATCGTCGAACTGTCATGAGCCCGGCGGAGCGTACGCTCGTCGAACCGCGCCTAGAAAGCCGCTTGAAGTGGCTGATGTCGATGCGCCTGATGGTGGCGCTCGGCTCCCTTTTCTACGTTCTCGTCCTCGAAAGCGGCATCCGTGGCTTCTCCGTCCAGCCCCACTACGTCGTCCTGACGTTCGCGTGCATCGTCAATCTCGCATACCTGTTCGCCGTGCGGCTCGGGGCGGACGCGCGCCGCCAGGCGATCCTGCAACTGACGATCGACGTGCTGCTGGTGACCGTGCTCGTTTACCTGGCGGGCCCCCAGAGCCTGTACGTGGTCTACTACTTTGCGATCGTGTTCGGCGCCGCGGCGGTGCTCGGAATGCGCGCCGCGATGTCCGTCGCGCTGCAGTCGGCGCTCTTTCTCGGGATGGTGGCCGCACTCTATTACTTCTACGCGACGGCGGGCCTATGGCTGGTCGCGGACAAGGTCCTGCAGGCTACGGAGACATCGCCCCCGTTTCTCGCGAGCTTCGCGACCTTTTACGCCCTCGGCTTCTTCGCCGTCGCGTTCCTGGCCGGAAAGCTGTCGGAAGAGGTGCGGCAGGCGCGCATCCTCAACGACGAGATATTGTCGAACATGGCGGGCGGCGTCGTCGCCGTCGACCGATTCGGGACGATTGCGTACGTGAATGCGCAGGGGCGCAAGATGCTCGACATCAAAGACGGGACGGACGGCGCTGAGTACGCGCGCGTCATGCCGAAGCAGGCCGCCGAGCTGTTCCGGCGTGCGCTTTCGGGCGGCGAGCGTGTTGAGGAGGAGATCGTCGTCGGCGGCGTGACGCTGGAGATCGCCGTCTCGCATCTCGCGGACGGCCGGCGCGGCGTGCTGCGCGGCGTCGTGGCGATCATCAACGACCTCTCGCTGCGGACCGAGGTGGAGAAAATCACGCTGCAGGCGGGACGCTTCCGCGCGCTGCTCGAGATGAGCGCGGGCATCGCCCACGAAATTCGAAATCCGATCGCGTCGATCCGCGGCGCCGCGCAGGAGCTCCAGACCGCCCGCTTCACGGATCCCGACGACCGCAAGCTGCTCGACGTGGTCATGCGCGAAAGCGACCGGTTGGACAAGATCATCAGCGACTTCCTGGAGTACGCGAGCGACCGGCCGATCCAGATGCAGCTATGCAATCTCCCTGACCTGCTCGGCGAAGTCGTCGTGCTGCTGCAGACGCGCGACGCCGAGCGACCCTTGAAGATCGAGATCCAGTCTCCGCGCACCATGGTGTGCCGCGGCGCGCCGGACAAGCTGAAGCAGGTCTTCCTCAATCTGGGCGTCAACGCCGTTGAGGCGGTGCCCCAAGGAGGCCACCTGACCGTGCGGTGCCTTCCGGCAAACGCGCCCGAGGGGCCGGCTCGCGACGGCGTGCTCGTCGAATTCGAGGACGAGGGGCCCGGCATCGCGTTGGACAATCTCGCGCGCATCTTCGATCCGTTCTTCACCACGAAACCCAAGGGGACGGGGATGGGGCTCGCGATCGCTCGCAAGATCGTGAGCGAGCACGGAGGGTCGATCGTCGCGGAGAATCGCCCGACGGGCAAAGGTGCGATCTTTCGCGTGTGGCTGCCGGCCGACTAACGCCTGCAGGATCGGGCTTGGGATCGGGTGTGGTGGCGTTTGTGATTTACGATGGGCGCGGGTAGGCTGCTGCCATGCGGTGGCATCTGGGCGTCGCCGGTGCGGTCGTCCTGTTCGCGTCGACGCTGGCGACGTGGCCGGGTCTCGGCTACGACGTCGCGCGCTGGCCGGCGGTCGCGATCGGCACCGCGCTTCTCCTCGCCGAGGGGGCGCTGCTCGCGTACAAGAGACGCGACGATTTGAGGCCCGAGGGCGCGTGGATGTGGGCCGGGGGAGCGCTGCTCGTCGCGCACGGCCTCTCGTTCTTTGCCGCCGTCAATGCCGAGGCGGCCTACGCGACTCTGATTCCCGTGGCGGCGGGCGCCGCCGCGTTTTGGGCTTTCGCGCGAGGGTGGGTGCCGGGTCGGACGCACGCGACGATGCTCGCGGTCACGGCGGGAGTGGCGCTCGTCGTCGCAGTCATCGGGATCGGACAGTGGGGGAGCCCGCTGACCGGGACGCCGCCGGGGCCGCCCGGCGTCGCCGTCTCGACGCTCGGCAACCCGAATTACACGGGCGCATTCGGGGCGATCGTCGCGTGCGTGTGCATCGGCGGAGCGACGCTGCGTACGGCGACGGCGGTCCGCGCCGTGTGCCTCTTCGGTGCCGTGCTCAGCAGCGTCCTCGTTGCAGTCAGCCAATCGCGCGGCGGCCTCGTCGCGCTCGCCATCGGCGTTGTCGTGGCGGGGATCCTCCTGTCGATGAGACGCGACTGGAAGCTGCTGGCGGTGTGCGTGCTCGTGCTGGCGGGGGCCGCGGTCGCGAATCCGGCGCGGATCCCGAAGATTTTCGAACGCGACGCGTCCGCGAAAGTGCGCATCGGGCTGTGGAAGGGATCGCTGAAGCTCGCGCGCGCGCATCCGGTCATCGGCTGCGGAGCAGGGAACTTCCAGTATCAGTTCCCACCGCATCGTGATGCGGAGGAATTCACGATCACGAATCCCAGCGGCGACGAAGTTCGGGAGGCGCGGGAACCCCATTCCACGTGGTTCCTGGTTTTCACGGAAACGGGACCGGTCGGATTCGCCGCGCTGCTGGCGCTCGTAGTGCTGGCGGGAATCGTGATCTTGCGCGGGATCCGGCTGGCGGACGCGTCCACGGCCGCGCTGCTGGTCGCGTCGGGCGGAGGACTGGCGGCGTGGTCGGTCGCGGGTGTCTTCAACACGCTGCACGAATTCGCGCCGTTCGACATCCTTGCGGGCGCGCTGCTTGGAGTCGTCGCGCACACCGAGGCGCGATCCAGCCCCACGCGCTTCCCGAATTTCGCCGCGCGCGGCGCCGGAGTCCTCGGCGCGGCGTTCCTCTTCATCAGTTCGCTGCAGCACGCGGTCGCGGAGCGCCGTTACGCCGAGGCCCGGGAGGATGCCCGCGCGCTGCCCGGCGTGCTCGCGCTGCAGCCCGGGCACTGGCAGACGCGGGAGCATCTCGCGGCCTACCTCCGGAGCCTCCGCGAGCACCGACAGGCGGTCATCGAGTATGAGCGCGTGCTCGAGGTGCATCCATGGAACCTGAACGCGCTGAATAACGCCGGCGTCTGCAGCTTCCTTCTCGGGGACACGGCACGCGGCGGCCGTTTCCTGCTGCGCGCGATCGAGACGCAGCCCAACGACTGGCGGCCGCACTACAATCTCGGCGTCATGACGGACGATCGCGCGCTGCTGCTCAAGGCGCAGGAGCTTGGCGCGTCCTCCGACCGCGTGTTTCTCTCGCTGTTTGAAGCGGCGCTGCGAGCCAATGACGCCGATGAAGCAGTCAAATATCTGAAGTCCGCACGCGCCGGCGGCGTTCAAGTGTTCAGGACAGTGGCGGCGCGGCACCCCGATCTCGTGCGCGACCCGCGGTTCGCGGATTATTTGACGGAGGAGAAATGAGGATCGGCCTGCTGACGCTCGTCATCGCCGCCGTGCTCGGTCGCACTCAGGCCAAGGAGGAAATCGAACTCACGTGGGGCCTTCCGAAGGACTCGGCGATCGACTATGCGGTGTCCGAGATCAAGGGCGGCCGCCCGGTGCCGCTGAAGGACCGCACGTTCCTCCTCTTTCCGTCGGACCTGACCGGCGACGGGTCGAACACGCTGGTCGTGAACACGTACCACGACCTGCCGTGGCGGTACGTCCTGCGGCTGCCGAAGGGCAAGGTGAAGACGGGCGCGCGATGGATCATCGATGAGGAACTTTTCGAGGAGGCACGCCAGGCGCTGACGACGCTTCACTGCTTTCGCGCCGTCGCCGTGAAGGGCGCCCTCACGTTCAAGAAGATCGAGAAGGTGAACGACGTCGACTGTGCCCGCGTGGACGGCGTCTTCCAGCTCTTCGAGATCAAGTTCGACGAGATGTCGGGCAAGAAGAGCGTTTCGAAGACGGAGTGGGGGCACTTCGCCACGGCCGCGTGGTTCAGCCTGAAGGACACGATTCTCATCAAGGGGAGCTACGACTACGCGGGGAAGGGGGAGGAGTTCAAGGGGATCAAGGGGGGCGAGGAGCCGAAGCAGATCAAGGTCAACGGCGCGGAGATGATCGAAGCGAAGAAAGAGCTCGTCAAGATCGACCAGCTTACGCACTTCGACCGCATTTCGGCCGCCATCCGCAATGGGGTCGTGGCACTGAGGAAAATGCAGCGCAGCGACGGCTCGTGGGTGGACGAGGGGGGCTCCTTCGCGCGCGATTTTCCGTTCGGTACGACGGCGCTCTCTCTCATGGCGATGCTGCATTCGGGCGTCAAGGCGGACGACCCGGCGGTCAAGTCCGGCTTCGCCTACGCCATGAAGGGCGGCATGCGGAAGACGTACGACGTCGCCGCGACGATCATGGCGATCGAGACGAAGTACCTCCCGCTGGAGAAGTTGGGGGACCTCGAGGGCCTGACCGAGAAAGCCGCGCGCGAGCAGATCGTTAAATCGATTTCGAAGGAGGACCTTGCGTACGTGCAGCGCGGGGTCGACTGGCTCGTCGAGAAGCAAACGAAGGATGGCACGTGGGGCTATCCCGAGGAGGGGGACTTCAAGGACCATTCGAATACGCAGTACGCGATGCTGGCGCTGAAGTCGGCCTCGCGCTGCGGGGTGAAGGTGAAGGCCGAGGTCTGGAAGAAGGCGCTCAATCACTGGCTCACGTTCCAGGGAACGACGCTGCCGTCGACGGAGCTCAAGCTGACGTGGACCAAGGCCGAGGACATGGCGATCGACGAGTACAAGCCGGACGAAAAATTTGTTCCCGGCCCGTGGGGCTATTTCATCGCCAGAAAACCGGAGATGAAAATTCTCACTGACCGCGGGTACGGTTCGATGACGTGCGCCGGATTGACGTCGATCCTGGTGGCGGAGAGCGAGCTGCTGGGGTCGCGCGATCTCGATGCCGGACTCAAGAAGAGGTGCGACACTGCGAAGAAGCAGGGACTCGCATGGATCCAGACCTTCTTCACAGTTCGCGGCTGCCCGCCCGCAGCGGGCCTCTGGAGCATCTTCCAGATGTACTACCTGTACAGCCTCGAGCGCGTAGGGGTGCTCTACGGGATCACGAAGTTCGGCGAACACGACTGGTATCAGGAGGGTGCGATGGTGCTCGTGCATTCGCAGCATGAGGACGGATCCTGGAACACGGCGGTGGACATTCCTCCGGTCGAGACCGCGTTCGCGCTGCTGTTCCTCAAGAAGGCGACGGTGCGGGTCGCGACGAAGTCGCCTTAGCGATCCCGATCAGCGCGGCTGCGCTGCGATCCATTTCTCGATCAGCATTCTCAGCGTCGGAAGCGGCACCGCGCCATGACGCAGCAGCTCCGTGTGGAAATCCGGCAGCCGGAACTTCGCGCCGAGCGTGTCCTGCGCCTTGCGCCGGAGCGATTCGATCTCGCGCTGCCCCACCTTGTACGCGAGGGCCTGCCCGGGCCAGATGATGTACCGGTCGATCTCGTTGATGATCTCGCGGTCGGACAGCGCGAGGTGGTCTACGAAGAAATCGATCGCCTGCTGGCGCGTCCAGCCGAGGGCGTGCATGCCCGTATCGACGATGAGCCGCGCCGCGCGCCACGCCTGGTAGGTCAGCATGCCGTAGCGGTCGAGATCGGTTTCATAGATGCCCATCTCGTCCGCGAGGCGCTCCGTGTAGAGCGCCCAGCCTTCGACGAAGGCCGTGAATCCGGAGAAGCGGCGAAACGTCGGCAGGTCCTTCAGCTCCATCGCGAACGCGATCTGGAGATGGTGTCCCGGCACAGCCTCGTGCGCCGCCAAGGCCGCCATGTTGCCGCGCGGGCGCGTCTCCGGCTTGTGGCAATTCGCGTAGAAAATCCCGTTGCGCGTGCCGTCGGCCGGGGGCGCATAGTAGTAGGCGGCCGGGGCGTCCTTCTCGCGGTAGTCCTCGATCGCTTTGACCTCGTACTTCGCGCGCGGGAGGCGCGCGAAGAATCGGGGCAGCTTCTCGTCCACGCGCTTCAGGATCGCGCGGAAGCCGTCGAGGTACTCCTCGCGCGACCGGGGGAAGTTCGCGCGGTCGGACATCACGCGCGTGCGGAAGTCCCGCAGGTCGGTGTTCTTGGCGATGCGGCGCATCTCGTCCTCGATCGAGCGCAGCTCCGTGATGCCGATGTCGTGCAGCTCGCGGGGCGTGAGGTCGAGCGTGGTGTGATGGCGGATGCAGTAACGGTACGCGGCCTCGCCGTCCGGAAGCGATGAGAGACCGACGGCCTCGCGCGCCGCGTACTCCTTTTCGAGGAACGTGAGGAGCTTCTCGAGCGCCGGCTTGACGCATCGCGTCGCGGCGTCGCCGCCGGGAGCGATGGACCATTTGTCGACGGGCCTTTCAAGGTGCGCGCGGAGTTGCAGGACGACGCGGTCGACGGCGCCCTTCGTCGCGACGCGCTTCTCGGAGAGACCCGCGCGGAGGTTGGCGATGTACTGGTCGATGACCTGCGGGAAGGCTTCGAGGCGCGCCGAGAATGAGCGACGGCCGTCCTCGGTGGTGAGCGGGTGATAATTGCTGAGCTCGAAGATCCAAATCTGCGGGCCGTCCATCTGGTCGACGTCCCATTGCCAGAACTTGTGATCGTCGTGCGCGAGCGCCTGCTCGAGCTTTTGACGCAGGATGTCGGCTGTGACGGCCTCGTCCGCCGACGCGGGGGCGACTGCGCGCGCGCGGCCGAGAAAGGCGCGCAGCTCGCGACGGACACGCTCGCGTGCCTCGGGCCCGTAGTCGGGGAGCAGGTTGTCGTACCGGTGATCGCCGAGAAAGGTGGCGTGCGTGGGATGCTCGCCCAAGTGCCACTCCCAGTATTCCTCGCAGAGTCTGGCGAGATCGGACGGGCCCGTTGACGGGGGGCGAGCCGGGGCGGAGCCGCCCGCGCAGCCGGCGACGAGTACGGACGCCAGAAGGAGGTTTCTCATGGCCGACACTTTAGCGGGCCTCAGCGGAGGGAGGACGGAAAATCGGAATTTCGAGGAGGGCAGCGGCGTATAATCTCCGAACTCATTTGTGGAGGTGCGCATGAAGAAGATCCTGCTGGCGGCCGTGCTTGCGGTGGCGTTCGCCCCCGCGGCGGTCGCGAAAGACGATCCGACGTATACGCTGACGGTCAGCGTCAGCGGTCTCTGAGGGGCGAGCTGAATCAAGGCCGTGCAGACGGCCATTTCGCGCCTGGAAGGCGTGAAAAGCGTAAAGCACGAGAAGGGCGAATTCGTCGTCAAAGTGCTTGAGAACAAGGCTCTGCTTCCCACCGCAGTCTCGAACGCGGTGAAGGGCGCAGGGGACGCGTACTCGTACGACGGAATGTCGATCGAGGCGGTCGGGAAGGTGGAGAAGGACGGCGACAACTACGCCTTTGTCGCGCGCGCCAACGGCCAGAAGTTCACCCTTACGGTGAACGAGGACCTGAAGAAGCTGGTCGCGGACGGCAAGGTGCAGCTCCTGCTCGTGGGTTCGGTGACCGAGCCCGAGGAGAAGGACGGCAAGAAGCCGCTGCCTGCGATCGAGGTGAGCTCCGCGAAGGAGCCGCCGAAGGAAGAGAAGAAGTAACCCGCGAATTTCGAACGACGGAGCGGTCCGGTGACGGGCCGCTCCGTTTTCGTTTCAGGCGCGTGCTAAGCAGCGCGCCGAAAACGCCCAGCCTAAGTGCGCAAGCCAATGCGGTCGTTCAAGTGTCCGCGAAGGCGCGCGGCCCGCGCGAACGGGCGGCTCAGCGACAGCACAAGAGCCGGAGGAGGGTGCCGAGCAACTCGCCGGCGCCGCGCAGGTCGGTACTTCCGTGCGCGCCCAACGCGCAGCGGGTCTCCCTGTACGTGACGACCGACGCCGCTCGCGCAGGTCTCGGGGGCGGACGATGCCATGGCAGCGCCATCGCGGAGATCAGCGCACCGCTTGCCCCCGCTTCCCGCAGGGCGGAGCACTCGTCGGGTGTGGGCGGATGCTGCATCCCCTTCTCGCGAAGCTCCACTTCGATGTGCCATTCGTTGACGTCCGCGCGGTAGAGCTCGAGGATGTCGTCGACGCTCAGTGTGCCCTCTTCCGTGCGGGTGCCCGTATGCGTATGGCACGCCGCGAGGCCGAGCAACGAGAAAGCCACCGCCGTCCATCTCATCCTCATCAAGCGTGCGGTCCGACTGCGGGTTCGCGCGCGCTTGACCCCCCGCTGTGGGGGGCCGTACAATCCCGCCGCGTCGACTTCTGGAGCGGACAGGTAGCTCAGTTGGTAGAGCACTACACTGAAAATGTAGGGGTCACCGGTTCAACTCCGGTCCTGTCCACCACTTCGACTCGAACCGCCGCTCGCGGTCCTCGCTC
>CAYXVY010000319.1:0-12251 GCA_964468745.1 uncultured Planctomycetales bacterium | reverse complement strand
GGGCAAGGTCGTCTCGGACAAGGACTTCGCGCAGTCGCTCGCCGCCATCAACGACGAGCGTATCCGCGGCATGCTGCTCCTCGCCCGGCATCTTGGCCTGCGGTTCAAGGAGGCGGCCCTCCTCCGGCCGCATCGCGACTCCGACGCTCAGCGCGTCTGGGTGAAGCGGGGCACGAAAGGCGGACGGCCGCGCTACCTCTTCATCCACAACGCCCAGCAGACTGCGGCGCTTGCGGAAGCGCGCCGGCTCACGACGGGCGATGGCGCGCTGATCCCCACCGAATACCGGACCTTCGAGGAGTGGCGGCAGTACGTCTACCGCCAGCTCCGCGCCGCCGGCATCGGCCGGGGCACCGATCGCACCTTCCACGATCTGCGGCGCACGTACCTCGCGGACCGCATGAAGTATCTCGTCACTATGAAGGGAATGGACCCCGCGCACGCGGCGGCGCTCGTCGCCCGGGAGGCCGGCCACGGCCGCACCGAGATCCTCGCGTGGTACATCACGGACGAAAGCAAGGCGAGCGCGGCGTAGCGGACTTCAGCTTTCCACATCCTTTCCGTCCATCTCCCCCTCTGTCGCCCGCCGTCTGGCGGGATCAGAATAGATCGAGGTGCGTCCTCCCGTGACACGCCTCCCGTGTATGCTCGTTGGACAAGAGGTATCTATGGAGAAAGTTGGGGAATTGAACGAGCGGGGGAATTCGCGCGAACCTCCGGCCGCCGACGGCGTTTCAGAGAACGTACACCGACGTGCCGAAGTGTCTGGCGCGTCTCCTCTCGAAGAGTCGCATCACGAAACAATCACGAAGAAGAAACGCGGCCGTCCGCATCCCCGCTGGCGCGTCCGGGTCGTGCGCATCGATGCTCAGAAGCATCCTGAGTGGGTGCGCTCGCAGGCGAATCCGTTTGCGGTCATGGCCGCCGCCGCCCGGGTCGCCGAGATCGATGCGTTCTGCGCCCGCCTCTGGGCGCGCACGAAGAAGAAGGCAGCCTGATTTATGGCCGCGTCCTTGGCGACGCGGAGAAGGGGCACATCATGATTCTGAGAAACACGAACGAATCGGTGCGGACTGGCCCGGTGCACGTCGCACTCTACATGCGCGTCTCGACGGACAAGCAGGCCAAGAAGGAGGACGGCTCGCTCGACACGCAGCGCGACCTCCTGACCGGGCTCGTCGAGAGCAAGTGTGCGGCGGGCCTCGACTGGCGCATCACCGAGTACTTGGTCGAAGGCGAGAAGGATGGGAAGCGCCACGGCAAGAGCGCCAAGGACACCCACCGGCCTGCCTACCAGCGGCTTCTCGAACTGGTCCGATCCCGCCTGATCGACGTCGTCGTAATCAACAAGATCGATCGCATTTCGCGCAGCGTGAAGGACTTCCTCAACCTCGTCGAGGAGCTCGAGCGGCACGGCGTGAGAATCGTCTCCCGGCACGAGCAGATCGACCTCACGACCCCCGCAGGCAGGCTCCAGACCACCATGATGATCGCGCTCGCGCAGCATGAGCGGGAGGTCACCTCCGCCCGGGTGAAGGAGAAGGTGGCGTGGCGTGCCGAGAAGGGGCTTCCCATCGGGCCGCCCGCCATCGGCTACCGCATGAACGGCAAGCTCTACGGGATCGACGAGAGCTTCGCGGCGCACGTTCGTGAGGTGGATGCGCTCTACCTGGAGCGCCAGAGCGTCGATGCCATCGTCGTCGAGTTTCGCAAACGCGGCTATCGGACCCCAAAGGGGTCGTTCTACACCAAGCAGGTCATCTGCCGGATGCTGCGGAACCCCGCCTACGCGGCGAAGATCGAGCATGGCGGCGCGGTCCACACTGCGCAGTGGAAGCCGATCCGCGAGTGGCCGACCCATCAGCGGATCGGCGAGATGATGGACAAGAACGACCGGCGCAAGCGCAGCGACAAGCGCCAGTCGCGCGAGTACGTTTACATGCTGCAGGGCCTGCTTCGGTGCGGTCTCTGCGGACATGCCATGTCGCCGCGCCCGGGCAAGGGCCAGGGCGGCAACTACTACCCCTACTACCATTGCGGTGCGGCCGAGAAGTCGGTCGGCGGCGACTGCCCCCGGCGCTACGTGCCGGCGGAGACGCTGGACCGGGCCGTGCTGGAGTTCATGAAGCAGCTTCATCTCCATCCGGAGCGCATCCGCGCCATTGCGGAAGGCGCCAACGAGTTCACGGGCGAGACCCTCGGCAAGCTCAAGCAGGATCTCGAACGCGTGCGGGCGCAGCTCGCGAGCGTCAAGGCGAGGTTGGGCCTTCTCGTGGACGCGCTCTCACAGGGCAGCGCGTCGATGGCGACGCTGCGCGAGAAGATCGATGCGTTCGAAGTCGAACGTGCCGAGTTGGAGGCGACGGAAGCCCGGCTCAAGAGCGAGATGGCGGCGGAGCAGAACGAGAAGGTCGTCGCGGACGATCAGATCCGGGCGCTGGTTCGCTTCAACGAGTTGGTGACCGAGAACACGGAGAACCCGCAGGCGATCAAGGCGCTCCTTCCGCGCTTCCTCGATTACGTTGGTTTCTACGCGGAAGAGAAGGGCGAAGGGAAGTTGGAAGTCGCGCTCTTCCCGGATCCAGTGACGACGTCTTCGGACTTGGTGTGGACTGGGGACCCGGCGGGTCCCCAGTTCGCAGCCGAGTCACAGATGGTCGGGGCGGCGGGATTTGAACCCACGGCCTCTTGCTCCCGAAGCAAGCGCTCTAGCCAGACTGAGCCACGCCCCGAATCGACGGGGATTATAGCGCCGCGATCGTCCATGTCGAGGACGATTAGCGCAGATCGCAACGGGCGATAAAAAAAACCCCCTGGGTGTTCCACCAGGGGGTCACGACAAGATTCCGCCCGGAATCCCTGTGCGGGAGAGGAGGAAACAGGCTATTCCAGGCGGACAGCTGGGGTGGGGTATTGAGCTTTATGCAGGGCCCGACCCGCAAAGCGGATCGAGTCGTAGCGTGTATGAGTTCTGGGACGCACTCTGATCTCCCTCTCCACATCGACGGATCTCTCGCGGCCGCCGATTACTGTAACTTATATCTCGTAATTTACGTTTGTCAAGGGGAATTCCACTTCCGCCTCGCGGGTGGTCGCGAGCGAGAATCGCCAGCCGACCGCCCCCGCCTTCTCGATCAGCCCGCCGGCCTCTCCGAGCTTGCGGCGCAGCGACGCGACCTGCCGGTCCACGTCCGCAGCCGTCGGCTTCGGCGGGAAACTCTCGCGCTTCGCCGCCAGGAGCTGGCGACGCGTGAACGAGCGCCCCGGCTGCATCAGCAGCCACCGCAGCATCTCGAATTCCACGGGCGTCAGCGATGCCTGCGTGCGCGGACGCACCAGCGAGCGACGGTCCAGGTCCAGCGTCACCGGCCCCGCCGTCACGTACCGCCCGTTCGTCACCGTCCGCGGCAGCAGATGCTCGCGAACGCGCCGCGCCGCCGCCGCACGCGCCAGGGGCAGCACAACAAATCCCACCGCTCCCGCCTCAAGAGCCGCGGCCAGGATCTCATCCTCGCCGTCCCTCGCCGCCACGATCGACCGCAGCGAAAACTCACGCCGTAGATCGCGCACGAGCGAGACGGTCTCCGCGCCGAAGCGCGTTCCCACGATCGCCAAAGATGCCTGCCACGCCGCCGCGCGCGCCATCGCGTCCGCCCGGCTGGACGCGGCGATCACCTGCACGTCGTCCGACTGGAGCGACGCGCGCCAGAAATTCAGGACAGACCGATCGAGATCGGTCGCTAGCACGAAATGCGACATATCCCCTCTCTCCACACAACGACCACGAACTCCGCGCGTCGCGAGCGCACGAGACGCCCTCTCCAAGGCTCCCGGCCGTTCCCGCGACCGCTCCGTTTTCCCTCTCGGACTACCCGATCAAGTCTACCGCGCGGCGCCGCGAAATCAAGAAAATTTGTATTTTATGATTCATGACTGCTGAACCTGAACTCGCGGACGAGTTCCGGAATGAGACACTCCGCCACCTGCGCAACCGTCACGTCGCGCTCCAGCTCGCGCCGCATCGACGTCACGGCGCCCGCGGCCACACCGCAGGGATTGACGTACGAGAACGGCGCGAGATCCGTGCATACGTTCAGCGCGAATCCGTGCGTCGTGCGCCCCTTCGTCACACGCACGCCGATCGACGCAATCTTCCCGCGTCCGGTCCACACCCCGACAGCCTCGTCGCTTCGCCGCGCCGCGATTCCGAACCGATTGAGCGTGGCTACGATCGCGCGCTCCATCCGCTCGACGTGCTCGCGAATACCGATTCGCCGTTCGCGAAGAGTGAAGATCGGATATCCAACGAGTTGCCCGGGCCCGTGATACGTCACGTCGCCCCCGCGATCGATCCGAACCACAGGGATACCGCGCGCGTCGATCACGTTTTCCGCGCGACCGTTTTTCCCAAGGGTGAACACCGGCGGATGCTCCACGAGCATGAGCCAGCTCCCCGGCTTCACCGCCAGCTCGCGCTGCATCGCCCACGCACGCTCGAACTCCATCGTCCCCGCGCGAACGACGTGGAGCTCGCCCCGGCGCACGGGCTACCGGCCCGCCGCGTTGACGGCGTTCTTCACGATACCGTGCTTGAAGAAACTCACGAACTGTTCCGCGATGTCGACGGCCACGCGGACCTGGGCCTCCTCCGTCGACGCCCCGAGGTGCGGCGTGAGCGTGATGCCGTCGAGTTTGAGCAGCGGGAAATCGGGCCCCGGCGGCTCCGTCTCGTAGACGTCGAGCGCCGCGCCCGCGATCACCTTGTTCTCGAGCGCGTCGTACAACGCCTTCTCATCGATGATCCCGCCGCGCGAGACGTTGACGATGCGCGAAGTTCTCTTCATCCTCGAGAAGGCCCGCGCATCGAACATGTGCCGCGTCTGGTCGGTCATCGGAACGTGGATCGAGACGAAGTCCGCCAGCTCCAGCAGGCGGTCGAATGCGACGAGCTCGACCCCGAGCTCCGCGGCCCGCTCCTTCGTCACGATCGGGTCGTACGCGACCGCGCGCATCCCGAACGCCTTCGCGTAGCCGGAGAGCTTCGCGCCGATCTTGCCGAGACCGACGATGCCGAGCGTCCTGCCCTCGAGCTCCGCGCCGACCATCTGATTGCGCTCCCACTTCCCCGCGCGGAGCGTCCGGTCGCCGCGCGCGATGTTGCGCGCAATTGCGAGCATCAGCCCGAAGGAGTGCTCGGCGGCCGCCGTGACGTTCCCCATCGGCGCATTCATAACGAGGATGCCCCGCCGCGTGGCGGCCTCGACATCGATATTGTCGACGCCGACGCCCGCGCGCCCGACGAGTTTGAGCCGGGTGCCCGCCTCGAGGATTTCCTTTGTAACCTTGATGCCGCTACGGACGACCAGGCCCTCGTAGCCGCCGATGATCGCACGGCAATCGTCCGGCTTCATCTTCCCGCGGTTGTCGACGTCCAATTCCCCGGCGCGCAGGATCCGCGCGCACTCTTCGCCCACGTCGTCCGCGATGAGGACTTTCGCCATGACTACTTGCCGGCCCGTTCGAGGTACTTGCCCTCGCGCGTGTCGACGCGGATAATTTCGCCCTGCTTGATGAACGCGGGGACCGCGACCATCGCGCCCGTCTCGACCTTGGCCGGCTTGTAGACGTTCGTGATCGTGGCGCCCTTCAGCTCCGGCTCCGTCTCAACGACCTTCACATCGACGGAGGGCGGGAGATCGACGCTCACCGCGCGCCCATCAAGGTAGTTGATCTTGCACGCCAGGTTGGGGATGAGCCACTGGATGTCGTCGCCGAGCATGTCCTTGTGGATTTCGAGCTGCTCGTACGACGTGGAATTCATGAAGACGTACTGTTCGCCCGTCTGATACGAGAACTCGACGTCCTGGATGTCGAGGAACGCCTGTTCGATCTTGTCGCCCGAAGAAAAGCGCTGCTGCAGCGAGGCGCCGCTCGTGAGATTGCGCATCTTGATCTGGATGATGGCGCGCCAGTTTCCAGGCGTGATGTGATCGACGTGCATCACGCTCCAAAACTGGTTGTTCCACTTGACGATGTGGCCTTTGCGGACCTCGGTCGCCTGCAGCTGAGCCATGTAGGGACTCTCCTCGATTGCGGCGAGGGATTCTAGCGAAGCCCTCGAACGGTAGCAAGAGCCCTCGGGAGAGGGGGGCCTACTTGCGCTCCGGCTCCTCGTAGACCCACAGGTTGTCAGGGTGCTCGTACTCGACGAGTTCCGACTCCTTGAAGAAGATGACGTGCTCGCGCCTGAAGGAGTCGATCGAGTCCGACCCGTGAATCAGGTTGAATCCCTTGGAGGTGCCGTAGTCGCCGCGGATAGTGCCCGGCTCCGCGTTGAACGCAAAGGTGGCACCCATCAGCTTGCGGCATACCTCCACGGCGTTGTACCCCTCGATCACCATCACGGTGACGGGGCCGCCCGTCACGAACTTGACGAGCGAGTCGTAGAACGGCCGGCCCTTGTGAACCGAGTAGAGATTCTCGCCCGTGGTCTTGTCCATGCGCACGAGCTTGAGGCCGATGATGCGCAGCCCTTTCTCCTCGAACCGCTGGACGATTTTCCCCACGAGCCGGCGGTACACGCCGTCCGGCTTGATCATGCAGAAGGTGCGTTCCACGTTTCCTCCGTAGTGGCGCGCGATTCAACCAACGCCGGCGCGCCGAGTCCAGAAGAATGAACGCGCTATCGACGATCAACCCCGGCGACGAATTTCGTCACGGTCTCAGCCAACTCGCGTTCCCACAAGACGCGCCCGCGATTGGCATCCACGCCACACAACTTCCTCCCCACCGCCACGAGGACGACATTCGGTCGGTACACGAGGCCGACCGGTGCGCGAGGGAATTCGCATCTCCAACGCCGCGCGCCCGTACGCGTGTCGAACGCCTCGAGGCGACCCTCGCGCGCATTGGCAACGAACGCCGTCGTCGGCGAGAACGCCACGACGGAGCGCACGTCGGTCTGCGCCTGGTCGATCTCGACTCGCACAACCGAGGCCCGACGCTCCATGCCGAAGATCTCGAGCGCGCCCTCCTTCATATCGAGGCACGCGACCGCGGATCCGACCGCCTCGATGAGATCGCCATCGTGCGCGCCGGGCCGACCGACTGAGGCCGTCTCCGCACCCTTCTGGAGGTCGACCTCGATGAGCCCCGCGCCGGCGCGATTTGCGTAGAGCTTGCCGCCGAACACCGCTGCGGAATAGAAGAGCCCGGGGACCTTCCATTTGAATGCGCGCTCGGTGGGATCAAAGGCGAGCAGGCCTGCCGCGCTCCCGTAGTAGAGGGTAGACCCGTCCCAGCCGACCGGCCACCCACCGTGCTGCTGCTCCCACTTCAATTCGCCGCTCGTGCGATCGAGTGCGTAGACCTTGTTCGGACCGTGCACGCGCGACACGTATACGTGATCTTTCGCGAATACCGGATTGCCGCACGCCTCGGCCTCCCAAAGCCGCCGCCCGGCCCTCGTAAACATCGTCACAGGCGCTTTCTCGTACGCGCTGACCAGGACGTGCTCGCCGTCCGCCTCAAGGTAGAGCTGGCGGCTCTCGCACTTCAGCGCGCCGCTCCACAATTCGCGACCCGTGCGCGGGCTGAGCGCAATCAGGGTCCGCGAGGCGTTGTCGACTACGAAGATGTGCTCGCGCGTGACGCGCGGCCGCACGTCGCTCGTCGGCGTGACGGCGAAGGTGAAAAGCGTCGGGCGATCGGCCAGGGCGTGCGTCCAGTGGACGCGGCCGCTGCTCATCTCGACGCTGACGACCGCCCCGCCCTTCTCGAACTGAAGCAGCAGGCAGACCGTGTCGATCGACCGCCTTGGCGACACGTCCGCCACGATTGGCGCGGCCAGCAGAAGACTCAGGGTGATCAGACGCACGTCACTAGTATGACGCGCCGCTCCTGTCTTCTGTACGCTGTCTTCCGGCTATTGCTGGCTGTAATTCTCCGCCTGCGGATTTCGCTCGGACTCGTCCGCCTTCGCAACCTTCGGTTCCACGGGCGGCGGATCCGCGACGGCCGTTGCCGTGGATGCGCTCTCAACGACTTCGGCGCCCGCTTCCGCGTTCGTCGCCTCGGCGAGCGCTTGGTCCGCGGCCAGTTTCAGTTCCGCGATCTCGGCGCTTCGCTGCGCAGCCGACGCCTCCCGCGCCGAGCGGATCCTCTCGCGGCGCTCCTTGAGCAGCGCCAGGTTGTCGCCGCCGTGCAGATCGACGTTCACGAGCGTGGACACGCCCGGCGTCTGCATTGTCACGCCGTAGAGCACGTCCCCCGTCGCCATCGTCCGCTTGTTGTGCGAGATAACGATGAACTGCGTATCGTTCACGAACTCATTGATCACGCCCGCGTAGCGGTCCACGTTTTTCTCGTCGAGCGCTGCGTCCGCCTCGTCGAGGACGCAGAACGGGCTCGGGTTCGCTTTGAAGAGCGCCATCACGAGCGAGAACGCGGTCAGCGTCTTCTCGCCGCCCGAAAGCAAGGAGATCGGCAGCTGGTCCTTCGAGGGTGGCCGGGCCATGATCTCGAGCCCCTGTTCCATCGGATCTCCACCTTCGACCTGCTCGAGGATGATGTCCGCCTTCCCGCCGCCGAAGACCTTCCTGAAGATGTTGTTGAACTCCTCGCGCACGAATTCGAATGTCTTCTCAAACTTGATCCGGCACTCCATGTTGAGCCGGCGGATCAGCCCCTCGAGCTCGCGCTTCGCCCTCGAGATGTCGTCCTGCTGAGCGATCAGATCGCCTTCGCGCGTCTCCAGCTCCTTGAGCTGCTCCAGCGCGACGACGTTGACCGTGCCGAAGTTCGCAATCTTGACCTGCAGTTCATTCGCCTCGTTCGACAGGGGGGTCCAGTCGAGCGCTTGCTCGACCTCCGGCTGCTGCGTCACGTCGAGCCCGAATTCCTCACGCGCCCGCTGCACGAGATTCTCGCGCTCCACTTGCTCACGCGCCTCCGTGATCTTCAGCTCTCCGATCTGGCTCGATGCGATCACGTTCGCCTTGTCGAGCTCGCCGATCCGCCCGTTGATCACGTCCACCTTCGACTGGATTTCCGCCCGCTCCGTCTCGAGCGACGCGAGCGTCGTGCGATACCGCTCAACTGTGATCGCCAGCTCCGCCTGCTGCGTGCGGTATCCCTCGATCTCCTGCCGCACCGAGGCGCAGCGCGCCTCAATCTCGGCAACGTGCTCTTCGTTGCGCCGCACGATCTCGCGCTGACGCTCGTTCTCGCTCGTAACTCCCTCGACCTGCTGCTGGAGGCTGCGCACCTTCTCCTGCGCCTGCGCTCGCTCCGTGCTGGCCTGCGTCAGCTCGACCTGGATCTGCGCGCGCCCTTCCTCGTAGCAGAACATCATCTCGCCGATGACGGCGACTTCCTTCAAGATCTGCTCCTTGAGCGACGCGAGGTCGACAAGAAGGCCCTCAAGGCGCGACTTGCGCTCGGCCAGCGCCTTCTCCTCCGACTCCATCTGCAGCAGCTCCGCGCGCGAGTTGTCGATCTCGCCCGACAGGAACGCGCAGCGCTTCTCGAGCTGCTCCTGCAGCGATTTGTCCTCCGTCAACGCGACACTCTTGTCGTACACCTCGTGGCGCATCGACTTCGCGCGCTCCTCCCCCGCCTTGATCTCGGCGTCGAGATCGCGCTTGCGCGCCTCCTTCTCGTCGATGAGACCCGTGAAGCCGTCGAGCTCGGCCGCGAGCTTTCGCAGGTCCACCTTGCGCGCCAGCAGGCCCGCCTTGCGCGCGCCCGCGGTCATGATGCCGCGGCCGTCGTACACGTCGCCCGCGCGGGTGACGAGCGTGCCGCGCACCGACCAGTAGTCGCGCAGCGCGTCCGCTTCGTCCTCGCCATCGACGAAAATGACTTCGCCGAGCAGCGACTCGACCAGTGGTTTGAACGCTTCCTCGCAGCGCACGAGCTCGCTCGCGCGAACGACGACGCCGTCCATCACGAGCGCGTCGCGCCGCAGCCGCGGCATGCACGCTTCGAGCGCGACCACGGACGTCCGGTCGAGCCCCTTCTCGCGCACGAACGCGAGGGCCGTGCGGGCCTGGTCCAACGTATCGATCACGACCGCGCCGGCGTTCTCACCCAGCGCCGCCTCGATCATGCTCACATGCTCGATGTTCGCCTCGAGGCAGTCGACGACCGTCCCGCGCACGCCGGCGAAGCCGCTCTTGAGCAGCTCGCGGGCGCCGGATCCGAGTCCGTCGTACGCGAGCTCGAGCTCACGCAGCGTCTCCCGGCGCGACTCCGTCTTGTCCCGCGACGCGCGGAGCCGGACAAGCTCCTCGTCAAGCCGCGTGCGCTCTTCGACGCGCCTCTTCTGCTCCTCTTCCTCGACGGTAATGCGCCGCTTCAGGTCCTCGAGCGCAGCTTCGAGTTCGCGCTTGCGCGCGCTCAATTCGCCGAGCCTCGCCAGCGTGTCGTCCATCTCGCGTTCGGACGCCGCGACGCGCTGGATCGTGCGTTCGCGGCGGTGGACGAGTCCCTCCATGTCGGCGGCGCACTTGTTAAGGTCGCTGCGGTAGCCCGACTCCTTCGCGGCCAGCTCGATCCCTTCGGCTTTCTTGCCCTCCTGCTCGCTCCGCGTGCGGCGCACTTCGCGCGACGATTCGTCGAGCCGCGCCTGCGTGTCCGTCAGGCGCGTGCAGAGCGCGTCGAGCGTCCGCTCCATGTCGGCGCATTCCGTCCGGATTTTCCCGAGAAGCTGCTCGCCCTCCTGCATGCGCGCGGCAGCGTCGGCGCGTTCCTTCTCGGCCCGCGCGCGGCTCTGAGAGAGTTCCCCGAGGCGCGCCTCGCTCTGCTGGATCGTGCTCGTCAGGTAGTCGGCGCGGGAGGATGCGGCGCTGAGGGCGCCGCTGATTTCGTTTCCCCTGCAGTCGAGTGCGGAGAGCGTCTCCGCGATGGCGGCGACCTCACCCTTCGCCTTCTCGATCTCGTCAAGGCGCGACTTTTGCTCGGTGTCCATCGCGGCGATCTTCCGGGTGAGCTCGGTCGCGCGCGCGGCGAGCTGGCGGTATTCGTGCCCGATGAGCTTCGTGCGGCGCTCGATGTACGCGTCCTTCATCTCCTTGTACCTGACGGCGCGGCTCGCCTGGCCGCGCACGCTGCGGAGCTGGCTGCGCACCTCGCCGAGGAGCATGCCGAGACGCTCCATGTCCCCGCCGACCTTCTCAAGTCTCTGCTCGCACTCCCTCTTCTTCGCGCGATACTTCGAAATGCCGGCGGCTTCGTCGAACACGAGCCGGCGTCCGCGCGCATCCGTCGTGACGAGACGGTCGATCTTCCCCTGTTCAATGATCGAGTAGTTGTCGGTGCCGATGCCGGTGCCGTAAAGGAGGTCGCGGATGTCCTTCAGGCGGCTGGCGCTGCCGTTGATCAGGTATTCGCCGACGCCGTCGCGGTGCAGGCGGCGCGTGATGACAACCTCTTCGAACTCGAGCGGGAGCGACTTGTCGGTGTTGTCGAGGGTGAGGGAGACTTCCGCAAAACCGGCGGGGCCCAGGCCGCCGCCCCCCTTGAAGACGACATCCATCATTTCGTCGCCGCGCACGGACTTGTAGGAGAGCGTGCCGAGGACCCACTTGATGGCGTCGACGACGTTCGACTTCCCCGAGCCGTTCGGGCCCACGACGAGCGTGACGCCGGGCTCGAAGTTTACCGTCGTCTTGTTGGCGAACGACTTGAAGCCGCACATCTCCAGCTGCTTGAGCTGCATTCTGTCCCCCCGGTGAACTCTCTCTCGTGCCGGCCGCGCGCTAAGCGAGCAGGAACGTGCGAAGCACGCTCAGCAGGCGCTGGATGACCCCTCTCATACCCATACTCCTAGACTAGTTCTTATCGGCAATATGGGGGGTCGGGGTTGAGGGTGACGAGTAGTGAGTTGTGAGTCAGGCGCTTTATCGCTACGACTCAAAACTCACAACTCATGCCTCAAACATTTCCGCCTGCTCGATGAGGATTTTTCGGATCTCGATATAATTCTCGTATCGCGTCGTCGCGATCTCGTGATTCACGACGCCTTCCCTCACCGCGCACTTCGGCTCCCTCGTGTGCGAGCAATCGCGGAACTTGCACGACGTCGGAAACTCCGGAAAGTGCTCGCGCAGGTTCGCCGGAGTCACGCCCCACAGCCCGAAGAACTCGAGCCCCGGCGTGTCGATCACCCTCGCCCCATCAACCTCGATCACCTCCGCCCACGTCGTCGTGTGCCGCCCCCCGCCCGTGCGCTCGCTCACCTCGCGTGTCTT
>CAYXVY010000318.1:0-31229 GCA_964468745.1 uncultured Planctomycetales bacterium | reverse complement strand
TCAAGATGGCCGTCCGCGAATACGTCGCCAACGGCCGGGCACAGGACATCAGCGCGTTGGAGCCGACGCTCTTCACCGCCGAGGCGGAAGAGGACGGACGCGTCGCCGACGTGAAGATCGTCAAGGGGGAGGGCGATCCCGTTCTCTTCGACTTCCTCTGGGTGCTCCCCGCGAAACCCCTCGCGCGCGGAGAATCGGTCGAGCGCGCCATCAACGTGGCTCCCATCGAGGGCCGCCTCGGCCAGAAGGGAACGGCACGGACGACCCTCGCAGGGTATGCGAAGCTCGGGGCACACGAGTGCGCGCGGCTCGTAACGGAAATCGATCTCGACGTGACTCCGGCGCCTCCGGCCGAGGGGGCCGGCCGCACGCGCGCGCGCATAGTCGCCTACTTCTCGCTCGCTGACCGGCGCTACACGTTCATCGAGGCCGCCGTGGCCACACGGCTCGCTTCGCGCGCCAAGCTCTCCCACCGCGACGGTCCGTCCGTCTGGACCCTCGGGACGCGGGACTCGCTCACCCGGCTGATCGCTCGCATCGGCCCGTAGCGCCATCGAGCGAACGGCGGCACGGCGCCGCGAGTCCACGAAGCAGGGTAACCCTGCACTTCCCCGTGCCCTTATACTCCCATGGATGGTCACGACGACGGTCCCGCAGGATCGGCAGCGCACCATCGGCAAGTTCGCACGAGTGGAGCTGCTGGGCAAGGGCGCCATGGGCGAAGTCTGGCGCTCCTGGGACACGCAACTCTCGCGCTTCGTCGCCCTCAAGCTCCTCCATCGTCGCGACGACGCAGACATGGCGCGCTTCTGGCGCGAGGCGCAGACCGCCGCCGGGCTCTCCCATCCGAACCTCGCCGCGCTTTACGAGTTCGGCGTCCACGAGGCCCAGCCGTTCATCGCGATGCAGCTTGTGCGCGGACAGACGCTCAAGAACTTCCCGCGGCGCGACCGCAAGGCGCTCGTCCGGCTGGTCCGCGACGCGGCGCGTGCCGTCGCGTACGCGAACGAAGCAGGCATCATTCACCGCGACCTCAAGCCTGAGAATCTCATGGTCGAGACGCAGGGACGGCGCCACCACGTCTACGTCATGGATTTCGGTCTGGCGCACGCGGTCGATAACGCGAGCATCACGCCGGGGCGGCTGGTCGGCACTCCCGACTACATGCCGCCGGAGCAGGCGCGCGGCGAAGAGGTGGATGCGCGCGCCGACGTCTACGCACTCGGTGCGACGCTCTACGATCTGCTGGCCGGACGACCGCCGTTCAGCTCGAAGAACATCCTCGAGACGATGCGCCGATCGCAGATCGAGGAGCCGGCCGCGCTGCGGACCCTCGATGCGCGCATTGACCCGGATCTTGAAACAATCGTCCTGACGTGCCTCGCGAAGGCTCCAGACCGGCGCTACGCAACCGTTCGCGAGCTGGCGGAGGAGCTGACGCGCTGGCTGGACGGCCTGCCGATCCGGGCGCGCGGCTCGTCGGCGAGCTACCGCCTGCGCAAGTTCGTGATCCGCCGTCGCGGCATCCTCATTCCGGCGGTCGCCCTCGCCATCGCGGCGGCGGCCATTTTCGCATGGCCGAAAACGGCGCGGAACACGTCGCCTGACCTTGCGGCAACGGACCGCGCCGACAGGGAACGTGGGCAACGCGAAGCGTACGCTCAACTCGAGGGCACACGCCCGGCGCTCGACGCCGCGGAGCGATATCTTTATCGCGAAGACGCGACCCACGCAGGGGTCGCACGGATCGTCGACCCCGCACAGGCGCAGATCGAGGACACGCTGCGCAGGTCGCCGAATCTGGCCGTTGGACACTATCTGCTGGGGATGGCTTGGGACCTCCAGGGGTGGCCGGATCGCGCGGAGATGTCGTGGCGGCGCGCGATCGAGCTCGATCCCCGGTTCGGTCCGGCGCACTTCCGGCTCGGCCACCTCCTTCTCGCGCGCACGCATCTCGCCGGCCTCGGAATCACCCGCGCCGACATCGAAGCGGCGAGAGCAAGCGCGCAGAAACTGGCGGCGGAGGCGCAGAGCTGCTTCGACGCCGCGATGCAGGCCGGCAGCGGATTCGACGAGGAACTCGCGCGCCAGCTTGCGGCGGCAATGCTTGCCTATGTCCACGCGGATCACGACGGCGCGCTTGCCGTCGCCAAGCGCGGCGTGCAAAAGTTCCGCGGCCCCGGAGAGGAGGAGTTCTGGTGGATCATCGGCATCGCGTCCCCGGACCGCAAGGAGACCGCCCTCGCTTATGACCGGTGCCTCGAGCTCCGGCCGACTCACGCGCTCGCTCTATTCTCGCGCGCAAATCTCAAGTGGACGAGAAAGGACGTGCTCGGCGCGATCGCGGATGCGACGCGCGCGCTTGACGTGCGACCGCGCTTCCTCGAGATCCGATCGAACCGCTCCACGTGGCGCTGGATGGCGAAGGACTACGACGGCGTAATCGAGGATTGCACGGCGATGATCGAGCAGCAGCCCGACCTCGCCATCCATTTCAACAACCGCGCCGTCGCGCGCGAGATGAAGCAGGATTTCGAGGGGTCGCTCGAGGACTGCGCGGCGGCGCTTGCGCGGGACCCGCGGTACGCCGATGCGCTGGTCACGCGGGCCGACGTTCTGCGCGCGAAGCAGGACTATGCCGGCGCCATCGACGCATGCTCGCAGGCGATCGCGATCAATGCGAAGCAGGCACCCGCCTGGGGCTGCCGAGCGGCGGCGCGCGCGGCCACCCACGACCTCGAGGGCGCGGAGTCGGATTACAGCGAGGCGCTGCGCCTTGATCCGCTCTCATTCCTCACGCTCGCCAATCGCGCGGTTCTACGTCGCGTCCGGGGGGATGCCGCCGGCGCGGAGCGCGATCTGCGCCGGGCGCTCGAGCTGGCACCGGCCGGTTCGGCCGAGCGCACCGCCATCGAAGCACTGATCCGGCAATAGTGTTAGAATGCTTTCCATGCGCACGCTTGCGGCAGCCGTTTCAACGCTCCTGGCGATTCTTCTCATTCCCTCGTCCGCGTACGGTCAGTGATGCGGACGCGGAGGCGGCGGCGCCGCCTCGGGTACTCCAAAGGCTCCTCCTCCGTCCCCCAAGACCCCGTCCGGCGGAACGACGGCGAAAGGCGGGGGCGAGTGGTTCGGCTGGTTCGGCGGCGGCCCGATGGACATCGACTTCCAGTTCGTAGACCTCCGGCACTACAGCGCCTCGGAGCCCATGAAGCTCGAGAAGGAGCTGGCGAAAGTTGAAGGCTCCAAGCGCGTGACCGTCGTCCAGTCGCAGCACCTCATCAGGGTGTGGTGGACTGGGAACTGCAATAATCTCGCGAAGCTGGAGAAACTCGCCGCCGAGGCGGGCTTCCCCGCGACGCTCGTTACGCACGCGCATCTGACGATCGGCCTGAAGGCGGGACCAAACGCCGCGCTCGACAAGCTCAAGGCGAAGCTCACCGCGATCGGAGTCGTCCGCGGCTTGGAGCTCTGGACCACCTCCGCGGAGCTGCATGTCGATCTTGAGAATCTGCGCGTCGAGGACCTGCGCAGCGCGATCAAGGACGGCGGCTACGAGGGGGAGTTTCTCTCACACCAGTGGATCAACGTGACGTTCAAGAACGACCCCGACCGCACCGCGGCGTTTACCGAGCTGGAAAAGGTGCAGGGAATCGCCTCGCTGCGCATGGATCTGAATGCGGTGGCAGTCGGTATCTGGGCCACGAAGGCGGTGACGAACGACGCCCTGCGCAAGGCCTGCGAGCACGCCAAGATCACGGACGCGGAGATTGCGCGGCCCTGAACCAGGCGACCGTCTCCCGCAATCCGTCCTTCAGTGTCGTGAGCGCGCCTAGCGTACGCGTCGCCTCCGCCGCATCGATGACCGAACGCTCGACGTCACCTTCGCGGCGCGGGCCGAATGCGAGCTGCGGTTCGACACCGATGGCTTCGGCGATTCCCAGCGCGAGCTCGCGCGTGGTCGTGCCGATCCCGGTGCCGACGTTGAACGTGGGTACCTTGACCGTGCCGGCGATGGCAGCCGCGTTCGCGCGCGCGACATCGCCGACGAAGACGTAGTCGCGAACGCAGCCGTCGTCGCCGGACGCGCGGCGTGCGTTGATGCGAACCGGCTCGCCCGCAAGGAGCCTTCGGGCAAAGATCGCCACCACGCCCGCTTCGCCGTGCGGATCCTGCCGGGGTCCGTAGACATTGGCGTAACGCAGGACGCGACAGGGCAATCCGTATAGGGATTCGTACGCGCGCAGATATAGTTCCACACTCGCCTTCGCCGCCGCGTATGGGCTCTCAGGGCGCGCGGGCCAGTCGATCGACGCTGCACGCCCGTCGGGCACGTCTCCGTACAGCGCCCCTCCCGTGCTTGCGAAGATAAACAGTCGCACGCCGGCCCGTCGCGCCGCTTCGAGGACGTTGAGGCTCCCCGCAACGTTGATGCGTGCGTCGTTCAGCGGCTCCTTCACGCTGACGGCGACGCTCGCCTGCGCCGCCTGATGCGACACGACTTCGGGCGCGAACGTTTTGAAAAGGGCGTCGACGGCGACCGCGTCGCGGATATCGACCCGCTCGAAGGTCGCCTTCGCCGGGACGTTCTCGCGCTTTCCCCCGCTCAAGTCGTCGAGCACGACGACGTTGTGCCCGGCGGCCAGCAGCGCGTCGGCGACATGGCTGCCGACAAATCCCGCCCCGCCGGTGACGAGTACGCGCACGTGTCCTCCGACCTGTCCTCCGAAGCCCGCAAGCCCCACCCGTACGCCGAGCGTCCGAAGAAGCTACCCCCGGTGCGCGTTCGGATCAAGCGGCGCACTTGACTCGCATTCCGGACCGCCGTAGCATTTTCAGCCCATGCTCTTCGATGGATCGTATGTCGCACTGGTGACGCCGTTCACGAACGGGAAAGTCGATCTCAAGAAGCTCCGCGAGCTCGTCGACTTCCACCTCCAGAACGGCACGCACGGAATCGTGCCTGTCGGCACGACGGGGGAGTCCCCCACGCTCTCGCACGACGAGAAGGCGGACGTCATCAAGACCGTTGTGAAGGCCGTGCGCGGAAAACTCCCGGTCATAGCGGGCACGGGAACGAACGACACGCGCACGACCATCGAGTACACGAAACTGGCGAGGGATCTCGGCGCCGACGCTGCCCTGATCGTGTCGCCCTACTACAACAAGCCGACCCAGGAAGGGCTCTTCCATCACTATGAAGCCATCGCGAAGGCGGTCGATATCCCGATCTGCCTTTACAACGTGCCCGGACGTACGGCGGTCAACATCACGCCGGAAACCGTGGCGCGGCTCGCGAAGCTCAAGAACATCCGCGCCATCAAGGAAGCGAGCGGAAACCTCGAGCAGATCACCCAGTTGCGCTCGCTCTGCTCCATCCGGATCATCTCGGGCGACGACGCTCTCACGTATCCCATTCTGTGCCTCGGCGGCTGCGGCGTGATCAGCGTGGCCGCGAACATCATCCCGCGCCCGATGGCCGATCTCTGCGACGCCGCGTCGAACGGCAACTTCAAGAAGGCGGAGTCGCTCCACAATCAGTGGTATGCCCTCTTCAAGGCGCTTTTCATCGAGTCGAGCCCGACGCCGTGCAAGACGGCGATGAAAATGATGGGGATGCTCAACGGCGAAGTGCGGCTGCCGCTATGGGCGATGAGCGCCGCGAACACGGACGCGCTGAAGGCGACGCTCAAGCAGTACGAACTCGTCAAGTAGCCCGCGGGCGATCCGAGGGGGACTCAGCGCTCGCGCACCCGATGGCGCGCGATCTTCCATCCCGACGCTGTCTTGCGAAGATTCAGGTCGAGCGTGAGCGGACCGCCACCGACCGCCTCGCGGACCGATCCCCCCTCGAGCCACAGCTTCAAGGTCACGCTCGCGGTGTCGCCGTCCACGCCCACGTCCGTCGACTGGATCGCGGCCTTCTTCCAGGCGCCGGGCTTGATGTACGTGCGGATCAGGTTGCACACGTCATTGTAGGTCACGCCGTCGGCGTTGTACGCCGGGTCGATGATCCCGATGCACTTCTCAGTGGCGCCTGCCTCCCCGTCGGCGACCGCTTGCCTCAGCATCTCCTCGATCTTCACCTTCTCGCCCCCTCCGCGCAGAAGGAGAAAGGCTCCGATGCCGAGCACGATGACCGCAATGCCACCCACGGCCAGCTTAACGAGTCCCTTCATCAATCCACCTCAGGTAATCCCGGTTGCCGGAGACGATGGGGACCTGGACGATCTCCGGCACGTCGTACGGGTGCATTTCCTTCACGCGCCTCGTGAGCGCCGCGGTTCTCGCCGACCGCGACTTGATGACGAGCAGCGTCTCCACGTCTTCACAGCGCTTCCCGGCCCATCGATATATGGACACGACCCGCGGCACGATGCTCACGCACGCGGCGAGTTTCTCGTCAACGAGCGCCCGAGCCAGCCGCTTCGCCACGACCGCCGTCGGACAGGTCACCAGCGTCACGGTGTGCGTCATACTGCCGTCGAAATCCGGCGCAGCCGCCCGATGACGCGTCCCAGTACCGCCAGCGCCGAGTCGATGTCGGCCTCCGTCGTCTCCACTCCGAACGAGAACCGGAGACTCCCCCGCGCCACGTCCGCAGGCAGCCCCATGGCCTGAAGGACGTGCGACGGCTCGAGGCTCTGCGAAGCGCACGCGCTGCCGCTCGAGGCGCAGACCCCCTCCGCGTCGAGCGCGATGATCGCCGCCTCGCCGTCCACGCCGCCGAACGACGCGTTGACGATATGCGGAAGCGCTCCCGCGACGGGCGAATGAAGCCGCGACCCGGCCATCGCACGGATGCCGGCGCTCATCCGCCGCGAGAGATTCGCGAGGTGCACTGTTCGCGAATCCATGTCACGCTCCGCGAGTTCGGCCGCCTTCGCGAGGCCGAGGATGCCGGCGACGTTTTCCGTCCCCGCGCGCCGCTCGAACTCCTGTCCTCCACCGAAGAGGCGCGGTCTCAGCCGCGTGCCGCGACGCACGACCAGTGCCCCGACCCCCGGCGGACCGTGCATCTTGTGCGCCGACAGGGTGAAGAGATCCCCGATCATCCGCAGCTTCATCTTGCCGCACGCCTGCGCTGCGTCGACGTGCATGAGGACCCGCCGCGCCTTTGCGATCGCGGCAATCTCCTCGACGGGCTGGATCGTGCCGACCTCGTTGTTCCCAAGCATGACGCAGATGAGCCCCGTGCGGTTCGTAATCGCGCGCTCGATATCCGCCGGACGCACCCGCCCCTCCCCGTCGACTCCCACGCGCGTGAGTTCACATCCGTCGAGAGCCCCGCACGCTTCGAGCACCGACGGATGCTCGACGGCGGTCGCCACGACATGCGCACCCCGTTCGACGGTCCCGAGGATCGCGAGGTTGTTCGCCTCCGTGGCGCCCGATGTGAAGATCACCTCTTTGGAATCGACCCCGATGACCCGCGCGATCGCGTCGCGTGCGTCCTCCACCTGCCGCCTGGCGGCGCGGCCTGCGGCGTGGATGCTCGAAGGATTTCCAGGCGCGGCTGCGTCCATTGCGGATTTCACCTCGGGCAGGAGCCGTGTCGTCGCGGCGCTGTCGAGGTAGATCACTTCGGGCGAATCTCTTCGAAGTACTGCTTCACATAGCTCCGCAACGTGACGGGGATGCGTTCCTTGTTCATGGAATCTTCCGCCGCCTGCCGATACTCGCCGAATGTCTTCGTGTCGTACGGCTTTTCCTGCCCCGGCTGGCCCGACCCGTCGCCGCTGTACACGCTCTTTATCTTCTCGAACATCTCGTCCGACCGACCTGGGGTCGTCACGGATTCCGGCGTGTACTCGGCCTTCGGCCGCGTCGCTTCGTCGCCGAACACCTGGCCTTCGCGGCCGCCCGCTCCACCGCCCCCGCCGGCCCCACTGCCCCCTCCTCCGCCCTTCACACCTGCGCCGGCGCCGCCGACCGACCCACCCGCACCCTGGCCTTCGTTCTCGACCTCGATGTAACGTTCGCGGACGATCTCGTCCTCTCCGCCAGGCCCGACAACCTTAAGCCGCACCGTATATTTTCCCGGCAACGTGTATTCGTGCGAGAGCATCCGTGTGCGACGGATCCGCTCTTTCCCGGCAAGGAAGTCGCCGGTATCCCATTCCCACGAATCGATGGCGCCCGTCGACATGTCCTCGAAGTCCACCGTAAGCGGACCGGGGCCTTTGCGCGGCATCGCCCGGAAATCGGCCATCGGCGCATTCGGCCCGAGCACTTTCACGCGGCGCGACTTGAAGCTGCGGCCCATCGCGTTCGACGCCTCGAGCACGACGTCGAACGACCCGGGCTTCTCGAACACGTGGATGGGGCCGCGCTCCACCGACGTCGCGCCGTCGCCGAACGCCCACGCACACGTCTCCGCTCGATGCGAACGGTTCGTAAAGCGCACCTCGAGCGGCGCGCGCCCGCGCGCGGGGTCCGCCTCGAAATCCGCGACGGGCTGCGACGGATCGATCGCCTCTACAAGGGCCGACTTCTCGTTGTGCCCCCCCGGACCGCGGACAATGAGCCGCACCGTGTAGCGACCCGGCCTGACGAACCGGTGCGTCGGGCTCGCGTCAACGGAGACTGTGCCGTCGCCGAAATCCCAGTCGTAACCGGATATACGCCCCTGCGATCCGTCGTTGAACGACACGACGAGAGGCGCCGTGCCCCGGTCCGGAGTGAACGCGAAATCGGCGACGGGGACCGCATCAACGCGGGGCGCAAACGCGGCGAGCACTATGCCCGCGCCGATCGCCAGCGCTACACCCCAACGATAGCCGACGGCGGCGCGAGGAAAGACCGTACGGACGTCTACCCCCTTCATGGCCTCCGCGGCTTGCACATAAAGTGCCGGCGCGAAGCGCGAGCCATCACCGTCTGTTGCAAGCTCGACCGACGTCAGGAATCGCTCGTCAAGAGCGAGCGCCCGGTCCGCGCGCCACGCGATTGCGGCCGACGTGATGCTCCGCGCTGCGCTCGCTACGAGCCCCGACACGATAGCGGCCGCCAGCGCTCCGCCGAAAAGGACCGCAATCCAGAGGCGCGACGTCACGTGCAGCGGCGCGAGTCCGAGCTCGAAGGCGAGCCGGTCGATCAGCAGCATCGCCGCGACTCCCGTCGTGAGCACGAACGCCAGCTCGAGGCACGAATCGATCGCCTGCACCCGGCGGAAACGCCGGTGCAACTCGCTCAATTGGCGCAGGACCTCCTGCTTCACTTGCCCTCCGTGACCTTCTTCGTTCTCGCGGCCGCCATTGTACACGAGTCCCGCACCGCGGTAACGCGCGACGCTTCGAGCGGCTCCGCACGAAAGCCGGCCAGATCCGCCCTCAAATAAACCGGCCGCGCGGCACCACAGCGGCACCGCGCGGCCGAAGGACACGCTTTGAATTAGTAATCGCGCCGTTTCGACTCGAGCTCCTTGACACGCTTTTCGAGCTCCTCGATCTTCGAGCGGAGTCGGCGCGTCTCGTCAGGCGGCGCAACCTCCTGAACCGCCCGAATCGTGGTCACGATGCGCTGCCTCGCGTTTCCCATCTCGACCTTGCCTACCGGCGCGTCGGAGAGCCGCTCGCCGAGCATGTTTTCGAAGACATGCGCATAGATTTCGCTGAGTTTCGGCATCTCCTTGCCGGCAAGATAGCCGTGCAGCGATTGCCGGCCGATCAGGGTCAGCGCAAGCAGCGCGCGGGCATGGACGCCGCCCCGGAGTTCCATCGTGCGGTGCAGCAGATCCGTCGTCTGACAGTCGCCGACGCGGAAGACCCCTTCGACCTTCCCGCACTCCTGGCCCTTAGGGCGCGACGCGGCCTCGTGCGCGGCGCGGAGTTCCTTCGCGATCCCGTCGCGGTCGTTGCCCGCCTTCTTGCGCGCGGCGTCGTAGACGCTGACTGCCCAGCGCGCATCGTCGAGAAACGACTCCGCGTCGACGGGGCCCGCAACGCCGTGGATCACTTCAAGATCGGGGGTGCAGAAGTACGTGGCGACGTTGCCACCCGCGCGGGCAACCGTCTTCCCCTCCGTCTGCACCAGCGTGAACGTCCCGACCCTTTTCCAAGTTGCGACGTAGTGCTTCTTCAGGTACTCGCCCACCTTTTCGTCGGAGAGCGCACCGGCTCTCACTTGCAACGCGTTGTTTCACGTCTTGCCGGCGTCGTCCAGCTCACCCGAAAGGTGGACGACAAGAACGAGCTTCGATTCGTTGCGCGCACTCTCGACCGCCTTGTCCTGGTCCTTGATCCACGTGACGGCGGTGCCGTACGTCTCCCCTTTGCAGGCCTGATCTTGAGCGACGGCGCTTACCGGCGCGAGGGCCACCGCCACGATAGCAATCACACTCCAGCACTTCATTCGGTCCTCCTCCGTGCCCTTCGGTAGAGAGAACACGGAGGAACGGCGAATGCTCCCGAACACCTGAGTCTTGCAAATTCCGGGAGCACTCGCACGTACAACGGGTAATGCCTTCCGGAGGACACGGAGTGGTCGAGGATTCCGACGATCTGCTCATGCAGCGGCTCGCCGCGGGAGACGCGGAGGCGCTGCGGGAGATCGTTCGCCGGCACGGAGAGTCATTGCTCAACTTCATCCACCATCTGACGGGCGATCGCGCGACCGCGGAGGACCTCTCGCAGGAGGCCTTCCTGCGCGTCTATCGAAATTCGTCGCGATATGTCGCCGGCGGAGGCTTCCGGGCCTGGCTCTACACCATCGCCCGCCATCTCGCCCTCAACCACCAGCGCAATCGCAAGCTCGAACGCGAACGGCTTCCCGACCCGCGCGAGAGCGAGAGTCCCCGCCTCGAGGGGGGCGAGCTCCAGCAGGCGATCGACCACGCGATCGACGCCATCTCCGAGCCGTTCCGCAGCGCGCTCGTCCTCTGCGTGCTCCACGGACTCTCGTACGAGGAGGCCGCCGCGGCAAGCGGATGCTCGGTCAAAACGCTGAGTTCGCGCCTCGCACGCGGTCGCGACCAGTTCCGTCACCTGATGGTGCCGTACCTTTCCACCGGCACCGCCGTTCGACTGGAGGCCCGCTGATGCGCGACTGCGAAGGATATCGCGACTGGATCTCGGCGTCGTTCGATCACCGCCTCGACGCCACGGAGACGGAGGAGCTCGCCGCGCACCTCGCCGCGTGCCCCGACTGCCGGCACGCGCACGAGGACATGGACGCAGGGGACGCGCTCCTCCGGCGCAGCCGAATGTTGCCGCTCCCCGAAGGATTCGAGAATCGCGTCGTGAGGGAAGCGCGCCGGATTCCGCGCGCGCCCCAAGGGTACGGCCACGTCGGCATGGCCGCAGCTGCCGCGACGCTTCTCGCCGTCCTCGGCCTCCTGCTCGTCGTGCCCGCGCGACGCGAGGCGGCGCTGCGCCGGGAGGTGTCCGACCACATCGATCACACCAAGCCGTTCCTTGCGCTGGCACAGTCGGCGGGCGACCGCGAACTCCCGCTCCTCCGCGAGGAAGCGAAGTTGTTCGAGCTCAAGCGCCGCACGGAGTCGCTCAAGAAACTCGCCTCCGCCAAACCGGAGCTCCTCGAGTACGTGGCCGCAGCCGAGGCGATCCTGCGTCATCTCGACGAGGGCAACGTCGCGGCCGTACGCGACACCGCACGTCATACCGCTGTCCTCGAGCTGTTGAGCCGCGTGCGTGAAGCGAAGCCGCTGAAAGTTGACAATTTCACCTTTAGCCTCGGGACGCCGATCGAGGTGCAGTCGACTGTGCGCGGGCACATCCAGTATCTGCGGGGTGACTTCAAAGCCGCGGCAGAAGACCTCGCCGTCTCCCAGATGGCCTCCGGCCGCCTCCTCCACGCCGCCGCGCTCCGCGAGGACGGCGACGTCCAGCAGGCACTGACGGCCTACGTGCAGCTCGGCTTCGCCTCCGCGCACGACGAGGCGTACACGCAGGTCGCCGTCGCGCGCGGCCTCATGGGCACGGCGCGCAAGTCGCGCGTCTACGTGGGCACCGTGAACGTGGCCGCCTCAAGCGAGGCGATGATCGTTCAGGCGATGAACAACGACGGCGTCATCTGCCAGGTGGCCGGACCGCAGGTGATGGTCATCACGCGTGAGGCGAGCGATCGGGCCCGCGAGCTTTCGAGCATTGTCGGCGTCGAGCGGCGCGACGAGCGCGGAGTGACGATCGTCACATTCAACGCCAAAACGCTCGCGCTGGACGCCCTCGCGAAGATCAAGTCGATCGACGCCATCCGCCTCGCGCTCCAGGAACGCGAAGAGTAGCTGCGCCATCCGGCTCCGCCGTGGTAGTCTTAGCGCCGGAGAGATTGGGGAATGCCGTCTTTTGTCGGGAACGCCCGGCTGATCGGCGCTGTCACGCTGCTGTCCCGCATCCTGGGCATGGCACGCGACATCCTCGCCAGCCACTTCCTCGGCGCGGGGCTCGTCTGGGACGCCTTCGCTCTCGCGCAACGCGTCCCAAATCTGTTTCGCCGGCTCTTCGGCGAGGGCGCACTCACGTCGGCCTTCGTCCCCGCCTTCGTGTCGCGCATCGAGACGGACCGCCGCAATGAGGCGTTCGCGCTGCTTCGCCGCCTCGCCACCGCCCTGGGCCTCCTTCTCGCGGTGATCGTGGCCATCGGCATCGCGATCACGTACACGTTTCCCGCCGACCAGAAGTCCCGCCTAGAAGCCGAGTACCTGCGCATCATGCTGCCGTACCTGGTGCTTATCTGCGTCGGCGCGATTTACGGCGCGGCGCTCAACGGGCTCCGCCATTTCTTCATGCCGGCATTCGCCCCCGTCATTGCCAACGTCGTGGGGATCGGCGCGATCCTTCTCTTCGCCGGTCGCGCGACCGAGGACATCGGCCGCATGCTCGCGTGGTCGGTCCTCATCGGCGGGATCCTCCAGCTCCTGTCGATGGCCGTCCTCCTGCGAGCGAAAGGGGCGTCGCTCGCACCCGACGTCTCATTCCGCGATCCGGCGCTGCGCGAGGTGGGAGCGCAGTTCGCACCGCTCGTTCTCGGCCTGTCGCTCGTCCAGATCAACGAGTTCCTCAATACGATCATCGCCAAGCTCTGCGTCGAGGGAAACGGCGCCGTCTCCGCGCTCTACTACGGCAACCAGTTGACGCAATTCCCGCTGTCGCTCGTGGGCGGCGCCATCGCGGTGGCGATCTTCCCTGAGATGGCGTCCGCCGCGGCCAAGGGCAAGCTCAACGACCTCTCGCACCTGGTGGATCGCGGCATCCGCGGCACGCTCTATCTTTCGATCCCCGCAACGGTCGGCCTCATCGTTCTCGCGCATCCGATCCTCCAGCTCATTTTCGAGCACGGCGAATTCGGACCCGAGAGCACCACGCGCGCGGCGCAGGTCATGATCTTCTATTCGCTGAGCCTGTGGTGCTACTGCGCCAACCAGGTGCAGGTGCGCGCGTTCTACGCGCTGGGGGACACGCGAACTCCCGTGCGCGTAGCCGTCTCCATGGTCCTCCTGACGCTCGGCCTCGGCTTCGTCCTCGTCCACTCCATGCGCGAGGCCGGAATCTCGCTGGCGACGTCGATCGGAGGCCTGCTCAGCTTCATGATCCTTCAAGTGCTGCTGAGGCGACGTGTGACCGCGGACTACGGCTCCATCGTGAAGACGTTCCTGCTTTCGCTCGCCGTGTCCGCCCTGATGGGCGCGGCGGCGTGGGCCGTGCATCGCTACACGCCGACCGACTTCATCCGCTCCGTGATCGCCGCGCGCCTGCTTCGCGTGGGACTCGCCGTCGTCGTGGGAGCGGGCCTCTACTTCGGCATCACGATGCTGCTGCGCATGCCGGAGGCGCGACAGGTCCTGCGGCGACGCCCGTAGCTATTTCCGCCCGTCGCGCCATCCCTGCCAGAACTTCAGGGCGTCCGAGCGAGACAGGATGCGCAGGCGTCCGTCGTCCAGGACGAACGCGTGGTCAGAACCAACGACATCTTCGAGCGCCTCCAGCAGCGTCCACTTCCCCGCCGCACGGAGACACACGTCGGTCCAAGCCCACACCGCGTCCGGATAGTCCCAGCACTCCGGGCGATCGAGCGTCCAGCCCGCCTCCTTCGCGAGCCGCGCAAGCGCCTCCTCCCTCGTCCCCTCGACGTCGTTCGCGATCGGCCGCAGCAGCGCGGCAAGCGCCTGGGGCGACCGCAGCGCATTGAGCGCTCCGAGAGGCACCGTCGACCTATCCTCCTCCGCCCGCGCGACGATCTCATCGACCCCATCCGCGGCGCCCAGCAGCGCGAGCGCGTACGCCGTCGCGTAGCGCACGTCCAGATCGTCGTCCTTAAGACACTTGCGAATGGACCCGACCGCGTCCTTCGCGCCCATCGTCCCAAGATCGGCGGCCGCCCACACGCGGGCCCCCGCCTCGGGGGAGACCAGCAACTCAATCAGGACGCCCTTCGTGTCTCGTCCATCGAGCCTCCAGAGTCCCGTGGCCGCCACTCCGCGAACCTCGGAATCGGCGTCCTTGAGGCGACGCGCAAGGTGATCGAGGTATGCGGTGCCCCCCAGAGCGACTAGAGCGATGACCGCATCGCGCCGCGTGCCGGCCCTGGGATCCTCCAGGAGCGCGCTGACCGCGGCGGCGCTCTCCTTCGCGCCGACGGCGCTGATCGCACGAACGCCCGCGTCGCGCACGTGCGCGCGCTCGTCGCGCAGCAGCTTTGTCAGATCATCCGGCTTCACCATCGCCCGTAGCCGTCCGAGAGACGTCACCGAGGCGGTTTGGATGTTGTAGTCCTGGCTCTCCAGCAGGCGCGCGAGTCGCCCCACGTCCTCAGCGGCTCCGATCCGTCCCAGCACGCGAGCGGCCAGGGGCACGCGTATGCCGTCATATTCGGTCTTGTCGAGGATGGCGCGGCAGGCGCCGCGGGCGTCGCCGTCAGCCAGCCGCGCGAGCATCAGGAGCGACGCATTCGGACCCTCGCCGTCGTCCGCCAGGTGCGCTCGAAGGATCGGAGCGGCCGCCGCGTCGCCGGCCTCCGCCATTCCCAGGCACGCCTGCACCCACGCGCTGTCGCTCTTGGCCAGCTCCCGCAGCCGCGCCGCGTGCTCTGTCCGCCCCAGGCGCACCAGCGCACGGATCGCCCGCGCCTGCTCCCGCGCATCCCCGGACGTCGCGTGCTTCGCAAGCTTGTCGAATCCGTCCGCCTTTCCGCACGACGCCATCGCGTACGCCGCCCAGACCTTCTCTTCGTCATCGGCGCGCTTCGACACGGAAATCTGCAGCAACTCTGTTGCGATGCCCTGCATCTTCCAGCGGCGCACGACCTCTGCCGCCTGCCACGAGTACTTCAGCTCCGGGATCGAGTCCTTCACCAGCCGCTCGAGATCGGCGGCCGCGTACTGCAGGCCTCTCCCAGCCAGGTAGGGTTCCAGCTCCACCACGTGCGTCAGCACGTCGGTCCACGAGAACTCCTCCAGGTCTGCCATCTCCTCGTCGAACGCGGGACGCGCTTTCAGGACGGCGGCGGGCAACCGGGCACGCACGCCGATCTCCCGAACAAGACGCTTCGCACGCGCGGCCAGATCCTTGTCTCCGCTCTCCGCCGCCCGATCGAGGTCAGGCAGCGCCTTCTCCCCCATCGCCTTCAGCTTCGCGCGAGCGTCGTCGCGCTTCGCGAGATCCTCCGATCCGAGCGTCTCGATGAGACCGCCGGCGTCTTGCAGCGAGAGCGCCAGGGCGAGAGTGAGGACGAGCATCGCTTGCTATCATAGTCGCTCTCATGACGATCAGCGAATTCCAGCAGCTCATCCGCCGTACGTACCACGAACGCGACGCGAAGCGCGGGATCGACAAGAACATGCTGTGGTTCGTCGAGGAGGTCGGCGAACTCGCCGAGGGCGTGCGCAAGGGGGACCGCGCCGAGATCGAGGCCGAGATGGCCGACGTCCTCGCGTGGCTCTCGACGGTCGCCAGCCTGAGCGGAATCGACCTCGAGCAGGCCGCGCTTGCGAAATACGGAAAGGGATGTCCGCGCTGCGCCGCCATTCCCTGCCGGTGCCCATGACGGGCTACCTCACCCTGTTCTTCCTCGTCGCGCTGCCGATCGCGACGCTCCTCCTCGTCGCAGGTCGCATCGTTTCCAAGCGCAAGAGGGTGGACGCGCGCGTCGCGATGCTCCTCGCCCCGTTCGAGAAGCTGCCGCACGGCTGCTTCCGCCACGATGGCCGCGTCTATCGGCTCCTCGCGGACGTCAATCCGGTCTTTTCACGCGGCTTCAACCTCCGTCTTTCCACCTTCGCGCCGACGACGCTCGATTTCGAGATCCGCGCCGCGCGCAATGTCCCCACGAAGACGCCGCAAAAGCTCGCCGAGGACCGATTCTACAAGCGGTTCGTGCTCGACTCCCCGGCGCCCGACGAGGCCGTCGAGCATCTCCTCGCCGCGAAGGACACGCTCGCCCGCGCGTTCCCGTCGCGCTGGGGCGCCTACTCGAAGTATCAATGCGAGCTGGTGCTCTCCGCGAACACCGCCGTTCACGAAGATCTCGCGCCAGACCTGGCGGCGCTCACGGCACTCGCCGCCGTGCCCGCGGAACGGCGACCCCGCGGCGGAACGTGGACGATCCGCGAAGGGTTCGAGGAGCATCTGCCGGCGTGGCATTGGAAACCGGAACAGCGCGCGCGACTCCCGGACGGGACGCGCCGCTGGTGCGTCTCGGCGTGGTACGACAACGCGTACCTCAATCGCGCGATCTGCTCCTTCCTCTGGACGCTCGGCGACATGCGCGTCGTCACGCTCGAATCGGACCTGTGGTTCCTCGAGCACGCGTTCGGTCGCGCGTTTCCCGTGGTCGACAACATCGTCCAGCTCACGCCGGAGATGGCCGTCGCGGCCGACCAGTGGCTCGACGGCGACTTCTTCGCCGCGGCCGTCGCAGGCGTATCGGCGGAGGCGTTTCACGGCGCGATCAAGTTCGACATTCACGATCACGCGATCGCTGCAAAGCCGGACGTTTATGTCCGCCGGCTCTTCGACGACGAGTTCAGCTGGTTCAGCGGCGAGTACGAGATCGTCAGCGCCACCCTCTCCGACGACCAGGTGCGCTCCGCCTTCGAGGCCTCCGCGAAGGAGCACGAGGCGGTCGTCAAACAGATCGAGCGCCCCTTCAGCTTCAAATTACTGAAGGAGGACCGGCTCGACCTGTCGTTCTGACCGCTACCGCGCCGCGTTCTTGAGCCACTCGAGGAGTTCCTTCGTCAGGTTCCCCGGTTCGTCCTCGTTGCCGAACATCTTCGTGCCGTGCCCGGCGTTCTTGTAGATCTTCGTGTTCTTGATCATGTGCTTCACCTTGCCGAAGATCCGCTGGAGCGACTTCGCCGAGTACGGGTCGTTCTCGCTCGCGGCGCCGAAGAAGGGTTTGTTGGCGCACTTGTCCACCGCCTCGATCGCGCTCACACCCTTGTACTGCTCGCCCGGCGACAGCGCGGCGACCGCCTTGATGTCGGCGTCGGTTCCCGAATAGTGGAGCGCGATGTTGGCGCCGATCGAGGCGCCGATGAGGACTATTTTCTTTACGTCCACTTCGGCCTTCTTCGCGAGCTCTCCCTTTGCCGCCTTGATGTCCTCACACACCTTGATCCAGTCGTCCTTCTCCCACTTCTCCACGTTCTGCTTGTCGCGGTCGTTCGCGAACGGATTCGCGCTCTTGCCGTGACCACGCATGTCGATGGCCATGACGGCGAATCCCGCCTTCGCGGCGGCCGCCGGGAAGTCGCCCCAGTCCTCCTTCTTGCCGGTCAACTGATGGATCAAAATGAGCGCCGGGCGCTTGCCGTCGCCGGTCGGCTTCGTATACGTGGCCGACAGCTTGACGCCGTCGGAAGTCGTCAGCTCCACATCCTGAGCCAGGAGGGCGCTAAGAAGAAACCCAAGCTTTGCCGCGAGCATGAAACTCCTCCTTCCAGATCGGCGCCAACTTCTTCAGGCGCTCGATGGCGAAACGACACGCCGCAAACGCTTCCGCCCGATGCGGCGAGGACAGGGCAATTACGACACTGGGCTCCCCAAGTTGCAAGGTTCCGGTGCGATGGGCGATCCAGACGCGTCCGATCGGCCAGCGGCGGCGCGCCTCGAGCGCGATCGCGGCGAACTCTTTCTCGGCCATCTCGGCAAAAGCGCTGTATCGCAGCCGCTTCACGCGCTTCCCCTCGTGATTGTCGCGCACCGTGCCCACGAAGAGCGCGACCGCACCGCACTCCTTGCGCACGACCGCCTTGTACGCCGCATCGATCGACAGCTTCTTCGTCGTGACCGTGCACACGTCCTTCATTTATCCGCCCCCCACCGGCGGGATGAGGCTGACGACATCGCCCGCCTTCACCGGAGATTGGACGTCGGCATACTCCGTGTTCACAGCAGCCCGCACCGATTTCGGGAGCTCCAGCCCCGCCGCCGCGAGCACACTTCGCACCGTCGCGGGCTCCTTCACATCGACGGTCAGTTCGCGCTTTCCCGCCTTCTCGGCGACGTACCCGAAGAGCCGCACTCTGACCTTCACCGTCCGGCAAATGTAGCATGCACCTGATGAAACTCGTCATCGCCGACGACCCTCCTTCGCCGTCGCTCATTGTCCATAGCACTTGCCGAGGCTACGCAGTGCGAGCGAGTCGTACCAACGCCGCGCATGAACGCATCACGAGGAAGAAGATCGCGCTGTGCGTCATCCTTACCGCGTACCGCGATCGCAAGCTGATCGACAAGGCGAAGCAGTTCGGCGCATACACGTTCCCCTCGAAGCCCCTTCAAGGAGCCGGAACTCCTCGCGTGTAAGCGGATCGAGTGGGACGACTTCAGGACGAAGGTCACGGCGTACGAGGTGGAGCGGTATCTGCTTGTCTTGTAGGAGACAGGAGACAGAATGCGGAGGCGCCTCCGCTATCCAGGGGAGACGGCGCCGGCCGCGGCGCGCAGGGCGAAGAGGCACACGATCACGCAAAGGAAAGCTGCAAACACAAAGGCGCCAGCCAGGCAATATCCAAGCACGTGCCGTGCTTCGTCCCGGAGGGTCATCGGGTGCTCACCGATCACACGAGGTAGATCGCAATCGCCAGCAGTACGATGTTCCCAGCGATCGCGATGAGCCAGGCCCCGGCCAGCAGCCCACCGCCTACGCGACACAGCAGTCGGTGATCCATGTCCGACTACTCGCAAGAACTATGCCAGCGGAAACGGCGCGATTTCGAGGTCGCTGGCGCTGTGAGTGTGGCGTTTTGCCTCAGCGACCTGTCGGAACGACCTCGATGTAGACCAGTTCCGGACGACACAGGAACCGGAGCCGTGGAGCGTGGCCGCGCTCCATCCCGACACCGCGTGAGACAACGAGCGTCCGCCCGTCGGGAAAGCTCGTCACACCGTGCGCCCAGCTTCGCGGCACGTCCGACAGCGTAATCAGCGGCCCGATGAACGGCAGCTGCACCTGGCCGCCGTGCGTGTGCCCCGCGACGATGAGATCCGCCGGCGGATTCGCGAGCGCGAAGTCCGGCGCATGCCCCATGACAATGTGGAATCTTCCATCGTCACGCTCAACGGGATGCGTCGACGCCTCGAAACTGTCCTTGAGGCTCAACCCCGTGATCCGGATTTTCCCCGTGACCACCGACTCTGTGCGATGCATGCACGTCACTCCCGACTCGAACAGCGTCGTCCAGTCGTCTGGATCGACGTTGCCCTGCACCGCATAAATCCCCAACGGCGCCGTGACATCCTTGAACAGCTCACGCATCTTCGCGACCTGCTCGGCGCGCCCCTTGCCGTAGATCTGCAGATAGTCGCCCGCATGCAAGATCAGGTCGGGCTTCGCCGCCATCATCCGCCGCACGACGTCGCGCTCGTACTCCCCGATGGAATCCGTCTGCAGATCCGCCAGCAGCGCGATCTTCAGCGGCGCCTTCACCTTCGAGGATTCGATCCTCACGGTCCGTTCTTCGAGCCGGTGCGGCTCGACCAGAAACGCGCTGACCGCCGTCGCGCACAGGACAACAACTACGGCCCCCGCCGCGATCGCCCACCCGCGACGCGTGCGCAGCAGCCATGCAGCGGCGCTCAGCACCACCGGCACCCAGACAAAGACCGCGTACGCGCAATTGCGCATGACGCCGAAGATGTCGCCCCCCAGGAGTGCTGCCAGGATCGATCCGCCGAATCCGACCCCCAGCGCCGCGAGCGCCGCCACCCCCGGCGTCGGCCTGAACTTGATCAGCCGCACCGCGCTGGCAACGAAGCCGGCCATCAGAATGTTGTAGATGACTTCCATTCGCTCTCGCCTCTGCGCGCTCTCACTTCCTCCGCCCCTTGTGTAACCGTCGTGCACCGGACGTCCGTAGCGTCCCCACCCATCTTAACTCCGCGCCCCAAACCACTCTGCTCCGCTTCCGCGCGCTCTGCGTTTACCCCGATCGATCTTCGGATTCAGTGCCCCCGCGTGTCCGATTCCCGGAAATGCTGCATCCTCCCGCCGGTACCCCTTTACGATGGTGACCGTGGCCGCCGATCCAGACCGGCTTGTCGAGCGTTGGTACGGCCCCGTCCTCTCACTATGCCACCGGATGACGGGCAGCGCCGGCGAGGCGGAGGAGCTCACGCAGGAAACCTTCGCGCGCGCGCTGCGCAGCCTCGACACCTACGACGAGAGCCGCCCGGCCTCCTCGTGGTTCTTCACCATCGCGGCCAACCTCTGCCGCGACCACCTGGCGCGCGTCGGGCGCCTCCGCCTTCTCGATCCGATCGCGATGGATATCGCCATCGACCTCCCGCCCGACACCTCCGCGCTCATGCGCGAAGACCAGGCCCGCACGCTCGCCGCCGTCGACCGGCTTCCTTTCGACCTCAAGATCGTGGTCGTCCTGCACTTCCAGCACGACCTCGCGCCGATGGAGATCGCCGAAACGCTCGGCCTCTCCGCCAACGCCGTGCGCATCCGCCTCTACCGCGCGCTCAAACAGCTCCGACAGCATCTCAAGGAGTGACCATGCACGCCACCCCCACCGAGATTCACGACGTCGCCTACGGATTCAGCGACGCCGCGCCTCATATCACAGACTGCGCCACCTGCACGCGCTCGCTCGACCGCGTCCGCTCGGAACGCGACGCGCTGCGCCGCACCCTCCAGGCCCCGCCGAAGACCGCCTCGCGCCCCTGGCTTGGCGTCGCCGCCGCCGCGCTCTTCCTTGTCGGGGTCGCCGCGTTCATCGTCATGCAACCCTTCGACTCCGCGCAGGGAAAGCCTTCAGGCAACGCGGCCGTCAAGCAGGACAAGCCACGCAAACCGACGCTCACGGAGCTCGTCCAGAAGTTCGCCAACGGCGATGATTCCGTGCGCGCACAGATCCTCGCTGCCGGCGCCCCCGCCATGCACCCCCTCCTCGTCCACCGCGGAACCACGCACGTCGACAAGCTGCGCGAAGACATCCGTCGCGCCGCCGCGCAGGGGGACAGCCGTGACATTCCAGACCTGCTCGACGCACGCCGCCGCACCGCGACGTATCGCTCCACGCTCAGCGCCGTGCTCCACGACATGCGCAACGGCATCGCGCCCGTGGACTGGCAGGCCCCGTGGGTGCTCGACCCGATGGACCTGTCGCTCTCCGACAAACCCGTCGACGTCGCGTTCGCGGACGACACCGACGGCCAGTGCATCGACAAGCTCTGCCGCGCGACCGACACCGACTTCGCGTACGTCTACGGCGGCGCCGTCATCGCAAAGCCCGAACGGCTGTGGCCCCGCGAGGCGATCGTGCCGGAACCGCTCGCCGAAGGCGAGCATGACCGCATGCGCGCCCTCATCACCGAACTCGGCGACGAATCGGCCGAGAAGCGCGACACCGCCTTCGCGGTCCTCCTCAAGCGCGGCGAACCCGTCCTGCCCCTGCTCGAGGCGGGGACGAAGCACGCCGACGCGCAAGTCGCCGCCAACTGCACAGCTCTGATCGCGAAGCTCAGCGTTGCCGACGCGCGTCTCGCCTATCCGCCGGCTTCCGGCTCGCTGCAGGCGTTCGACCGCGAGAGCGACTTGAAGGTGAAGGACATCAGGGCAAAGCGTATGTCCTTCGTGGTGAAGGACCTGATACTGAAACACACGCTTCTGCTCTTCCTCGCCCAATGGAACGGCAGCGAAGTCGTGACGGATCTGCCGGACGCGAAGGTGACCACCAGCATCGATGCCTCCGTGTGGACGGCGCTCTGCTTCCTGACGCGCCCCTACGGGCTCGACTTCTTCGTCGAGAAGGGCGTCGTCAAGATCGGCACGGAGGCGGAGATCCGCGCGATGCGACCCGCGCCGCCCAAGCGCGAATAGAGCGCGCTCTACTGGCCCCGGAGTCTCTCCAGATCCGCTTCCATCCCCTCCCGCAGCGGCCAGTCCTTCGGCGCCAGCGCGAGCACCTTCTCGAAGTCGCTGATCGCTCCCGCGACGTCTTCCAACCGGTGCCGCACCCGGCCGCGAAGGTAGTATCCCTCCATCCGCTCGGGCGCCAGTTCCACCGCGCGATCCAGGGCCGAGCGCGACTCCGTGTAGTCCTTCGCCGCTTCGTGGGCGAGCCCCAGAGCCACCGCCGCCGCAAAGCTCCGGGGCGACAGTTCGCACGCGCGCGCCGCATCGGCGATCGCCCCGGGAAAGTCCCCCGACTCCCCCCGCGCCTGCGAGCGGTTGACATACGACGGCGCGTACGTCGCGTCGAGCTCGATCGCCTTCGTGTAGTCCTCGATGGCGGCCGCGGCGTTGCCCTGCCGCGAGTACGCCAGGCCGCGGTTGTAGTACCCGACGACGAAGCGCGGGTTGATCTCGAGGGTGCGCGTCCAGTCCGCAATCGCGCGCGCGACATCCCCCCGCTCGGCCGCGTTCAATCCCCGACAGAAGAGCGCCATCCAATAGCCCGGCTTGAGCTCCAGCGCCCGCTTGAGGTGACTCGTGTCGCGCTCATCCGCGCGAGTGAGCGAGCCCAGCAGCTGGAACTCCTCCTCCCCCTCGCGACCCCGGAAGCGCGCGATCCACTTGGGCATCGCGGCGCGCATTCCCTCGAAGTCCTGCCGCGCATAGAACAACACCGCTTGCGCGAGCTCGCGATGGATCTCGTCCTCCAGTCCAGCGCCCTTCTGCGCCGCCTCGATCTCGACCGCCGCCTCCGCCGCGAGGCGTTTGCTTTCCGCTCCGTCCGACCCCGCCTCGCCCTGCACGATCATGCGCGCGAGGATCGACCTCAACAGCAGCAGCCGCCCCAGCTCGAAGTGCGCCGGCGCGAACGACGGGTCGATCTCGACAGCCTGCCGCCAGTTTTTCTCCGCGCGATCCGGCCAGCCGAGGAGATCCCAGGCTCGCCCCAGCAGCAGATGCGCGACCGCCGATCCGGGCGCGAGCCGCAGCGACTGTTCGAATTTCTCCTGCGCGCGCCGCACGCGATCCGACAGCTCCCCGTAATTCGCGGACGGGCGATACAGCAGTCGCGCCGCCTCGTCGAGCCCCGGCCGTCCCGCCTCGAGCAGCGCCGCCGCCTCGGCCGCGCGCGCACGGACTCCCTCGAGCCCCGCTTTCGCCGCGGCGTTGCCAGGATCCAGCGCCTCCGCCTGCGCGTACGCCTCGCTCGCCCGATCGAGCTGTCCGAGCGCCTCGAATGCTGACGCGCGTTTCAGCTCGCCGGCCACGCGCTGCGCCAAATCGCGAGACGCCCGCATCTGTAAAACGCCAAAGGTCACAGCCGCCGCCATCAGGATGATCGCGGGCACGACGATCGCCACCCTCCGCCGCATCCACTTTCCCAGCCGGTATCCCACCGACGGCGGATGTGCGTATATCGCCTCGCCCCCCAGCCAGCGCGACAGGTCCTCCGCGAGGTCGCGCGCCGACTGATACCGCCGATCCTGGTCCTTCTCGAGGCACTTCATCACGATCGTCTCGAGGTCGCGGTCCATGGACGGCACGAGGCGACGCATCGGTTCCGGATCCGAACCGACGATCGCCATCGCCAATTCGATGAGCGTGTCCCCCGCAAACGGCGTCCGTCCCGACAGCAGCTCGTACAGCGTCGCCCCGAGGCAGTACACGTCGCTGCGCGCGTCGATCTGCTGCGTCAATCCACGCGCCTGCTCCGGCGACATGTACGCCGGCGTGCCCAGCATCTGCCCCGACGCGGTGAGTGACGCCTGCCCCTTGAGATCGCGCGCGAGACCGAAGTCGAGGACGTACACTCTCGTCGCGTCGACCATGACGTTCGCGGGCTTCACGTCGCGGTGCACGACCCCCTGCTCGTGCGCGTACTGCAGCGCGAGGGCCACGTCGCGCACCAGGGCGACAATCCCGCGCGCGTCTTTCCGCGACGTCTTCGAGAGCGTCTGCCCTTGGATGTACTGCATCGCGATGTAGGGCTTCCCGTTCGACTCGCCGACCTCGTAGATCGACGCGATGTTCGGGTGGTTGAGCTTCGCCGCCGTCTGTGCCTCGCGTTTGAAGCGGGCGAGCTCCTCGACGTCGTCCCCCTTCAGGAACTTGATCGCCACGAAGCGTTCAAGCGCCGTGTCGCGGGCCTTCCATACTTCGCCCATGCCCCCGGCACCGAGCTTCTCGATGAGGATGTACCGCCCGACCCTCTCTTCAACCACGGTTGGAAGTTTACACCCAGACCTCCCAAATTAACGCAGAGCCCGCGGAGTTGCTCGAGGGGCGGAGTTCCGCCGGCGTGCGGGCTACGCCCGCACGAGCGGCCACGCAGACCCTGATTCAGAAACGCTCCCCACCGACGCTGCGTGTTTCTGAATCAGGGTCTGCGCGGCCGCACCCGCGCTTTCCGCGGGCCGGCGGATGGGCCATCCCCTCCCGCGCCCCGAACCCCTCTGCGTAATCTCCGCGGGCTCTGCGTTAGAAGGTCTCTAGCGCGCCTTCAACCAGGACGCGAAGCGCTTAAGGCCTTCCTCCACCGGCACACTCGGGTTGTAGCCGAGGTTCGCCCTGGCCTTGGACACATCGGCGCACGTGCGCTTCACGTCGCCGGGCTGCGGCGGCAGTCGCTTGATCTTCGCCTTCACCCCGAGCGTCTTCTCTAGCAGCGCGACAAGTTCGCTGAGCGAGACGGTCCTCGACTCTCCGAGGTTGTACACCTCGAACGCGTCGTCGCGCCCGAGCGCGCCGATCACGCCGTCGACGATGTCGTCCACGTACGTGTGATCGCGCTGCATCGACCCGTCGCCGAAGAACGGGATCTCCTCGCCGCGCAGCATGAGCTCCGAAAACTTGCGGATGGCCATGTCGGGGCGGTGGCGTGGCCCGTACACGCTGAAGAACCGCAGTGCCGTGATGCGCAGGCCGAAGAGCTTCGAGTAGACGGAACAGTAGTGCTCCCCCGCAAGCTTCGTCACGCCGTAGGGCGACGCGGGACGGATCGACGTGTCGTCCTCGCGGAACGGCACGCGGTCGGCATCGCCGTAGACGCTGGAGCTCGACGCGAAGACGAACTTCTTCACGCCGCGCCGGCGGCACTCCTCGAGGAGGACGATCGTCCCGTGGACGTTCACCTCCTGGTAGAGCATTGGCTGGGCAAGCGACGGACGAACGCCGGCTCGCGCCGCAAGATGGATGACCGCGTCCGGCTTCGCGACCTCGAACGCCCGCGCCATCGCGCCTGCGTCGCGCACGTCCGCCTCGATCGCATCGAACGACCCCTTCGCGGCGGCCTCGGCGAGGTTCCGTCGTTTCAACGCGGGATCGTAGTAGTCGTTGAACTCGTCGACGACGGTGACGGTGTGCTTCAGCGAGAGCAGCCGCTCAAGCGCATGCGAGCCGATGAATCCCGCGCCGCCCGTGAGGAGGATTCGCACGCTACGCGGTTTGGGCCCGCGCTTGATAGAGCGACAGGAACGCCACGTACAGGAATCCCACCATGAACAGGCACTGGAACGGAATCGCGCCGTACATCTCGCGCTGCACCGAGTAGATCACGATGTACGTGAACCACAGCCCGAGCGCCAGCTCGATGAACGGCACCACCCTCTTCAGGCTCACCTTGTACTTCTTCCCGCGGAACGTGTCCTTGTTCGCCGAGATCGCGTACTTCGGCGTCCGCACGAACTCGCCGCTCGTCCGGGAGAAGAGACCCCCGAGCACCGCGAACGAATTGGCCACGCACATCCCGATGCCGAGCGCCAGCATGAACGGCATGTAGAGGATCGATCGGATCACGCCCTTCAATCCGTAGAGTTCCTTCTGCGACGCGAGATAGAAGACGCAGACCGACACTGTCGCCATGAAGAACACGCCCAGGTCGAGCCACAGCGACGTTTTCAAATTCATCTGCGCGCGATAAATCGACACCGGCCCGAGCAGAAGCGTGATTGCCAGCATCATCAAGTAACAGAGGTTGCCCGTCAGGTGCAGCGCCCCTTCGATCTTCACGTACAGCGGGATCTTCGCGCGCAGCACGTCGACGAGCAGTTTCTTCGACGTCTGCATCGACCCCTTCACCCACCGGTGCTGCTGGCTCTTGAAACCGTTCATGTCCACGGGCAGCTCCGCGGGAGACTCGATCTCGGGCAGGAAGAGGAACTTCCAGTCCTTGAGCTGCGAGCGGAACGAGAGGTCGAGGTCTTCCGTCAGCGTGTCGTGCTGCCAGCCGCCGGCGGTGTCGATGGCCTCGCGCCGCCAGATGCCGGCCGTGCCGCTGAAGTTGAAGAAGCGCCCCGAGCGGTTGCGCGCGCAGTGCTCCATCATGAAATGGCCGTCGAGGAAGATCGCCTGCAGCGCGGTGAGCGCGGAGTAGTCGCGGTTGATGTGCCCCCAGCGCGTCTGGATGCAGCCGATCTTATCGTCGGTGAAGTGATGGACCGTTCCCGTCAGGAATTCTTTCGGCGGGAGGAAATCGGCGTCGAAGATCGCGAGGAAGCGCCCCTTGGCGACCTTCATCCCGTTGTCGAGGGCGCCGGCCTTGAAGCCGGTGCGGTCGACGCGGTGGATATAGGAGATGTCGATCCCTTTCGCGCGCCACTCGTCGACCTTCTTCTTGCAGAGGTCCTGGGTTTCGTCGGTGGAGTCGTCGAGGACCTGCACTTCGAACTTGTCGCGGGGATAGTCGATGGCGCAAGTGGCGTCGATCAGCCGTTCGACGACATACATTTCGTTGAACACGGGGAGCTGCACGGTGACGGGGGGCAGGTCCTTCCACTGTTCTTTCGGCTGGGGCGTTCGGCGGTGCCGGTAGTAGAGGAAGACCATGAGGTACCGGTGCATGCCGTAGAGGCAGAGGATCGACAGCAAGATGAAATACGACCAGAGGAAGATCTTGCCGGCGAGGGGGCCTTCAGCGCCCAGAGGCAGCGCGGAGTGGAACAGCTTCAAGAAACCACAACCTCCCAATCTCGGATCCGCGCGGCCCGCGCGAACCTTTCAAGTAACGAATTATAAATGCGACATATTGGCCGTCAAGGGGTAAGACACGGCTGGACCCCAAGACGTTCCCGTACTTAGACATATCGGCGCGGCGAGGCTCACGGCTGGACATTGACTTTCCGGCTTAACGCCGAGGTCGCCGAGTCAGACGCGGAGTGAACGCAAGAATTCCCCTATAGGGGCCGATCTGCGACCTCTCTTCGTTCCCGTCTGCGCCCTCGGCGTTAAGCGGGGGATCGTCGATTGCTTATAATCCCCGGCCATGCGAGTAGCCACCCTCACCGACGCTGCGAAGTTCGTGAACGCCGCGGGCCTCGCCTACGTCTTCCCCGACAACAAGAACCCATTGCCGTCGTTATGGGGCGCGGTATGCGGCGACCCGATGAAGGAGATGGACCACGACGACTGGGGCTGGACGGGGCCGGTCGCGCGGACGTGGGAGCTCAAGGACGAGCTGGGGGCGAAGCGGAAGGCGTACTTCGGACGGTTCGTGCGGGGCAAGGGGACGCTGATCGCGCTCGACCTGCTGGCGCCGCTGCTTGCGCTGATCGATCGCGACGAGCTGCCGTTGCTGCCGCGCGAGGCGTACGACCGACTGGGCAACGTGGGCGCGTTGACGACTTTCCGGCTGCGTGAGTCGCTCCGGTTGCACGGCAAGAAGGGGACGCAGGCATTCAACAAGACGATGCTCGCGCTCTATCGGGGTCTGCTGATCGCCAACGTCGGCGCCGACGATTCGGAGACGCGGTGGCCATCCGCTGTGATCGATCGTGTCGATCACGCCTACCCGCAGGTCGTCCGCGCGGCGCGCAAGCTGAAGCGAGACGACGCGATCGACGGCATCCGCACGCGGCTGCCGAAGGCTGAGCCGCGCTTCCTGGCGACGATCACGGGGGTGGCGTCGAAGAGCTGGCGTTGATCCAGCGCTTCACGCGGCCACGTCGTCCACGAAACCGGCCTGACCCGCGCGGCCGGGCGGCGTCTTAACCACATGCTCACCCTCGCCGCGTTCGCGCTCGCGTCCGCCCTCCAGCAACATCCCGAGGCCCCCCGCGCGCGAGACGAAGAGATCACCATACGCCTGCAAGCGCTCGCCGCCGTCGTCCGCAGGGGCCAGACACAGGCGATTCCGCAGATCGTGCGGATGCTCGACGCAGACCCCGACCTCGCCCCCGACGCCCTCGAGGCCTTGTGGGTGCTTGACGCGGACCTGCCCATCGCCAAACGGCTGGAGCTCCTGAAGCACAAGTCGCCGGTGATGCGCGCGACGGCCGCGCGACAGCTCGGACTCCTCGGCCTCCGCGACGCCGCACCCGACGTCGCCACGCTACTGAAAGACCCCGACAACGACGTGCGCCGTGCCGCGGTCCGGGCGATCTCTCACCTGCAAGCGCGGGACGCCGTCCCCGCGCTCGTCGCTCTGCTCGACGACGAGGACGAAAACGTCCGCGCCGATGCCGCCTGGGCCGTCGGCGCGATGCGCGCGACGGAGGCCGTCCCCGCTCTCCTTCGTCGCCTGACCGCGAGCGAGCACAGCGCGGAGCTCCTGACCGCGCTCGTGCAGCTCGGCGCGAAGCAGGCCGCCCCGGAATTGGTGAAGCATCTGGGAACCAACCAGAATACCTGGACCCTGATGCGATTGGGGGCGGACGAGGTCGTGCCCCAGCTCATGCAGCTCATCAAGGAGAACGGAGACCATGCCTCGGAAGCAGCCTACCTGTTGGTCAGGGTCGGGACGCGGGACGCGAGCCTCATCGACTTGCTCAAGAAGGAACTGCCATCGAACACGCGCGACCACGCGAGCCGCATTCTGCGTCTGACGCAGGCGCGCTGGGCGATCCCGAGACTCGTCCCCCTGCTGGAGGATGACCCGTTCGGCGAGGCGTATTCGCTGCTGTACGAATGGATGCCCACGGAAATCGTGCCCGCCCTGATCTCCCTGCTCGCGTCCGAGAAGGCGTGGGTGCCCTCCTGCCATCTTCTGGCGAAGCTGCGGGCCAAAGAGGCTGTTCCTGCCCTCGAGGCCGCGCTCAAGAGCGAGGGCGGACCACGCCGTACCCTCCTCCTGCAGACGCTCGGCGTCCTGAAGGCGCCGGATGCGGTGAAGCCGTTCCTCAGCAGCGGCATCGACCGCGAGCGCGAATTCGCCGCGAGGGCGCTCGGCGTCGCCGGTGCGCGCGATTCGATCCCGGCGCTGCAGCCCCTACTGGCCGACGCGAATCCCCGCGTGCGTTCGGCGGCCGCCGAGGCGCTCGGGGTGCTCGATGCGCGCGATGCGCGCCCGGCGATCCTGAAGGTCCTCAAGGAGGATGGGAGCTACGGTGCCGCCGACGCCGCGGGCCGATTGAACGTGAAGGACGCGATTCCGTTCCTCACCCCCCTCCTCAAGAACGACAACTCGATCCTGCAGGACGTCGTCGTCGGTTCGCTCCGCCGTCTCAAGGCGCCGTGCGCCGTTGAGCTCGCGGCACTGCTGGTCGTCCGGCCTCAGAACCCGGCGGCCATCCCGGACGCGCTCGTGGAGACAGGCGCGACGGCCGTCCCGATCATCACACCGCTCCTGACGCACGAGGACTATTTCGTCCGAATCCAGGCGGCCCGCATCCTCGCCCGGATCGGCGCCCGCGACGCGATCCCGCATCTCGTGCAGTCAACTGAGGATCGGAACGTGCGGTCACATCCCGACGTCGCGGATGCGCTCGTGCGCTTGAAGGCGAAGGAGGCGATTCCCGAACTCCTCGCGCGCTGGAAGGCGCAGGATGGGAGCGACCGCGAGTACTACGAAAGCCTCCTGGCGCGGCTGGACGCGAAAGAGGCCGTGCCGGTTTTCATCGCCACTCTGCTTCCGAACGCCGACCGCGCGAGCGTCCGTGCGCTCGGCCGCCTCGTGCAGCCGAAGGAGGTCAAAGACTTTCCGGCGCTCGTTCCGGCCCTGCTCAAGCGTGTGGAGATGTTCGGACGTCATGGCGATCCCCGTTGTCGCGAGGCCGGAGACGCGATCGCAAGTCTCGAGGCGCATGACGCCGTCGATCCGTTGCTGAAGCTGCTGCGCGACGGGGACGAAATGGACATTCAGTGGAGGCGCCCGGTCATCCTGAGAACGCTGAGCACGCTGCGCGCAACGGAAGCGATCCCCGATCTGATCCGACGTATCCGGGGCTGGCGCGATCCAGACGCCATCAACGCGGTGGCCCACATGGGCGCCCAAGAGGCCATTTCCTCCCTCAAGCAGCTCGTGCTGGATGGAGACCCTCACGCTGCCTCGGCGCTCTGCCGACTCGGATCCCGCGACGGGGTTGAACTGCTGCTCGACTCGGCGTCGCACTTCGAGCCCCTCGACGCGCTGAACGCGCTGGCGGAGCCCGAGTTGTGGGCGAAGTGGCAGCGTCCCGCGTTGGGCCGGGAGCTCGTGGGATTGCCGCGCGACTGGCTTGAACAGATGGCGGCGGCGGCGGGGACGTCGTTTCTCGGAGAGCGCTCGGCGCGCAACTTCCTGCGGTCGGGCGAGTTCTGGTTCGGCGCGGACGCCGCGACGATGTTCGAGGAGCTGCGGCTCGCCCTGCAGGACGCGTCGTGCGACGTGATCCTGACGCGCGAAGGTGTGCGCATCGTCGATCGCATAGATGGGTTGAAGCACTGGCAGGCGTGGTGGCGGGCGCAGGGCGGGAGGAAGTAACCCCTGTGGCGTCGGACGCGCGCCTGCGCTACCGTTGAGACATGACACAGAAGCCCTCGATCTTCCCCCTCCCCAACGGTCCGTACATCTACAAAGACCCGGCGAGCATGAAGCCGTGCGGCAACCTCGAGAGCGCGAAGGGGAAGCCGATCGCCAACCAGCCGTACGTCGCGCTCTGCCGCTGCGGCGG
>CAYXVY010000317.1:0-21632 GCA_964468745.1 uncultured Planctomycetales bacterium | reverse complement strand
CGAGGGCCACGACGGCGTTGCGTCGGGTGAATTCGATCATGCGTGTTCTCCCTTCGTCGTTCCGCGACTTCTACTTCGGCGTTTCCTTCGCCTTCTTGAGATCTTCTTCGAACTTCTTCTGGGCGGCTTCCTTGACCGCCTCGTACATCTTTTTGACCTGGGCTTCGGCGCCCTCCTCGATCCAGTCGGGGGCGAACTTCACGCCCGACCCGGTCACGAGCCCGCTGGTCCCGGAGTCCGTCGTCGAATAGGGACCATAGGAGCCGGCGTCCAAGCTGGGGGCGGGAGGCGGATCGGGGGTCGTGTACGTGATCGAGTCGTAGGTGAACTCGACCTCCTCGTACTCGTGGACGATCGAGTGCATGTCGAGCGCCACGTCGGGCATCACCAGCTTCATGGATGCGATCTTGGCGTTGTCGAGCTTGATGATGAAGTAGTTATGCTCGTTGCCGCTGCGGGGCATGTGGTAGAGCTTGAGCTCGAAGGTCGAGAACGTGCGGCCGTCGGCGTGCGCCGCGTGAAGCGCCGCCGTGGAGAAATCGAGGTTCTTCAGAATTACGAGCGGCGTGTGCGTGCGGTCTTTCGTCGGGGTTCCGGTGCGCGGGTCGATGTCGTTCTTCACCTCGTGGCGGAAGCCGACGACGGTGACGTCGCCCTCGCGGCCCTTGATCTGGCCGGTCCCCTTGATGCCATTGAGTTTCAGCGATGCGGCGTTCGGCATGAAAATTCCTTTTCGTTCTTGAGCGCGCGGTTACTGGGGGAACTCGCCGGGATGTTCCGACTTGTACTTGTTCAACATCTGCTCGGCGAGCTCGTCCTGGAGCCGGCCGGCGACATTCAGAGTCTTCGCCTTGGCTTCCTCTTCGATCCAGTCGGGTCCGAAGGCGGCCAGCACGTCGGAGGAGTTCTTGTCCGCAATCGATATCGTCGGGTCGCCCTCGTTCTTCTTCACGGCCCAGTCGATCGACTCGTACATGAATTCGATGTCTTCATATTCGTGCGATGACTGGATGCCCGGTCGCCGGGGGTCGGGCAAGGTCATGTGAGGCATCGTCAGGGTGTACTTCACGATGCGGGCCTTCGTCATCGTGACGATGAAGTAATTCGCCTCCGCTCCGCTGCGGGGCATGTGGAAGAAGAAGATCTCGACGGTGTTCTCTTCGCCTTTCTTGTGGGCCTCGTGCAGGTGGGGGGAGGAGAAGTCGATCTTCTTGCGCACCGAGAAACCCTGGTGGGTGCGGTCTTTGGTGGGCCGTCCCGTCTTCGTGTCGATGTCCGACGCCACGTGGTGGATCGCGGCGCGGACTGCGATCAAGCCCATACGCTTGCCGGAGTCGCTGGCGGCAAACGGGGCGGGGCCCTTGATGCTCCCCACCTTCATGTACGCGAGTTCACCCATGCGTCCCCCTCGATGGTGCTGTGCCGCCGGACGTCCAGAACGAGGCGGATGATGCGCAGGGTTCTTCGCTATCGTCAACGAAAATGGGGCTTGAGTTCATTCATGCATCGAGACGTCAGACTCAAGGGTGCGGAAGCGTCTCCCGCGCACCGCCGTACGTCCATGATGACGGATCCGTTGGAATTGCGGGGCGGCACGCGAGGGGTCATACTTACCGCAGCGCATGACAGATTCCACGGATCCCACCGTGCGCCCCACGCAGGCGACGCGCGCGGCCGGCCACGGAGCGCCTCCCGTGCTGCCGACCGATCCCGCGGCGCAGGTGGGGAAATTCATACGCACCACGCTGCTCGGCAGCGGCGGCATGGGCGAGGTGTGGCAGGCGTGGGACACGCAGCTCAACCGCTGGGTTGCGCTCAAGTTTCTCAAGGGGGACGACGCGGACGAGATCGATCGCTTCCGCCGCGAAGCGCAGACCGCCGCGTCGCTGTCGCATCCGAATATCGCCGCCGTCTACGAGGTGGGTGATCACGCCGGACGCCACTTCATCGCGATGCAATACGTGGAGGGACTCACGTTCAAGCGGGTGCCGCGGCAGGACGCGCGCCGCCTTGTGCGGCTCCTGCTGGATGCCGTGCGCGGCGTCTCGTACGCGCACGAGCAGGGGATCGTGCACCGCGACATCAAGCCGGAGAACATCATGGTGGACGCGAAGGACCGCGTCTACGTGATGGATTTCGGCCTGGCGCGCGCCGTGACGGGGGAGCGCTCCGTCAGCGGCAGCATCGTCGGAACTCCCGCCTACATGGCGCCCGAGCAGGCCCGGGGGGAGCGCGTCGACGCGCGCGCGGACGTCTGGGCTTTCGGCGCGACGCTTTACGAGCTGCTCACGGACCGCGCGCCGTTCAAGGGATCGAGCGTCTACGAGATCTTGAGAAAGGTCGAGGAGGAGGAGCCGAAGGCGCCCCGGTCGATCCATCCGGACGTCGACGCCGACCTCGAGACGATCGTGCTCAAGTGCCTCGAGAAGGACCGCGCGCGCCGCTATGCGTCGGCGGCGGACCTGGCTCGGGATCTCGAACGCTGGCTGGCGGGCGAGGCGATCTCGGCGCACCGGCCGAGCGTGGCGTACCGGTTCCGGAAATCGCTGGCGCGACGGAAGGGGATCGTGCTCGCCGGGTCGGCGGGGCTGGTCGTGGCGCTCGCGGTGGCCGTCGTGCTCGGCCGCCAGTGGATGCGGGCGCGGGAGGACGTCGATGCGCTCAGGGAATTGGGGCCGATCTGGACCCAGGTCCTGCTCGCGAAGCAGGACTTGTACAAGGAGTCCGAGACCCCGGCGCGGATCGTCGCACGCATGAGGTCGGGCATCGCGGCGATCGACGAGTACGTTCGCCGGCATCCTGAGCAGCCGCACGGATACTACGTGCGGGCGAGGGCGCGGTTCTACGTGCAGGACGTCGCGGAGGCCGAAGCTGATCTGCGCCATGCGCTGAAATTCAATCCGGATTTCAGTCCCGCCCACGCGTTGCTGGCGCAGGTGCTCCTGGTGGGAGGCATGAACAAGGCTGAGACGGGTGCCGGGCTGCGCCGCAACGTCGAGGAGGCCAAGGTCCACCTGGATCGGGCGATGACGGGAGACGCCCAGGCCCGCGCGCTTCAGACGTGGGGGCTGGCTCGCTCGCCGGAGGACGATGTCGTCGACGCCATCAGTCGCTCGCTCTACCAGCGTCACGTGAAGGGAGACATCGCCGGCTCGCTGAGGATATTGCAAGAGGCGGAAGAGCGCGACCCGACTGCCGAGTACGCGAACATGCTCGGCAACTCGACGAACGACGACGCGGAGAGGATCCGGTACCAGACGTTGGCGCTGAAGCGCATGCCGCACTACGCGCGCGCGTATTTCGATCGGGCGAGCGCCCGTCACACGAGCGGCGATTACGACGGCGCCATCGAGGACGCCACCCGCGCGCTGGAGCTGCATCCGCGATTCGGCGCGGCGTACACGAACCGGTCGCTCTCGCGCTTCAGAAAGGGCGATCTCGCAGGTACGGTGGAGGACGCCACGCGAGCCATCGAGATCGAACCCAACGACCCACTGGCCCACTACAATCGCGGCATCGCGCGCCGAGAGAGCGGCGACTACAGCGGGGCCATCGCGGACTTCGACCGGTGCCGGCTGATCGATCCGATGCTGCCGGGCATCTGGGAGGCGCGCGGCGTGGCCCGTGCGCGAAAGGGGGACCTCGAGGCCGCGCTTCTCGACTTTGATGCGGCGATCGCGGAGCGCCCCAGGGCGGAGATGTACAACAACCGTGCGAACGTCCACGATCAGCTGGGCCAGACGGAGAAGGCGCTGGCCGACTTCGAGAGCGCGCTGGGATTGGATCCGGACCTGACGGAGGCCTACATCAACCGTGCGCGCATGCGCAACATGAACCGCGATTACGAGGGGGCGATCCGCGACTCGACGAGGGCGATCGAACTCAAGCCGGCCGCGGTGCTGCCCTGGATTCACCGAGGAAGGGCGTACAGCTTCCGCGCGGAATGGCAGCGCTCGATCGACGACTTCACGCAGGCCCTGCTCCTCGATCCGAAGAACGCCGAGGTGCTGCAGCGTCGGGGGCTTTCGCGCGCGCATGCTCGTGACCTCACGGAGGCCGACCGGGATTTCACGGCATCGCTCCAGCTCGATGCGGCGGTCGCGGAGACGCACGCGCTGCGCGGGCAGACGCGACTGGGTTTGGGCGACGTCGAGGCGGCGATCGTCGACAGCTCGCGGGCGATCGAACTGGATCCGAAGCACGCTAGCGCGTACGTCGTCCGCTGCGAGGCGCATTTCCGGAAGGGCGAATTTGACGGCACGATCCGGGACGCGACGCGCGCAATGGAGATCGATCCGCGACACTACGCCGCGTATCAGCTGCGCGGCATGGGGCTCGCCAACAAGGGGGACATGAAGGGCGCCATCGCCGACTGGGAGAAGGTGCTCGAGATCGCACCTCCGGAGTGGCATCAACGCGCGCGGGTCCAGGCCATGTTGGAGGAGGCGCGGCAGCACTGACCCCTCGACTCGCTTCGCTTACCCGTCGATCAGCCTGTCGAGCAACACGCTGACCTCGCGCGGACGATTGCCGTGACCCACCTGCACGCGCACCGTCACGCCGATCGTCAGCTTCTCCAGAACGGCGACCACCGCGTCGCGCGAGTCCACGGTCACGCCGTTCACGCTGAGGATGCGATCTCCCGCGCGGAGGCCGGCGCGCGCCGCGGGCGAGCCCGGGCAGGCGAGGAAAATGACCGCGCCCGTGCCGCGCTTGATCAGAATACCGAGGACCGGAAACGGCTTCGCCATCTCGGAATCGCCGATCTCGCCGTCGGCCGCCAGCATCCACTCCGTCCAGTTTCGCTCCACCCCGTCGAGCGGATTGCCGAGCACGGTCTCGATGGCGCGGATCCCGGACGGATCGGCGGCGCACGTCTTCCTATACTCCTGGTAGAAGGGAAGCAGCAATTCGCGTGCGTGCAGGTAGGACAGGAACTCCCGCCCCTGCTTGCGGATGAAGTCTTCCGGCAGCTTCGCCTCGTCGTACTCGCCGCGGAAGAACCGCGCGAACGGAAGGATCTCCTTCGCCTCGATCATCCGCTGAACTTGGGGCCGGTAGTACGACATCACGTTCAGCCCTTCGAAGTCCCCCTGCGGCGTGCGGAACGAGTTGTAGAGCATGGAGACGAAGCTCTTGCTGAACCAGCCGTTGGGCGTGAGACCCTTCCAGTCGTCGGCGAGATACGACCGGACGATGAGATCGCCCAGCCACCCCAGCCCCCACTGCATGCTGCACAGCACGCTCCGCGTCGGCTCGTGATAGAAGCCCATCGGCGACGGGCGCTTCTGGCTGTCGCGGCAGATAGCGTCCACGTGCGTCGCCAGTGCTTCCTTCGTGTCGAACACGTAGACCTTCACGGGCCCCGCCGGCGCGCGGAAGATCCGGCCGACATCCGCGACGAGTGACCGCGAGTAGCGCCGTATGCGCTCCGACGTTTTCGAATCGGTTGCGGCGGTGATGACGAGATGCTCGACGTCGAGGCGACGCGCCCCCGGCACGTCAACCGCTTGCGGGGTTGCGCACCCGGAGGCGCACACGATCGCGGCGACCAGAAGTCTCTTCATCGAGGGTCGCGATTATACGATCGGCCCGACCTTCCGCAGCGCTCGCCCGCGACACGGAAATCGCTATCATGTCGCGGTGCGACGCTTTGCGATTCTGAGCCTGCTCCTCGCCGCGTGCGAACAGGCGCCCCGCATCCGCCCGCAGGACGGACTCAAGCGCGGTTCCGTCGACGTCATGCTCGGGCCGCGACAGAATGTCGGCCCCTCGGGGATCCAACTCGGCCCCGTCGGCGGCCGCCTCTGGTGCGACGGCCTGGCGCCCACCCCGGGCCTGCGCGGCACCTTCCAGTACATCCACCCCGGCCTCGACGAAGCCCTCTTCGATCTCGAATTCACGGAAGGCTCGCGCGTCATCGTCATCCCTCCTATGTCCCACCGCTCGTATCCGTCCCACGTGCTCATGACCGCGGACGCGGCGGCGCTCCACATCGAAGAATCCAAATTCATCGGCAGCGATGACCGCGCCGTCGACAGCGTCGTCCTCCGCAACGACTCCGCGGACGAGCGGCGCATTGTCGCCAAGTTGCGCACGCCCCTCCCCGTGCAGCCCGTCGGCGCGACGCTCGCGGGGATCGATCGCCGCTTTGGCGTCGCCTATGGCTATGCGATCGCGGCGGGGGGATTCTCTCCCGGCCGCGAGAAGTGCCTCGTGAATTCGTCGTACAACGGTTCGCGTCGCGGCAATCCCGACGTGCGTGCGTCGTTCACCTGCGCGGGGGACTCGCCGTGGGCTGCCGTCGACGGAATCCGCGCGGTGGGGAAGCGGTGGACCTGCGCAGGGACCTCTGCGGTAAGCGACTGGTTCGAGGTGGACTTCGGCGAGGCGCGCGAGGTCGAGCGCATTGCATTCGACCTGATCGACGACGGTGCGGGCGTGCGCCTGCCTCGATCGGTGTCGGTCGAGATCGAACGCGACGGCGCGCTCGTGCCGGCCTGCGATCCGCTGCGCTTGCCGATCGAGGGACACAACGAAGCGAAGTTCACGCGCGTTCCGACACGCCGCGTGCGCATCACGATGGAGCATCACCCCGGCCGCGGCTCGGGTCTGGCGGAATTTGAAACATTCCCGGAGCGCACCATCGAGCGCATCCTCCTGCAGCGCGAGATCGTGCTTGCGCCGCACGCGACGATGTCGTTCGCCGCCGTCGGAGCGTTCGGTGACGACGTCGAAATTGCGTCGAGCCGGGCGCTTGAGCAATCGTCCGCCGACGCACAGAAGACCGCCGCGAAGCACGTCGAAGAATTCAACACGTGGTTCGAGCGCAGCGTGCCGCGCTTCGAGTGTTCCGACCCTGGGTTCGAGCGGCTCTGGTGGCACCGCTGGGCGGTCGTACGGCGCTGCCTCACGGAGCCGAAGGCGGGGTTCCTGCGCGATCCGTGCTTCGTGGTATCGCGCGGAGAGCCACGGACGGCGCGCATCCTGACAGCGCCCCACGCCCAGCAATGCGACGAGGTGCGCTGGCTGCGCGACCCGCGGTACGCGCGCGGCCACGTGAGCGCGCTGCTGCGCAACCAGTTCGAAGGGAAGGAGGGGTTCTATCCCGGGATGCTTCCGCAAGTGCAGGTGGAGCAGCGGCTGAATCTCTACTCGGTCTCGTGGATCGCGGCCGGCGTGCTGGGGGTCGATCTCATCCATCCCGACCGCGAATTCCTCGCGTGGGCGCTGCCGAAACTCGAGAAGCACGTCGAGGGGGTGATCGCGCGGTTCGACGTCGATCGCGACGGCCTGCCGGTCGTGCTGCCGCAGGCGGCGGGGGACGCGCACACGCATTCGGGGACGGAGGGGGCGCCGTCGTTTTTCTGGTTCTCGCGGTCGCCGGATCGCGAGGAGACGCTCGAGACGGTGCTCTTCGCGTGCGCGCTGTACGCGGATTGCCGGGCGATTGCGGCGATGCGTCGCGCGCTGTCGAAGTCGCCCACCGACATGGAGCAGGCGGCGATGCGGGTGGCGCAGGCGATCAACGAGAAGATGTGGGACAAGGGGCGGCGGTTTTATTACGGCGTGCGGCCCGACACGGACGAGAAGGCGCTCGTCGAGGAGATCTCCGGATATTTCCCGTACGCGTTCGACGTGCCGTCGAAGGAGATCACGTTCGACCGGCTGTTCGACCCTGAGCAGTTCTGGGGTGCGTTCCCTGCGCGGAGCGTATCGCGACGATCGGATATCGCGGTGCCGCCGGGGTCGCTGTGGAACGGGGCGGTGCAGCCGCGCGCGAATGCGCTCATCGCGGAGGCGCTGGCGGGGGCGGTGCGGCGCCGGCCGGACGCGGGGGTGTCGCGCCGCGCGTACTACGACTTCCTGCAACGCTGGGTGCGCGCGCAGTTCGAGGACGGCGATGCGTCGCGGCCGCGCGTGGGGGAGTCGTACGACGCGGACACAGGGGCGTGGCTGACGCGCACGACGGACGTGTTCGACGCGGCGTTCGCGGACTTGTTGATCCGGCATGCGGGCGGGCTGGTGCCGCGATCGGACGATCTGCTGGAGTTCTGGCCGATCGTCGACGCGTGGAGTCATTTCAAGTTCGAAGGCGTTCCGTATCGCGGCAAGCTGCTCGGCATGGAGTGGAAGCGCGGCGAGGGCTTTTACGTGCGCGTGAACGGCGGCGTGGTCTTCCGGTGGCCGACGCTGGAGCACGTGATCTACGATCCGGCGACGGGAAAGGCGACGAAGGCGGAGTAGGCGACGGGGAAGTGTGAAGTTGGAGGCCGGAGACCCGAGGACAGAAGCAGCGGTTACTTCTTCACCTTGATCGATTCAAACCCTGCGCGCATGGCGGCCGCGTGCTCGGTCGCCAACTTCTCCTTGCCCGCGACCATGAGGATGACCGCCTGGCCGTGCTTCACAACCATGAAGGCGTGCGCGACCACGACGTCGCCCGCTTCGTTCTTTCCCGCGTACTTGAGCAGCACCGCCGGCTCTCCGTCCGCCTTCAGCGTCTCCGGCTCGCCCTGCGCCTGCGTCCCGGCCGCCACCTGTCCGATCATCTCGCGCAGGTCGGCGATCGCAGCTTTCTCGGTGGCCGACTTGAACGCGCCGGCCGCCGTCGCCAGGACGAACGCGGCGTACTCGCCCTCGACGTCGCGCCCCGGAGGAACCAGCATCGTCACCTTGAGGCCGCCCTGGTCCGTCTCCTTCCCCTTCCATCCCTGTGGCATCTCCAGCTCGCAGCGATCGGCCGCGATCTTTACTTTCGCGCCCGCGCCCGCGATCTTTGCTACGAGGATCATCGCGCGCGCCGGGTCGCCGAACTTCTTCATCGCCGTCTCCGAGCCGAGCGCGAGCGCCACGAGCGCGTTGCCGTCCCGGATCGCGCACGTCGCCTCCACGCGGAACGATTTCCCTTCATGCTCGACCGCGTACGGGATGCGGACGGCGTCCACACCGTCGATCGTCAGCTTCACCGTGTCGCCGCCCGGCTTCACCGTTGCGCCCTTCGCGAGTCCCTTGACGACGTCTTCGAACTCCTTCGCGAGCGCGGGGTCTGTCACCTTCGTGGTGAGCGTGGTGCCGAGGAGGATCAGGACGAACGGATCGCTCCGGTCGACGCCGTCGGGCACGAGGAAGTGGAGCTCGTCCTGATCGCGGATCGACCAGCCCGCGGGCGCCTGCAGCTCGAACTGGGGCGTCTTGCAGACCGCCGGCGGCGGAGGCTGTGGCGGGGGCGGCGGAGGGGGCTCGACGGGATTCGCGGCTCCGCCCGTCGGCTTCGGAAATGTCCCGGGTGTGCCTGTGAAGAGCGTCCCGCCGAGGAGGATCGTGTACGCTTCGTTCTTCGAGCTGCTCGGAATCGTGCCGATGAACCACGAGTCCTTCTTGCCGTCGTCGTACACGAGAATGAGCGCGCTGCCGCTGACACGGAACTTGCCCATCTTGCTCTTCGCGTCGCTGCCGTAGAATCGCGCCACCTCCTCGCGCACCGTCTCGGTGAAGACGGTGTCGCCGCTGCGCCGCTCGGACGTGCGTTCCTGGATGGCGGTGCAGATCGTCGCCGCGCCCGACTCATGCACGAAGAGGCCGCCCTTGAAGCATGAGAGGTTGCTGTATGTGCTCGTATACATCCGGGCCCCGCCGCTGTTGAACCACTGCGAGTTTGACCAGTAGCCGGTCAGCTCGAACGGGACGCCGTAGCGGATCGGGAAGAAGGTCATCCCCGCCTCGCCCTTGATCGTCTTGATGCTGCTGTCGGCGTTGAGCTCGACCTCACCCGTGGTTTCACGCCCTCCGGGGTACGTGTAGCGGATCTCGGCGCCGCGGATCTCGTAGCGGCTGCAAACCTTCTTCTCGTCGTCGGTGAGCGCGCGCTTGGCGAAGTCCTCGAACGGCTCGCGCGGAGCTCCCCAGAAAAGCACGCCGTCCGGACGCAGGGTCCACGTCTCGTGGCGGGTATTCCCCCACAGGTCCAGCATGAGCGACAGCCCGTAGAATACGCCCGGCGCCTTGCCGTCCTTCACGTGGATCTTCTCGGCATCCTGTAAAAAGAGCATCGTCGCGGCCAGCACGAGCGCGTTCATCATGGGCGTTCCCTCACGTGGAACGTACGACAGGCGCGAGGCCCCGGCCAAGGAAATGTCTCGATTGCGGCGCTCACCGGCACACCGCCCCCGTGCCTACGAGACGGGCGCGTCCGTTCGCGGAGTCTTCAGCGATCCCGCGATCATCTTGTACTCGTAGAGGCGGCACTCGAGCGCGCCGTTGTGGAGCGGGATGCGCTTGCTTGTCCTGAGTCCGATCAGTTTCGAGAGCCGCGCGTCGCCGCTGAGAAGGTACGCGTTCCATCCCGCGTAGCGTTGCTTGAACGCGTCGCCGAGCTTGGGATAAAACGTCGCCATCGTGTCGACGTCCCCGATGCGCACGCCGTACGGGGGATTGCTGACGAGCGTGCCTGTAGATGAGGGCGGAGCGGCCGTCAGCACATCGCCCCGCTCGACGACGACGGCACCTCCCGCGCCCGCCGCGACGAGGTTCGCCTTGCAGTGTTGGAGGGCGGCAGCGTCGATGTCGCGCGCGTAAATTCCGGAAACCTTCGCCGGCTTGACGCGCCGCTGAGCCGCGAGCTTGGCGGCCTGCCACCTGGCCGCGTCGTACCAGCTGAGGTTTTGAAAGCCGAACGCGCGCTTGAGGCCGGGCGCGATGTCGAGCGCGATGAGCGCCGCTTCGACGGCGATCGTCCCGCTGCCGCACATCGCGTCGAGCAGCGTCGTGCCTGGTTTCCATCCTGACAAAGCCAGCAATCCGGCGGCGAGATTCTCCCGCAGCGGCGCCTCGCCCGTCTCGCGGCGATAGCCGCGCTTGAAGAGCGGCTCGCCCGATGTGTCGAGATAGAACGTCGCCTCGCGCTCCGAGAGGAACGCGTGGACGCGCACGTCGGGACGCTCCTTGCTCACGCTCGGGCGGATCCCCGATGTTGCGCGATGCCGGTCACACACCGCGTCTTTGATGCGGAGCGTCGCGAACTCGAGGCTGGTCAGCGGGGAGCGCGCGGCGGCGACATCGACCCGCAGCGTGCTATCGACGTGAAACCAGCGCGGCCAGTCGAGCTCGCGGGCGAATTCGTAGATGTCGTCCTCGTTGCGGTACTCGTCGCGGCCGAGCTCCCACAGGATGCGGCTGGCGAGCCGGCTCTCCAGGTTGGCGCGGTACGCGATGTCGAACGTCCCCGCGAATGCGACGCCGCCCTCGTTCGGGGCGACGTCCGTCGCCCCGACGGCGCCGAGCTCGGCGGCGAGCGGGGCCTCCAGGCCGCGGGGACAGGGGGCGAAGAATTTCTCGGTCAAGGGGCCACAGAGTACCGGGAATGGCGCGGGGATGCATCAACCGCGTCAAGGCCGGCGCATTGCTTCCTTCAGCAGACGAATCCGTTCTTCGAGCTCCGCGCGTTGTGGCCACGATGCTCCGGCGACACGCAGCGCGTCCTGCAGATCCTGCAAGGCTCCGGCGAGATCGCCGCGCCGCGCGCGAACGGCTGCGCGATTCGCGAGCGCACCCGGGTCGCGCGGATTGAGCGAGACGGCGCGCTCGTAGTCTGCCATCGCACCTGCCTCGTCCCCCATGCGGCTGCGTACCATACCGCGCTCGTTGTAGAACCAGCTCTGTTCCGGACCGATGGCCATGGCCGTTTCGATGTCCGACCGCGCACCCTCGAAGTCGCCGACGTCGCGCCGCAGCCGGGCGCGGGCGATAAGCGCGTCGGTCTCCCGGGGCGCGAGTTCGACGGCGCGGTCCGCTGCCGCGCGCGCCCCTTCGCGATCGTTCAGCGCGCGCAGCGCACCGGAGCGCGCGATCAGCGCGTGCACGTTTTTCGGGTTGTGGGCGAGGGCCCGGTCTGCGGCCTCCTGCGCCGCGCGCAGGTCTCCCAGCTTCAGGCGGGCGAGCGCCAGGTTCCCCCATGCGGGGTCGAAGAGCGGAGACCGTTCCACGACGCGCTCGCAATCCGCCGCTGCCGACTTCGCGTCTCCTCGCTTGTGGTGGACGGCGGAGCGTACGAAGTAGGCGTCCGTGAAGTGTGCGGGGCGATCGTCAGCGCCTCGTCGAGCCAGCGCAGCGCCTAGTCGTGATTCTCCGCCCACCGGCCAAGCCACACCGCGATGGCCTCGGAGCGCTCGCGGGTAAATGCGTCTTGGAGCATGAGGCGGGCTTCCTCGCGGCGCCCGTGGACGTACCACGTCTCCAACGCCCGCGACACGAGATCGTTCACGGCCGTGCGGGGGCCTTCGAGCCCCCATGCGTCCAGGTTGATCGTCCCGCGGGACGCGCGCCCGAACGCGTCTCTTGCGGCCTCGAGGAGTCGTGCGGCTTCGTCGGTGCGGGCTTCGTGGCTCGTCATGTGGTGGCGCGAGACGTACACCTGCGCGAGGGCACTCCACCCCGGGGCGAACGCGGGTTCGAGTCGAACGGCCTCGACGAGATCCGCTTCGGCCGTATGGACGGCCGTGTAGGCGAGACGCGCGATCGCGCGCACGTAATATCCCTGCGGCCGGCGGGGATGGCGCGCGATTTTCGCGGCGAGCAGACTCTCGAGTCGCAGAAACTCGTCCCTGATCTCCCCCGGGTTCCGGAAGCCCTGTCGGCGCCATTCCATCGCTGAGTGCACCTGCACCCAGAGCGGCACCAGCGCGCGCAGCGCCTCGCGCTCGCGGCGTTCGCGCAGCAGGGCGGGGATCGCGAACCCCGCGCCGACGAGCACCGCGATCGCTGCAGTGATGAGAATCGCGCGAGATTTCACGATGCGCTTGCGGATGCGATACCCCAACGAGGGCGCGCGCGCGGACACCAACTCACCGGCGTGCCAGTGTCCGAGATCGTCGGCCAGCGAGCGCACGTCGGCGTAGCGCCGCGCGGGGTCCTTCTCGAGACATTTCCCGATGATGGTCGCGAGGTCGCGGTCCGCCCGTCGCAGAGGTGCCGGTTCTACTTCCTCGATGACGCGAAGAAGCGCCAGGACGTCGGGGGCGGCGAAGGCAGGATGCCCCTCGACGAGTTCGTAGAGCGTGGCGCCAAGCGACCAGACATCCGTGCGCCCGTCGAGGCGCGTGCTTCCGCGCGCTTGCTCGGGACTCATGTACTGCGGCGTCCCTTGGATGAGTCCGGTTTGCGACAGGGGCGAGGCCCCGGCCGTCGATCGGGCGAGTCCGAAGTCGAGGACGAACACGCGGCCTTGCGTATCGACCATGATGTTCGCGGGCTTGAGGTCGCGGTGGATGACGCCGCACTCGTGCGCATAGGCGATCGCGAGCGCCGCCTGGCGGACGGTCTCGACGAGATGGCGAGTGTCCTCGCGGGGTAGTCGGTCCAGGGTCGCGCCGTCCACGAGCTGCATCGCGATGTAGTTGTCGCGTGCCTCGTACACGGCGGCGATGTTCGGGTGCGAAAGTCGCGCGGCGGTCGTGGCCTCGCGCCTGAAGCGCGCCAGCTCCTGTTCGTCGTCTCCGGTGAGCAGCTTCAGCGCAACCCAGCGGTCGAGGTGCGTGTCCCACGCGCGCCAGACCACCCCCATGCCGCCCGCGCCCAGCTTTGCGGTGCGCACGTACTTGCCGATGAGATTGGCGTCGTCGCGCGCCGCGGCTTCCACCTCGGAGGGCACGGCCATCGCGTGATTCTACGCGAGTGCCGCGTCATGCGCTCCGCTATCTGGTCACGCGGTAGACGTGTGCGGTGGCCACGCCGCCGCCACCCCCCTTGTTCGGTATCTGATCCGTCGTCCGGCGAGGGTCGTTTGGAGAAATCGTGTGATTGCTTCAGCGCGCGATGCGGTAGACACGCACGACGCCGCAGGCGGTGACAGCGAGGGAATTATTGTCGGGCGCGACCGCAATGGACGACAGCCGCGGGATCTCGATGCTGCCCGCGCGCGTCAGCGTCGGCCAGTGCCAGAGGTGGATCTTGGCGCCGTCGAGACTGAGTGCGACATCCTCGTCGAGAATGTGCCACCACGCGCCGTTTGCCTCGACGCGGGCCCGCTCTTCTCCCGTGGCGGCCGACGCGATGTGCGTTCTGCGGTGGTCGCTCCACGCGATCCATCGACCCGTCGGATCGAACGCGACGGAGCCTACGGGCTCTCCGGTCGGCACATGGAGCCTGTGTCGGCCTGTGGTGTCGTAGATCTCGACGGAATCGCGCGCGCCGACTGCAAAGCGATCTGAGTCGCGGGTCCATGCGATGCAGAGCACTCCATGCAAGGAGCCGACGGGCTCAGGCTTCGTGGCGCCGAGGGAAAGGCACGCCAGCTCGTCCGCACAGGCCCCGTTCCACTGGTCCTCAACGGCGAACACCAGGCAGGCGCCGTTGGGGGAGACCGCGGTCACGTCACTGTCGCACATTCCGGTGGGCGAGATCGGACGAATCTGTCGTCCGTCGGCGGCATCCCAGATCGCCCCGCCGGAGCCGTGGACAAGGGCGAACGTGGAGTCGCCGGCGGCGCCCAGCACGCGACAGTTCATGTCCACGTCGCGAGTCTCACCCGTGGAGAGATTCGCGAAGAGAGTGCTCGTGCCGGATGCAATGAGGTAGCGGCTATCACGTGAGAAGGTGACGTTGCGCAGGCTCTGGAGGTGACCTGTCAGTTCGTGCTGCGCATCGCGCTCCCGCACGATGATGCGGTCGTCCTGCGCGTAGGCGAGGGCGCTCCCGTCCGGGCGATAGGCCAGGCACCGGAGGTTCGTGTAGCCCGTTTGAAGGAACGAGCGCTTCCCGCCGACGCGGTCGAGCGTCTGGATTCCGTCGGGTGTCGCAACGGCGATCCTGGATCCGTCGGCGGTCGCCGCGACGGCGAGCGCGTCCGTGACCTTCGCGCGTCCGAATCCGCACTGGACGGTGCCGTGGTTGGTCGCGTAGACGAGCGCGTTGTTTTGGACGTACGTCAGATCGAGCAGGAAGTCGTCACTGTCGAGACGGAGTTTCCTCAGAAGTTCCCCCTTCTCGGCGTCGAAGATGGCGATCGCGCCCTGACCGCCGCACGAGAGCCGCTTCGCATCCTTCGACCATGCACTCGCCGCCCCGTCGGCCTCGAGGTGGCGCTGGACCGTCCATTTTTCAGTTTCCAGGATCGACACCCCGCCGGCTTTCGGGTAGCCGCAGGCGAGGCGTTTGCCGTCCGGACTCCAGGCCAGCGAGATCGTGCGCGCAAATCGATGCAGCTCGCGGACCCGCGACAGATCCCAGACGACGGAGTGTTGCTGGTCGGAGGCGGCGAGCCGGTCGCCGGTCGGGCTGAACGCGAGCGTATCGACTTCCGACGAGAGGTCAGTGAGCGACAGCATCACGTCGCGCGTGACTCCATTCCAGACGATGACGTCCCCGGCTTCGCCTGCGCTCGCGAAGGCGTGGCCTTCCGGGCTCCACGCAAGGGCGGTCACGCGACCGCGGCGAATGCTGAACTCGTGCGTCGCGTGCAGGCGGACCGCGCCCGCGCGCCGGATGCGGATGCCAAGGAGCGCCTGCTCGATTCTCGCCCGCAATTCCGCGCGCGCCGTCGCCTGCCGGCGGACAAGAGCGGGCTGGGCTGCGGCACCCGCGTCGATCAGTTTTGCGACGACTGCTTCGCGCCGGTCGAGACTGTCGGCATTCAGCTCATCGATGAGGGCGTCCACGTCGGGCGGGTGCTGCGGGCGGAGGAGAAGCGCCATCAAGGCCAGCCACGTCATGCACCCTTATCCGTCGTCGTCTCCGGGGTGTCTGACGAATTCGTGCGGAATTCCTCCGCCTGCACCACGATGGTTCCCGCCACCAGATCGCCCACGCGTTGCTTGCGGGGCGTGAAGAACATCACCGCGAAGCCGACGACGAGCAGCACGTACATCGAATCGACGCAGCGCAGGGCGTTGCGAACGAACGCGCGCCCCACGGTGAGCGGCGCCCCACCCACGCGCACGACGCGGATGCCGACGACGCGCTTGCCGATCGTCTGGCCGCCGAAGGCCTCCTGCAGGAAGAAATAGAGGACGTTGATGACATAGACGAGCCCCGCCATGGCGACGGCCCGCGCGTCCGAGAGTGTCGTATCGGGGGTGTCGGCGATCAGGCCGGTGATGTCGAGCGCGATGTAGATCAGCGGACCCAGGATCATCTGGTCGAAGAGGAACGCCATCACGCGCTGCATCACGTCCGCGTAGGGCGATGCGGGGATGACCTTGCCGAGCAGCATCCGGCGCCGGTCGCGCATTAGCGCGAAGCCGAGGTAGACGAGAGACATGGCGCACACGAGCAGCGTGAACGGGACGATCATCCCGAGATAGCGGATGACTCTCGACTCGAGCTGCAGGGTGTGGAGAGACGCGCCGTACTCCGGTTGTAGCGTCGCGACGGGCACGCCGGCCACCTGCACCGCAGCCACGCGCGTCAGGACCAGGCGCACGTGATCGCCGTCGACCGCGGCGGAGAGCCCGGTGACGCGGCGCCCGAGGAACATGAAGGCATCCCTGTAGGTCCAGGTCGCCGGAGGCGCGGGCAGTCCGCAGTCGTCGCAGCAGCGCACTTGCAGCGTGAGCTCGGAGAACGATTGCGTCGTGCGGTCGAAGAAAAGCGTCAGCGTGCGCGCGCCGACCTGCACGAGGGTCCACTGGTGCGCTTCGGCCGTCTCGATGGAGAAGGTGCGATCGCGACGCCAGACGCGCACGTGCGGCCGTCCCTTCTCCTTCCACGCTACGGTCATGCGCGTGCCGCCCACGGCGGCGAGCCGCTCGACGTCTGCATCCGCACTCGCGATCGACTCGACCGGCTCGGCGTCGCCGGCGACGATGCGGCGCGCGACGATCGACTTCTCGTGCGTGCCGAAGACCCATATCGTGTCGGTGGCGTCGTCGTACACCGCGGCGAGGACGTTCCATTCCTGATCGAGCGTGACGACGGTCGATTCGCCGGGGAGGGTCCGATAGCGTTTTTCGAAGAAGCCGACGATGCCGGTGCGCGTGCGGACGCAGACGAGATCGGGGTCGAAGAAGAGGGTGCGCGAGCGCACCGCGAGGGTGGCCGGGTCCAGTTGCAGGAAGTTCTGGGCGACGACGTTGTCGGGCAGCCGGCCCTGGCCGCTCAGGTAGGTGATCGACAACTCGGGCCCGGCGATGAGGGCGGGACGAGCGTAGGTTTCGGGGAGCGATCCGAAGATCAGCCAGCCCGTGAGCAGCAGCGCGCTCGCGGCGGCGACGATCGTCGCCAGTTTGCGGCGGCGCGCGTACAGGTCAGCCACTAATCGTCAAGAACGAAGGTCACCTTCAGCGTCACCCTGTATTCGGTGATCTTGCTGTTTTCGACCTTCGCCTTCTGGCCGACGACTTCAATCCCGGTGATGGCGCGCAGCGTCTTCGCCGCGCGCTTGAGGCCGTCTGTCACGGCCTGCTGAAAACTTTTCGTCGACGAGGCGGTTATTTCCGTAACGCGGGCGACGGCCATTCGCTGTCTCCCCGAAGTGTTCAAGGACTCTACCTTGTGAGTCGAAACCCCTGCAAGTAGAATGCGCCCCCCCATGACGACGTATAAGAGACCCGAAGGCACCGACGACATCCTCCCCGAGCAGATCCCGCTGTGGGTGCGGCTTGAAGCGGTGATGCGGGAGAGCTTCGTCCGCTACGGCTACGCGGAAATCCGGCCTCCGATGTTTGAGGATACGAAGCTCTTTTACAAGGCGTCGGGGGATACGACGGACGTCGTCGAGAAGCAGATGTTCACGGTGCCCTCGAGGTCGGACAGCGAGGACTCGTACACGTTCCGCCCTGAGCTCACGCCCGGCACGCTGCGCGCGCTCATCCAGAACGGCCTCTTCAACCAGCGCTCGATGTGGAAAGTCTTCTACTACGGGCCGATGTTCCGTTACGAGAAGCCGCAGAAGGGGCGCTCGCGGCAGTTCACACAGTTCGGCGTCGAGGCGGTCGGGTCGAAGGACCCGTTGATCGACGTCGAGACGATGGCGGTGTTCGCCGACATTCTTCGCGGAGTCGGCCTCACCGAGTACGCGCTGCGCGTCAACACGCTCGGGTGCGCGACCTGTCGCGGCGGATATCGCGACGCGGTGAAGGCGGCCGTCGGGGAGAGTCTCAAGGACTACTGCGAGAATTGCCGGAGACGTTTCGATCGCAACGTGTTCCGCATTTTCGACTGCAAGGTCGAGCGCTGCTCATTGCTGGCCGAGAAGTTGCCGGCGATCACCGATCATGTCTGCCCCGAGTGCAAATCCCATTTCGAAAAGGTGCAGGCGGGGCTGCGAATTGCGAAGCTCGACTTCGCCGTCGACAAGCGGATCGTCCGCGGGCTCGACTACTACACGCGCACCGTGTACGAGTTCTCGTCCCAGGCGATCGGGGCACAGAACGCGCTCGGCGGGGGCGGGCGATACGATCCGCTCGTGCCGCAGATGGGCGGGCCGGACGTCGGCGCCGTCGGCTTCGCGGCGGGTGCGGAGCGCATCCTGCTCGCGCTCAAGAGTCTCGATGTGGACGTGGTGCGCCCGGACTTTTTCATCGTGTCCGCGGGCAACGACGCGCGCGAGGCGTGCTTCAAGACGGCACAGGAGTTGCGCGCGGCGGGGCTGTCGGGGGATCTCGATTTCGAAGGCAAGAGCATCAAGGCGCAGATGCGCCGAGCGAACGACCTCAAGGCGCGATTCACCGTCATCATCGGCGGCGACGAGCTTGCGAAGGGGGTCGTAAACGTGAAGAATATGGAGGACGGCGCGCAGACCACGGTCACGCCGTCCGAGGCGCGCGAGATCATCGGGAGGAAGAGATGAGGCACTGGACGCTGGTTCTGGCGGTTGTCGTCGCGGGGTGCATGCCGCAGAGCAACTTGCGTCCGCCGGAGAGTCCCGAGGAGGAGCGTGCGCGGGAGGCGGCGCGGAAGATGTTCGCCCAGTGGAACGAGTCGCTGGCGAAGGGGGATGCGCAGGCGACGTACGTGGGCATGTCCTGCGCCCTTCGTTCCGACTGGCTCTGGCGTCGCATGCAGGACAAGGTCGATTCGATCACGCCGCCGCACATGGACAAGCTCGATGCAGACGCGCTCCTCGTGCTGGGAAAATGGTCCTCGATCAACGAAGGGCATACGAAGCGGACGGGGAGTCGCGCGACGCGGCTGCCGGAGAGCTTTCTGACGTCGCAGTGGCTGTTCGAACTGTACGCCGCACACTTTGAAAGCGTGAAGGCGTTCGCGATCGGCCAGGCGAAGATGCGCAAGGTGGTCGAAACGTATGCGGACCAGTCGGGCGTGACGATCATCACGGACAGCGCAGGGCACAAGGAGCTGTACGAGCTGATCGTCGAGGGAGACGGCTTCAAGGTCAACATGTCGCGCGAGCCGCAGTAGCGGCGAATCCCAATCCCAATCCCAATCCCGATCGGACAATGCGCCTTGCGCGGTCACGAAGGGGCATGCGCAGCGTTCGTGTAGGCCCTCGTCTTTTGAAGAGTTGACGCAGCAGTTCGCTGCTGATCGGGATCGGGATTGGGATCGGGATTCGCGCGCAACCGTCGTTAACGCGCGCGGGTGGCGGGCGTCTTGTGGAGTGATGGTTCGACTCGGGCGACGTTCGTCGCCCGCCCTCACCCCAGGCAAGGAGGCTCGCATGCGGAAGATATTGATCGGGGTGTGCGCCGCCCTGTTGGCGGTCGCGGCCCTGTGGTCCACCGGCGTATCGCAGGAAGCCAGCCGCGACGACGGATTCATCGTGCACGAGTGGGGCACGTTCACGTCGATGCAGGGATCCGACGGCATCACGCTCGAAGGCCTGCATCACGAGGAGGAGGCGCTGCCCGAGTTCGTCTACTCGCGGACGGAAGTGCGCGAGTGCCCGCTTCGCGACAAGGGGTACAAGGGGCTCGAAGTCGACGTGAAGAACGTGACCGAGAAGATGGAGACGCCGGTCACCTACTTCTATTCCGACAAGCCGGTGCGCGCGCGTGTGCGCGTTTGCTTCAACAAGGGGCTGCTCACGCAGTGGTATCCGGTGAGCGACCGACTCGGGCCCGCGGAGAACATGGAGAGCGACGGCCCGCTCGACATGTCGAAGGTCGAGAAGAGTTTCCTCGAGTGGGAGATCGACGTGCTTGCGAAGGGCGAAGGGGAAGGCCCCGCCGTCCCGAAGGACGACCCGTGGGCGTTCGCGCGCATCGCAGACTCGAATTACGTGCGGACCGTCGAGCGCAAGAGCCCGCGCATGGGGCCGACGGAGACAGAGAAGTTCCTGTTCTATCGCGGCCTCGGGACGTTCACGATCCCGATCAAGGTGACGTTCGGGGCCGGCAGCAAGGTCACGATCGAGAACGGCGGCGACGAGCCGATCCGCCACCTGTTCCTGCTGCATGTGACCGGCGGGGCAGGCGCGTTCTCGTATGTTCCCGAAGTGCCGGCGCGTGGCTCGACCAGCGTGGTGCGGCCGCAGCCCTTCCTGACGAAGAAGATCGTCGACGTTGCATCGATGGTAAAGAGCCTGCTGCCGCTGCTCAAGGAGAAGCTCGTGGCCGAGGGGCTGTACGAACGAGAGGCGGAGGCGATGGTGCGCACGTGGGAGCGCAGCTACTTCCACACGGAAGGGTTCCGCATCCTCTACTGCGTGCCGCGCAGCGTGACAGACAAGGTTCTGCCGATCGCGGTGACGCCCGCGCCGAAGTCGATGACGCGCGTGCTCGTCGGCCGCATGGAATGCATCACGCCGGAGGTCGAGGGGGAGGTTCAGATCGCGCTCATGGACCTCTCGTCGAAGGACGCAGGGAAAGTCCTTGCGGCGAAGGCCCGTCTCGACAGGCTCGGCCGGTTTCTCGAGCCGCACGTGCGGCGTGTCCTGTCGATCACGAAGAGCGAGGTGGTCGCGGAGAACGGGTTGGCGATATTGAAGAAGGAGGAGAAGCGATGATTATCGCGCTGCTGCTGGCGATCGGACCCTGGGACATCACGGTTCCCGTCGACGGGCTGAAGGACGCGAACGCCGCGAAGTTCGTCGAACTCGTTACCGCGCATTTCAGGACTCTGAAGAGCGATGACGGGCGCGCGCTGGAGCTGAATATTGCGACGAAGGGCGATATCGCGACGATCACCCTCGAGTGCCCCGTGGAGACGGTCGAAGTTGCGGACTTGTCGAAAGCGCTCGAGGGGTCCGACTTCAAGATCCGGACCGAGTCGTGGCGCATTCGTCGCAGCGTTGCGTTCCGCTGGAGCAGCGACGCGCCGCATGTGGCCGAGCGCGTGAAGGAGATCGAAGAGACGCTCTCGAGGATCGGCCGCTCGTGCACGGGCGCTCGCGTGACGGCATTGGAGTCTAAGGGACGGGCGGAATATCGACTCGATCTGACGTTCGAGAAGGACGGTGACGCGCCGGCGAACAAGATTGTTGCCGTGCTGAAGCAACTCGGCTGCGACGCGCGCATCGTCTTCGTGAAGGGCGACCGCGGCGGCGCGGTTGTGACACGGGCTCCAAACGTGAAATGACCGTAGAATTGCTCTGCATGGAAGTGGAGAGCGGCGTCGAGGCGGAACCGCTCGCGGACGTGGTGATCCGCGCGCGCGGCGGGGACGCCTCGGCCTTCGCGACGCTGTATCGGCGGCTGGCGAGGTCGGTACACTCGGTGCTGCTCACGCGGGTGCCG
>CAYXVY010000316.1:0-6711 GCA_964468745.1 uncultured Planctomycetales bacterium | reverse complement strand
ACCTCGAGAATCGGCAGCGCGAGGGATTCGATCGCGAGCTCGAGGGCACGGGCCTGCTCATCTGGCGGCTGCGGCGCGGGCAGGTCGATCTCGTCGAGGCGCACGGGCGCGCCGTCGCGAACGCGTCGCTCGTCGAGACGGACGAAATCCCGTTCCCGAGCCTCTACAATCGGCACTTCACCCCGGACACGGCGCCGCCGGCGGACGCATCGCTCTACCTCACCGACATCGTCGAGCAGCACGGCGCAATCTACTTCACGGTCGGCGAGCGCAGGAAGGTGGCGTCGCGCGTGATAGAAAAGAAATCGGACTACTAACGCCCGCGCTGGCGTCGCGTATCAGGATGCAAGGGACACGTGAGGAGAAACGAATGACGAAGGCGCTCGGTGCGGTGGTGATGGCGGCAGCGCTTACGCTGTCGGCGGCGGCGCAGGACGCGGAAAAGAAGACGCACGCCGAAGGCGAGGCGCACGATCTGCTCAAGGCGGGGCTCGAGGCCTCGCAGAAGGCGGGCGGCTTCAAGGTCGAAGGCCGCGTCGACCAGGAAAACGGCATGGGCGGCATGAAGATCGCCGGTCTGGGCGACGGCGCGTTGGAGGGGAAATTCACCGGATCCGTCGGCGCCGATGGCACGATCGCCATCAAGCTCGAGACGTCGAAGGGGACCTATGAGCTCTTCAAGAAGGGCGGCAAGGTCGTGCAGCGGCAGACGTGGACGGGCAAGCAGGAAACCGTCGGCGCGTTTGCCGAAGAGATCACCTCGCTGCTGAACCTGGCGCGCCTTGCCAAGGAGGCTGGACGGCTGAAGGCCGTGCGGCTGGGCGAGGCCAAGCAGGTCGGCGGAGTGGACTGCTCTCCGCTGAAGGCGAAGCTGTCGAACGACGTCATCGCCGAAGAAGAGGATGACGACGACTCCGGGATGCCCGGCATGAAGATGAAGCTCTTCGAGCTCAAGAAGGTGGATGCCACGGTCTTCGTCGGCAAGGAGGATCGTCTCGTTCGTCGCATCGACGTGAAGCTGTCCAAGGGCCCGAGCGCGATGATCAAGATGGCTGCGCGCGGCATGGGCGGCGACGAGGAGGACGAGGAGAAGAAGGACGAGAAGAAGAAGGGGGACGAAGACGAGGATGAGGACGACGACGGTGGCATGCCCGGCGGGGCGATGCTGAAGTCGAGCACTTCGTACTCGGTTACGATCGGCGGCTACGACAAGGAGCTGAAGGTCGCGATTCCCGAGGATGTGAAGAGGCACTTTGGCGAGTAGATCTCAATCGCACTCCACGTCACAGGCCGGGCGACCGGCCTGTGGTTTTTTTTCTTTACAGGGTGCAGGGATTCAGTAGGATCGCTCCGTCTAGAGAGACGTCACTTGGAGAGCTTGTCTATGGCGAAGAAACTCGGACTGGTCCTGATGATGCTCGTCATCGCGCTGACGTTCAGCGGATGCGCGCGCGACAGCGGCAGCGTCTTCAATCGCGTGTGGAAGCACCTCGAGTGGCACCTGCTGGGCGCGTACAAAGATCTGGTGGAGCTCCACAAGGAGATCGACCGCTACATCTTCAATCTGGATGAGCGGGATCCGGACCGGTACTAGGCCTTTCCCAGACACACCGACAGGCCCCGCGCGTGACCCGCGCGGGGTCTTTCTTTTTCCGGCGCGCGCCCTTACACTGTGAGTCGAGCCTCTGCAGTGTCCGTGAGGGGACTCTAAGGCGCCGAACCTACAATCATCGAGCGGGCGACCAAATCCGTCGCCGTAGGGCATGCCGGGCGGCCACGTGCTTTTGCCGGGACGCCTGGAAGCCTGAACGCGACGGGCTTCGCCCCCTTGGCTTAGCCGGGTTCGCATGCCTGGCGTCCACCACGGCTCGTGCGGAGGCTTTTTCCTTTGATAAGAACCGTCGCAATAGCGGGTGCCGGCCACACCGGGCGTACGCTCGGACGCCTCCTTGCACAGGCGGGGTGGCGCATCGGCGGTGTCGCATGCCGCACGGAAGGGCGCGCGCGGGAAGCGGCCGCATTTATCGGCGGCGGTGAACCCACCGACAATCTGCTGTGCGTGAGCGGCGACGCGGACCTCGTGCTCCTGACGGTGCCCGATGCGGCAATTCTGGTTGCTGCGGACCGGCTGCGACCCAGGAAGGGGGCCGTGGTGGCGCACGCCTGTGGCGCGCTGCCGGCCGCGGTCCTGTCGACCGTGCGACCGCTCGGCGCGTTCGCGGGGGGCCTGCATCCGTTGCGCAGCTTCGCGGATCCGGCGCTGGCGGCGGAGCGTTTCCCGGGAACGTGGTGCGCGATCGATGGCGATGCGGACGCACTTCCCGTGCTCGAGCAGGCCGTGCGCGCGATGGCGGGAACGCCCCTGCGCGTCGACAGCGCCGCGAAGCCGCTCTATCACGCGGGTGCGGTCTTCGCGTCGAATTATCTCGTCGCAGTCCTCGAGGCGGCGTTGCGGCTCTTTGCCGCCGCGGGAGTCGAGCGTCGTGCGGCGCTCGATCCGATCCTGACGCTCGTGCGAGGGACGGTCGAAAACGTGGGGCAGGTCGGGATTCCTGCCGCGTTGACCGGGCCGGTTGAACGCGGAGATGTCGGGACGATCCGGGCGCACGTGCACGCGATCCGTGAGACGCTCCCCGGCCTTGCGGAGGCGTACGCGAATCTCGCGCGGCTCGCGTGCGAGGTCGCGATGGCGAAGGGGACGATCGACCCCGCGGTCGCGGGCCGGATCAACACGGAGCTCGGCGGCGGATCGGCCGGAATCCGGGTGGGCGGATGAGCGGGGAGAATGTCGTTCTCATCGGCTTCCGGTGCGCGGGGAAGTCAACCGTCGGCCGCGCGCTCGCGGAGCGGTTGAAGTTCGAGTTTCTCGACTGCGATGAGTACATCGAGGGCAAGACGCATCTGACCATCCGCGAGATATTCGACATCGCCGGCGAGGCGCACTTCCGCAAGATCGAGGCGGAGGCGATCGCGGAGGTTTCAAGGCTCGACACGAAGGTGATCGCAACGGGGGGCGGGGCCGCGCTCCGATACCGCAACATCAGGAATCTGAAGCGCCACGGCATCGTGTTCTTTCTCGAGGTCGGAGCGCAGGTCGCGTTCGAGCGGCTGCACGACGATCCGGCGTCGCCGCAGCGCCGGCCATCGCTGACGAATCTCGATCCGCTGACGGAAATGAAGCAGCAGGTGGAATTTCGGCGACCGTATTATCTCGGTGCGGCGGATTTCCTGATTCGGACCGAAGCGCGGCCCATTCGAGACGTTGTCGAAGAAATCATGCTGCATCTGCGGGATCGCGGCTTCTCCGATCACGGCGAAGACCGCGACATGGCGCACGCCTGACGGGTTTGCAGAGCTGCTCCGGCAGATAACGAACCGGGGTGGAGACGGACGCAATCCGCTGTCTGTCATCCGGCATTCGCGATATGCTTGATCTGCCTCTGCCGCTCGATTCGCGGTGCCGATATGGAGTGTCTTCTCACGGAGCGGGAGGTACAGCTCGTATGGCTGCTCGGGCTCTTCCGGAGGTCCGGGTTGCGCACGGAGGATGGCCGTCCGCTCGACGTGAAATTCGCGGGATTCCCGGCGGGCGAGGCGGGGCCGGACTTCCGTGCGGCGCGGCTGATGATGGACGGGGAACCGCGCGACGGGGATGTGGAGGTGCATCTTACGCCGGACGGATGGCGCGCCCACGGTCACGCGAGGGATGCGTCGTACTCCGGGGTCGTGCTGCACGTTGCGCTCCGCCGCGATCCGTTTGATCGAGGGACGCGAGGGCTGGCGGGGCGGATCCCTGAGTTGATCCTCGAAGCGTACCTGGAACTCCCGCCCGCTGAGCTTCGCTCGCGGCTATCCCCCCCGGCCCCCCGCGCGGCGGCGCCGGACGTGCTCGAGAAGCTGGGATGGGAGCGCGTGGCGTCGCGCGTGCGCGTGCTCGAGCGCCTCGCGCGCGTGCTGGGTCCGGACGGGGCGCTCTATCGCGAGCTGATGGTGGGCCTGGGATACCGTGCGAACACGCCGGGATTCGCGGAGCTGGCGCGGATTGTGCCGTGGGAGCGCGCGCGTCTCTGCGGTGCATCGGAGGCCGCATCGCTTTTTCATGCTGCGGCACGCTCCATCCCCTGGCGGCGCCCGGGTCGTCCGGCGAATCATCCGAGGCTCCGGATGGAAGGATGGGCGCGCTTCATCGGATCGCTCGGAAGCGAGGGGCTGCTCGCGGCGTTCGCGGCGGGCGTCGACACCGCGGCGTCACGGCTCGATCCGGACGGTGCGGGCCTCATCGGCGCGGACCGGGCGCGGGACCTGATCGCAAACGCGGTTCTGCCGGCGCTGCTCGCGTGTGGCCCCTGTGTATCACGGGCCGCGGTGCGGGACCGGCTGCGAGCGAGCGAGCAGTCGGCGCCGAACCGGCGTCTGCGCGAGGCGGCGTCGGCGCTCGGCATCCCTGTGCCGCGCACGGTGATCGAGAGGCTGGGCCTCCTCGAGTGGCGCGCGCGGCAGTAAGCGCGAATTATGCAAAGGACGGGGCGTTGGCGTCGGTACGGATGAGAGAGGCCCTTCGGCCCCCCCCTTGCCCAACGCCCACCGGGGTGCTAGACTTCCGGGTACAGTAAGGGTGGGCCGCTCACGGGAACGGCCGGCGGGGTGCGAGAGAGGGGCCTGGGTGCGGAGTGGTGCACTTATGGCTATGAGCGTCGTCCGGTGTCCCTTTTGCGATCGACGGTACAACGTCACGGGCATTCCGTCGGGCACCAAGGTCCTGTGCACATCGTGTCGCGCAACACTGACGGTTCCTGCGCGGCATAGCGCTGCGCGACCGGCGCTGTGGCGGCGCCTCGTGCCGGAATCATCGTCCGCGCAGATTGCCGTGGGGCTCGTGGCGGGGCTCTTCGTCGCCACGGTCGGGTACGTCGCGTTGCGTTCGCGCGTAACGGCTGTGCCCGATGTCGCGTCGCCCGTGGCCGAAAACGCGGTCGAGCCTGCCGGCCCTGCGCGCGCCGCCGATCAGGAGCGCACGCTTGGCATGTTCAAGGGCCTTCCGCGCGATCAGCAGATCCAGAAATTCACCGATGGCGTCTACCACGAGTTCGAGCGCGCCCGCTTCGAGATCGACCAGCGCTCCAGCTCCCCGTTCGTGCTCGCCTGCGAGACGGACAAGCTCGGGAGGCCGCACCAGCTCTTCGACGTGTACCAGCACGGGCTGGAAAGCCTGATCAAGCGTTTCAGCCGGGAGTTCGGCGCGCCCCTCGGACTCGGCGAGCCGGATGAGATCCTGCCGATCATCATCTTTACGTCGAAGGAGACGTTCGACGACTATCAGCGGCGCGGCAATAATCCGCCGCTCCCTCCGCAGGTGCCTGGGATCTACGAGTACGCGAAGAAACGCGTCGTCTTCTATCACGGACGCATGAAGGGGACCAAGTCGTTCCCCGTCGAGGTGATCCTGCACGAAGCGGTGCACCAGATCGTCCATTACCATTTTCGCATGCGTTCCGATCAGCATGACCGGCCCCTGTCGCTGTGGTTCCAGGAGGGCCTGGCGACGTACTTCGAGCAGTACAAGCACGACGATCTCGGCCGTGCCGTCGTGGAGCCGTCGCTCCCGAGCCCGCGCCTGGCGGCACTCAAAGAGTCGATCAAGCGTCAGGACCTGCCGCCGCTGCGCGAGCTGATGGCGATGGACATCGATCAGATCTGGGCGCACTGGAACGCACCGGCCTCGAGCGCCGAGGAGCAGGATCGCAAGATGCGCTACGCGGAGCTCTGTTACGGCGAGGCATGGGCGCTCGTGCATTTCCTGCGGCACGGCGCCGGCGGAAAATACCGGCGCCTGTTCGACGAGTACTTCAAGCGCGAACTGGAGGGGCAGGGCGGCAAGGAGACGTTCGTGGGACTCCTCTCCGACCGGTTCGGCATGGAACTGGCCAAGCTGGGCCTGGAGCTCGAGGACTACCTGAAGGCGCAGCCCTAGGCGCCGCCCCTCCCGATCGCGGAGGAATTCCCGGACGCAACCCGCTACAATCCCCGTCCAATACTCCATGCACCTCCTGATCGCCATCATCGCGTTCGTGGCGGGGCCGCTGCAGGACGACAAGAAGCTTGTCGAATTCGTAGAGGGCCTGCGAGCGGACGATCCGGCCGCACGGCGGCGCGCGCTCGAAGCCCTGCTTGAGCGTGCGAAGGACGCCGTGCCGGTGGCGTTGCGCGTCCTGGCGGACGAGAATCCGGGTCTCGACTCTCAGATCGACGCGCTCGTCGCGAAACTCGCATCGAAAGAGTGGAAGGAGCGGGACGGCGCGCAGCGCGAGCTGGTGACGCTCGGTCGCCACGCGCGCGAACGCCTGAGCGGCCATGAGGGTTCGGCGGATCGCGAAGTGTCGTGGCGCGTGAAGGCCGCGCTCGCGGAAATCGAGGAGAAGGAACGCGAGGCGTCCCTGGCGGAGTACCAGCGCAACGCCGCGATCTGCGAATTCCTCGGCCGGGCGGGCGACGCGCAGGCGATCCCCCTCCTCCTGAAGCTGGCCGAGGCGCCCGTAACCACGAACGCCGCGCTCGCAGACGCCCAGCTCGCGCTGCGCGTGCGCGCGATCGAGGCGCTCGGACTTCTGAGGAGCTCGCTGACCTCCGACCAACCGGACGCGATCGCGGAGCGCGCGATGGAGATGACGGCGGCTTCGACCGACCGCCGACAGGCGCAGATTCTGCTGCAGT
>CAYXVY010000315.1:0-5230 GCA_964468745.1 uncultured Planctomycetales bacterium | reverse complement strand
CTTTCGCTTCGACTCGGGCGCCGGTTCGGCGGTCGCTGTGCGGAGGAGGCGCGGCTGACGTTCGGGTTGCGGCATGGCTGGTTATAGTACCCCCCTACGCCGCGCTTCTTTTCTCCGGATTGTCTCGCGGGCTACGGGGGGGGCAGGCCCCCTCCGCCGTGCCACTTTTCTCGCGGAGCCTGATCGGGCGGGCGCGCTTCTGGCGGAAACGCCGCTGACGGTGCCGCTGCGGTCTGACGTCAATCGAACGCAGCGCATTCGCAAATTCCTTCGGTCGCGATTCCTGTGGGCCCTCGCGGGACGATGTAGACTTCTCCGGTGGACACGGGCCGCTACGTGCGGGTGCGCAAGCTCGGCGAGGGGGGCTTCGGCGAAGTCTGGCTCGCGCAGGACCCGCAGCTCAACCGCCCCGTCGCGCTGAAGCAGCTCAAGAACCTCGACGCCGAGGATCTCGCCCGGTTTCGACGCGAGGCGCAGACCGCCGCGCAGCTCTCGCACCCGAACATCGCCGCCGTGTACGAGGCGACCGACACCTGCATCGTCATGCAGTACATCGACGGGCGCTCGCTGGAACAGCTGAAGCCGGAGACGCGCGATGCCGTCCGCTTCGTGCGCGATGCCGCGCGTGCCGTCCACTTCGCCCACTCGCGCGGTTTCGTCCATCGCGACCTGAAGCCGGCGAACATCATGGTCGACTCCGCCGGCCACGTGTACGTGATGGACTTCGGCCTTGCCCGACCTCGAAGCGGCAACGCAGCCGTCACAGCCGCGGGCATCATCATCGGGACGCCCGCGTACATGTCGCCCGAGCAGTCGCGCGCGGAACCGCCGGCGACGCCGTTCGACATCTATTCGTTGGGAGCCACGCTGTACGACCTCGTCGCGGGGCGCCCGCCGTTCGATGCGCCAACCATCGTCGGCCTGCTCGTGGCCATCGAGAGTGCCGATCCCGCGCCGCCGTGCGACGACCGTGACCTGCGCGCGATCATCCTGTCCTGCCTCGAGAAGGAGCCGGAGCGGCGGTATCCTTCGGCGGAGGCGCTGGCGGACGACCTCGACCGCTGGCTCCGGGGCGAGCCGGTCCGCGCGCGTCCTCCCTCGGTGGCGGCGCGGGGGCTGAGATTCGCGAAGCGCCATCGTGTCGCGCTTGTCGCGGGCGCCGCGATTCTAGTCGCACTGCTCGTGGTCGGAGGCGGCGCAGTCGTGCGATCCCGCCGCGCAGGCCTGGCGATCGAGACGGCGGAACAGCTCGAGAAGGAGGGACGCATGGGCGAGGCGCGAGACGCCTGGCGCACCGTGGTCGATCTCGACGCGAGGAGCGATCGGGGGCAGGCGGGGCTCGCGCGGACCGATGCGGCGCTGCAATCAGCGGCGCGGCACGTGGAAATCGCCACGAGCGCCTTGGAGTCGGCCACGCGCTGCCTCTATAGCACCGAGCAGCCGGTGGCGGAGCTGTTGCACCGGGCGGAGCAGGCGCGCGCGGCTGCGGAGTCGGCGCTCGCATCGGATCCGGGGGCCGTCGCTGCGTGGTACCTCGCGGGCCGCGCGTGGGAAATGGAGGGGAGGCCTGAGAAGGGGGCGGAGGCGCTTCGGGCCGCCCTGGTGCGCGATCCCCAGCATGGTCCGGCGCACTTTCATCTGGCGCGGATGCTGTTGGAGGAGGCGATCGTGCTGACCTTCGACAGCTTGTGGGATCCGGAGGGTGCACACACCAAGGCCGGGGCTCTCGCCGCGGAGGCGGGGCGTCATCTCGACGCGGCCGCCGGGCGGAGCGGCTTCATCGAAGGAGCGGCGCGCGACACGTCGGAGGCGATGCGGGCGTACGCGCGGCGGGAGTACGTCGCAGTCCGGAAGATAGCGGAGGAGGCTCTGGCGCGGACCCGGAATGTCGAGGGGACGGAGGAGCTGCACCTGCTGCGAGGCCTGACGAGTTCCGGCGTGGAGCGGCTGGCCGCGTACAATCGCGCGCTGGCCATACGGCCGCGATTCGCCCCTGCGCTCTTCTGCCGCGCGCATCACAAGGAGACGGCACAGGACCTAACGGGAGCTCTCGCCGACTACGACGACGTGATCGCATTACGACCGCTCATGCCTTGGGCACGCATCAATCGCGCGTCCGTGCGATCCGAGGCCGGCGATTTCGAGGGAGCTATCGCCGACTGCGACGCCGTGTTGAAGGTCGACGCGCGGAACGCGATGGCGCTTGCGAACCGCGCCGTCGCGCACATGAAGGCTGGACGATTGCGCGAGGCGATTGCGGACGCGGACGCGGTCGTGACGCTGGTGCCGCGAATGGCGACAGCGTGGAGCCAGCGAAGTCTCATGCGGATGGCCGGGGGCGATCTTGCAGGGGCGCTTGCCGATGCGTCGCGCGCGATCGAGTTGGGGCCGAGCCCGCGCGGATATCACATCCGTGCGACTGTTCGAATCCGGCTGGGGGATCTCGACGCCGCGATCGCAGACTATGACGGAGCAGTGGTTCTCGCGCCGGACGATTCGTCGATGCTGCTCTCGCGCGCGGACTTGAAGAAGAGGCAGCGGCGCTACGCGGATGCGGAGAAGGACGCGAAGGCGGCGCTGGTCGCCGACTCGCGCAACGGACTGGCTCACGCAATGCTGGCGATGCTGCGCGTGGAGGCGGGAGACCTGGATGCGGCGCTGCGCTTCGCAGATCGTGCAGTCGAGTTCGAGGGGAAGAGCGCCAAGGTACTCGCGATGCGGGCGTCCATTCGGTTCCGACAGGGAGATTACGACGGGGCGATCGCGGACGCAGCAGAAGCGGTCGCACTCGACGCGGCGTGCGTCGATGCGTGGAGCATCCGCGGGAAGGCGCGCGCGGGGAAGGGGGATGTGCGTGGGGCATTCGACGACTACGCGCAGGCGTTGAAGCTGGATTCGTCGAATGTGCAGGTGCGGATGAACCGCGCCGCGCTGCGGCGGAAGCAGGGGGACATCAAGGGGACGATGGAAGACTACGGGGAAGTCCTGCGCCTGATGCCGACGCACGTAGAGGCGTGGGTCGAGCGGGCCGAAGTGCACCGACTGACCGGCAACACGGCAGCGGCGATCGCCGATTGTGACCGCGCGCTCGCGATCGACGGTCGGACGCTTGGCGCGCGGGTCGTGCGGGGGCTGGCGCGGGCGTCGACGGGCGACCATCGCGGGGCGATTGCGGACCTGGACGAAGCCATCGCCATCGATCCGGCGTTCGTGTCGTCGTGGGGCGCGCGTGCGACGTCGCGGCTGGCGCTGGGGGAAATCGACGCCGCGCTCGCGGATTGCGAACAGGTGGTGAAGCGGGCGCCGCAATCGCAGGACGCCTACGTTGTGCGGGCGAACGTGCGCGGCGCGAAGGGGGACCTCAAGGGCCAGACGGCGGACTTGGAGCGGGCGCTCTCGCTCGCGCCGACGGACTGGCCGATGCGGGCCGAAGTTGAGAAAGCGCTGCGCCGGCTGCGGAAATGACGGGCGGGGCGGCTACTCAGTTCCAGTCAGCGGCATCGGCGGTCGCCTAGACCCGCTTGCGGCTCAGCTTTCCGTCCGCCTTGCCGTCGCCGGCGTCGAGATGCGAAGCCCCCGCGGCGATCTCCTCGCGCGTATGCAATCCCTTTTTCACGCAGACGTCCGACAGCGCGCGCGCCAGCAGCGCGACACTTCCGAGATCGGTCTCCAGCTCGGCGACCCGCTTTACGAGCGAGCGTCGCGCGTCGTTCTGAACTCGAATCGTCGCCTGCACGCGATTGTCGAGGTCGTTGATCTGGGGAAGCCCGTGAAAGACGTAATTCGACCAGGTCATGTTGCCGTCCTTGCGTGGCGCGCATTAGACGCGATGCGTGCGGCGGCGTTACGGGGGCGCCTTCCTCACGGGCACGCGCTACTTGAACTTCTTGAGCAATTCCACGACATCGGCCGAGGATGACGCCGCCTTGAGATCGCAGGCCGCCACGAGTTTGCCGTCGCCGTCGAGGATCGCGAGACCCGGCGCCGGTATCTCGTCCTTCTCCCGCGTGCCGGTGAACTGGTCGGTCTGCGGGTCGCGCAGGATGACGCGCACGTACGCCGCGGACGCAGCAATGACGGCGTCATCGGCAACGAGCTTTGAGAGCGCACGGCCCTCGAACCGCGTGCTGGCTCATCAGGTTTCCGAGCCGGACAGCCCGACGAGCAGCTTCTTTCCGTCCTTCTTAGCTTGCGCGAGCGCGGCCTCGACCTGTTCGACGCCCGCGTACTCCCATCCGATCCGCTTCTCCTTCGACTCGCGTTCGCCGAGCGTCAGCTTCAGCTCTTCCTGCTTGTACGTGGTCGCGCGCTTCACCACGAGCGTCACGACCGTGCCGGGCTTGGTGACGCGGAGGATGTCGATGATCTGGTCCAGGCTGTAGATGCGGATGTCGTGCATCTTCACGATCGCATCGCCGCGCGCGAGCCCGGCCTTCGCGGCGGGGCCGTCCTCGTCCACCGAATCGACCATCTGCCCCTGCACGCGCGTCCCCTGCGGCAACGCGTACTCCGTCGTCTCGAATTCCGACGGTGCGCGAGTCTTCGCGCCAAGCGTCCCGACCTTTCTCGTCTCGGTCGCGTCCTGGAGGACCAGGACCGCCAGCGCCAGCAGCAGCATCTTCATACGTAGATCTCCTTGCGGGGTGCTCGAGGGATCACCCCCTCGGCATGAATTGCCCGGATTATTCTAGCGCACGCTCTTACTGCCTCGCTGCTCCCTTACGCCGCACCCGCCTTACGCAGAGCGCCATGAGGGCCACGTTGACGACGAGGAAGCACACGAAGACCGGCAGCCCCGCGACTTTCCAGGACGCCGCGTGCCGTGCATATAGGAGCGGCAGCCCGACCGTCGCGTCCAGAGTGACCAGCCGGATGATTTCGTTCATCACGCCGGTCCCGATGAAGTTCACGACAAGCCCCGCGGTGGCGACCCCCAGCCACGCGTCCGAAAACGTGCGCCGCTGGAAGAGCACGGCCCAGGCCGCGAGCTGAATCGCCCCACCGACGATCGCTAGAATGAGGTAGGGTCGTCCCAGCGGTCCGGCGATCGCCGTTCGGGCAGGCTCGCTCAGAAGAAAATAATACCGGGCCGCCCACAGCGAGCTTGCGACGATCCCGACCAGCGCGATCGCGGATGCCGTCCGCGAGTCCCCTGTCGCCTCGCCCCCCTCGCGCCGCTTCCGATCCCACAGCTGCCAGCCCACCATCAACGCCATCGTCGGAAACGCCG
>CAYXVY010000314.1:0-10979 GCA_964468745.1 uncultured Planctomycetales bacterium | reverse complement strand
CCGCTCGTCGCATGGGCGGTCGCGCCCACCACGCGCGTCGGGCTTTCGCGGCTCGCGACGGACGACTGGTCGACGACGGTGACGCGCCGCGTCCTCACGGCCGCGCCTGGTTTCGTCGCCTTCATGTACGCGGGGCACGCGATCGCGTGGAGCAGCTTTCTCTCCGGCGCGACGTTTGCGCCGTCCCACGCAGCGCCGTACGTGCTCGCCGGCGGACTTGCGCTCGTGGCGCGCCTGACACCCGTGGCGCTTCGCGAAGCGGCCGCGTGGATCGCGACGTCGGCAGCGCTCGCGCTCACTCTCGGATCGCCGCCCCTGCTCGGCGCTGGACCCCAGGCGATCATCGCGCTTTGCGCCGCGGGCGGCCTCGCAGCATTGCGGCTGCTGTTGCCGGCAACTCTCGCCGCCTTCGGCGGCGCATTCCTGATCGCGGGTGGCCTGTACGCGCCCGCCTGGCCCGCTGCGCTCTCGGCGGCGCTGCTCGCCGGTGCGGTCGTTCAGCGCGACCCGCGTGCGTTCATCGCGTCAGGGCTCGCGGCAACATCGGCCGTCTACGAGGCCCGCGGCGTGTGGGTGCCGCGGTCCATGGTCGCATGGGGCGTCTTCCTGCTCGGTACGGGCTTCCTGCTGCTCTTCGCGGGCGTGGCCGTCAGCCTCGCGGGCCGACGCTGGATCCCGGGTAACGGAGTCGGCGCCCGCGCAGTCTCCCGGGAGTGATCGAGTACCGCGGATCCGAACGCAAAGCGCACGCGACGCAGTGGATGACGCTGCGGATGGCGCTGGCCGCCGCGCTCGCGATGGGCGCCGCGGCCTGGATCGCGCATGTGGCGCCGGGCAGCGACCGGGTGCTCGTGCTCGGAATTGCCTCGATCGTAGCGGTCGCCGCCGTTGCCGGCGTTCGCCTGCGCGACGCGGAGCGCATCCGCCAGCAACGCGAAATTATCGACGCGCACGGCGTGACCGTGAATGAGACGCGCATCCTCTGGGATCGACTGAAGTACCACACGGTGCTCGGGAAACGTCTCGTTCTTGTCTGTGTCGATGGGCCCATCGAGATCGCCGACGCGTTCGACGCATCACTCGCATCGATGCGAGAGGAGATCGCACAGCACGTGCCCGCGCCCGAACTTGAAGAGCTACTCCTGCGCCAGCAGAAGAGCCGCGCCGTCATCCGGGATCACGGACATCGCACCGTGTGGATCGGTGCGCCGGGCGCCGTCGCGATGATCTATGCGCTGCTCCTCGGATACGTGACATGGACGTGCCGTCAGATGGCGCCATTCTGCATCGCGTTCGCGGCGGGAACCGGCACCCTCGCCGCCATCGGCGTGGGAACGATCTTCGCGTGGCCTCCGCGGCGTGTGCGCAGCTGCACCGTCGTCGGACCCGAGTTCGTCGTCCACGTCGGTTCGAACTCGCTTGTCGTCTGGCGCGGCTCGATCGAGCGGGTGAAACGCGCGGCCCCGCAGGGGCGGCTCGCGCTCGAGATCCGCTCGCGCAACGGTCACGTGGACGTGATTCCCGATCTGGATCTCGAGTCGGTACTGCGCGTTTAGGGCGAGTGGACCGTCGCTCCGCGTGCCGCCGCCTCGCCGGTGTCTAGTGTAGTGAGGATGCCCACGACTCTACTCGTCGCGCTGCTGCTGGCGCTTCAGCAGGATCACGCGCGAGAGGTCCTCAAGCGCGTCACGTTTCCGTCAGCGGAGACGGTGAAGTCGTGGTCGGAGCAGGGACCGGAATACCGGCGCGTGCTCGAGGCGGTGCTTTCGCGCGACCACTGGGCCGCCGCGATCCGCACGTGCGAGGAGAAGCTGGGGGCGTTCGGCGATGGCTGGACCATCGACGTGAAGCTCGGGGAATGGAGGGGAACGCAGGTCGCGAGCGGCGACCGCGTGGGCGACAGGGGCGAAGTGCGGTTGAATATGAGGCGGCTCGGCGAGTACGAGCGCCGGATGGACGAGGTGCGTAGGGAGGCGGCGGACCTTATCAGGAAGGGGGCCAAGCCGGTCTACCTGAAATCCTCTCCGCTGCAGTACCCGCGAATCATCCACCACGAGCTCGTGCACGTGCTGCAGGGGGAGACCCGCAGTCCCGGCTGGTTTCACGAGGGGCTCGCGGCGTGGCTCGCGGACGACGCGTGCTACATCGAGGCATTCTTCGCCACACAGAAGGAGATTCAGTCCGTCGACGTGGATCTCTCAGCCGTCGCGGACGACGAGGTGGCGCGCGGACACGCCTTCTTCCGCTGGTTCGAGGAGCGTCGCGGCAAGGAGGCGGTGAAGGAACTGTACAAGCGCACCGTCACGAATGGCGACGATTGGAAGGAAGCGCTCCAAGGGGCGACGGGACTCGAGTGGTCGAAGATCGTCGCCGTCGAGCGGGAGAGGACCGCCGAGACTCTAAAGAAGAAGAAGCCGAAGGATTGACGCGCGCGGCCATCGCGCACGCTTACCGCGCCTTCGCGTCCAGCACGTCCGGCCACCCGTTGCGATCCTTGTCGCGCAGCCACGCCAGATCGCATCCGTAGGCTTCGCGCACGTTCGCCAGCGCCTGCGAGAAGATGCGCTGCCCCTTCGCGTTGTGCGTCCATCCTTCGATTCGCCCCGGCACGCGGAAGAGCCACTCGGGATTAAACCGCTCCACGCCTGTATCTACTCCCGCAACCACGAATCCACCGCTGACTTTGCCGTCGCCGTCGACATCGCACGCAAGGGTGTCCGTCGCAAAAAGAACGAGTCCCCGCAGGAAGTCCAGCAGCTGCGCGCGCTCCCCCTCAGTAAGCTCGCGGTACCGCGTCGCCTCCGCGTCCGCCTCGCCGCCGTGTCGGCGGATCACGGCGTCGAGATCGAGGCTCGCGCCGTCATGCCCGTACGGCGCCGTCGAACCCACGCCCCACAGCGGCGTCGAACGGAACTTCGTCACCATCGAGCCGTCGAACTGCGTCTCGTGAAAGCGCCGGCCAAGATCGTGATGCGCGAAGTCGGAATAGACGCCCTTCGCGATGAACGTCCCGCCGCCGCGATTGACGATCCTGCCGCTGGGGTCGCCGTCCTGGAACGCCACTTCCACGTCGAAGAAACGGCGATCGCGCTCGATCGTCCAGTCCGGCACGTGGCACCGGTCGCATCCGATGCGATCGAACAGCGCGCGCCCCGCCGCGTGCACCTTCTCCGCCGGCCGCGGATGATTGAGCGAATAGAACTCGATCAGGTCGAGATCGCCCTGGGTGATCTCCTCAATGACGCCGTCACGATCCGGATCGTCGAGGCTGCGCCCCGCGGCGTCGCGCCGCTGCGCGCGATCGCGCGTCGTGCCCGTGAAGTACTGCTGCGCCCCGCATGCCGACACTTCGCCAAGCCCGTCGCGCCTCGGCTCGAGGTTCATCGTCGGATCGCATGGCGTGAGCCCCGCGTGAATGTCGAACGCCTGGGCCGCGAAGGCGCGCAGCGTGCTCGTTATGCCGCCGTGGCTGATGCGATCGCGCTGGCCGAAGCCGAACACCTGCACTTCGAAGTTGTAGCCGGCGACCCCCTCGTCGCGCAGCGATTTCGCCCACGAGATGCGCTCCCCCTTCTCGTCCACGTACCACACGTACAGGGCGCCATTGAGGTCGGGGCGGCCGTCGCCGTCCCCGTCGCCGAACGTGCCGTAGTCGATCGCGTACTTCCCCTCGGCCAGCACCGCGCGCGTCCCCTTGCGCTCACCGCTCGCGATCCATCCGCTGTGGTCCTCGTCGGCGATCGCAAGCAACCGCACCCGCGTCTGCCAGCCGATCATTTCGAGAATCCCGCCGCCGAACATGTGCGTTGTGTTTCGGCCCGATCCCGCGTTCTTCTGGATCGTCGCCCCCGCTCCCGCGTCGCGCCACGGCACGTTGTGGCACATCGCGCAGCTGTTCGTGTGATCGCGGCTCATGATCTTGGTTGCACCGTCGTCGAGCGACTTCCCGTCGAGCCGCCCCGCCTCACCATAGGCGCCGTCGGACATGGAGAACTCGCGCAGGAAGAGTTCGCGGCCGCGCTGGTACGCGAGCCAAGGATCGTTCTTGATCAGCCAGACGCTCCCGCCCTCCTCGTCGACGTGCGCTGCCCGCACGCGCGGGGTTTTGACCGATCGGCCGGTCACGTCGCGCGGGCGAGACATCGGATCATCCTCCGCCCCACCGGGACGCTCCGTCGAATAAAGGAAGCGCTGCGGCTTCGGGTCTTTCACCGCGCCGATGGGTTCGCGCGTCGCACACGCGACGATCGTCAGGATCGCCGCACTATGGAGGACTAGAAGGCATGATCTCGACATGTTCGATCGCGTCCTTCTTGCCTTTGAATGAGGCCTCCGCAAAGACGAGATCCTCGTCCATATCGTCCTTGTAGAACACGTGCCGGCACTTCGTCACGAAGTGCGCCTTGCGAAGAATCCCATTGAGCACCGTGAGCTTCTTCACTTCCTCCGCCGGCGCCTCGCGGTCGAACTTGATTTCGCCGCTGGCAATCTTGAGATCGTCATCCGTGAGCCGGCGCGCCCACTCGAGCGTGGATGGCGTACGCCCCTTGCCCAGCTCGTCCTTGAACTCGCGGAAGAGCTCCTCGCGCTTCGACTTCACATATTCGTACCAGTCCTTCTCGGTCTGCCCGAAGTGCTCCCAGACCGCGCTGTCGAATGCGGTCAGCCACATCGTCTGGAAGTTCGACTGGTACGAGAGCTTGCCGGGCAGGTCCATCTTTTCCGGCGCCTGGATGTAGAAGAGCGCGTCGGTCTTGTCCTTCACGCTGATCTTCGTGATGCGCAGCGGGTAAACCAGCTTGTCGCTCTCGAACGTGAATCGCGTCGGAGTCACGTCTCCCGCGTACGTCCCGTCGGCCCGCTTCTTCATCTGCTTCGGATCGATCTTCATCACCGTGAAGAACCACCTCTTCTCGATGTAGAACGCGAGCGTCGCCTTGTCGCCCGTGAAGCTGTACTTGTTGTCCTTGAGCCAGTCGTAGAGACCATCCGGATTCGTCGCCTCGATCACCTTGTAGTCGAGCGAGCCGACCACGCCGCTCTCGAGTACCTTCACGCCTCGATCCGCGCCGCGCGCAGCGCTCTCCGGTGAGCCGCCGCCGCCCGTTGCGCTCTTGAACACCCTCTGGTTCCACTTCTTGCTGTCGAGCGGCTTCAGAATCGTGTAAATCGCCAGCGCCTTGAAGAAATCCTTCGGCGCCTCGGCGAGCTTCGGCTGCGTCGGCGTCGGCACGACCATGCCGAAGTCCTCGGCGTTCCCCTCGAACATCGGCTGAACCGTGAAGCTTTCCATTTTTTCCGCGGGGTCCCACGTCAGGAACGCGCGCTGCCCGGGCTGCTTCACGTCCTTGTCTATCGCGCTGAAGTAGCAGCACGCCGGATCGGCGCTGGACGCCGAAAGCGCGCAGACAGCGGCGACAAGCAGAATTGTGGCGCAGTGTCTCATCAGTTCCTCCCGATTCCTGGTGACTTGGACGCCAGCCGCTCTAGAGAGGTTCGATCAATTCGTCGAGACCCTATTCCGGCGTCGACTCGATCGCGGCCGTCAGCCGGAGTTCAACGGCACCACCCCGCGCGTCCGGCTTCAGGAACGTCCCTTCGAGGACGCCGCGGAACGACGCGAAACCGCTGTCACCGTACGTCACGACGGCCTCAAGCGTGCCGCGGTACTTCGTGCGCGCGCGGTCGTCGAGCTCGAAGCGCACCTCGCCGCGCAGGATCGCGCGACTCTCCCCCGCGGGCGAGAGCGTGAGCGTGCCCTCGACGGCCGGCGGTTTCCCTGAGCTGTCCATGATCGCCGGCGGGTAGATCTGCTCCAGCCAGCGGCGCAGCTCCGACGTGGCGACGTCGCGCGCCTTCGCGGGGTACGCGAGCGCCTTTCGCTCGATTTCGGTCGTCGTCACCGCCTCAACGGCGGGCGCCTTGTAGTTCAACATCGGGCGATCGACCGTGCGCAGCATCAGAAAGATGCGCACGCCCGCACCGTCCGCCGTCGGGAGCGTCAGGCCGGTGCGCTTCGTCTCCGGTCGCGGGACGTTTGCCTTCTCGATTTCATCCTTGAGGAATCGCCCCAGCTTCTCGCTATCGAACGGATCTCCCTTGCCGCGACCGCCCATTCCGGGGAGCGGCCAGAACGCGCGCACGAATTTCCCTTTCGTGTCGAGCACCATGCACGAGATGTTCTGCCCACCGGGGCGTGCCTCGTCCCACAGTGCGCGCACGTCGTCGGGCATCTCATCCTTCGAGCGCCCGTTCCAGCACGCGACGACGAACGGCCGCAGCGCGTCCACGGCACCCGGCCAGGAGAGGGACCCGCCTCTCACGAGGTCCGCGGACGCTCAGCAGTGGCCGGTGTAGAAGGTGTCGGGGCCGCTGATATTGGTGACGGCGACGAAAAAGATCGGCCGCCCCTCCTTCGCCGCACGTGCCTTGGCGTCAGCGAGGTCTTTCGCCCAATCGAGCTTGTAGAAGGAGAGCGCGTCGTCCGACGGCCGCGCGGCACGCGACTTCGCGAGAACACGGTCGGCGTCGTCCTGCAGCAGCAGCGCCCAGAGGAGGAGAAGCGTTTTCATATCTTTTCAACGGGGCTCGACTGCGGAAATTGTCCGTCCACGTCACTTCCGATCGCGCTTGGCGCGGGCGAGCTTCAGCTTCTCCTCCGCCTCCACGCGATCCGGCCAGTCGGCCGGCGCCGCCGCCAGCGCCGCCTCGAGATCCACGATCGTGCCGGCCACGTCTCCTGTCGCCTCGCGAACGAGCGCCCGATTGAACCGTGCACCGAAGTGCGCTGGACGCAGCTCGATCGCACGATTCAGGTCGCTCATGGCGCCGACAAACTCGCTCAACTCGATGCGCACGCAGGCACGGTTGACGAATGCATCCACGAATTTAGAGTCTGCCGCGATCGCGCTCGTGAATGCGTCCACGGCCACCGCCATGTTGCGTCGACTTGCGTGCACGTTTCCGATGTTGTAGTAGGCGTGCGCCAATCGGGGATCGAGCCGGACGGCTTCCGCGTACGCGCGCAGACCTCCGTCGTCATCCCCCTTCTGCGAAAGCGTGCGGCCGCGATTGAAGTGATACCGGGCGCAGTCAGGCCGCAGCCGAATGGACTCATCGTGGTCGGCAAGCGCGCCGTCCAGATCCCCCAATTCCTGCCGGACGATTGCCCGCGCGGCCCAGAGATCTGGATCGCCCGGGCGCAGCCGCACGGCCTCGCTGAAGTCCTCCCGCGCCCTCGCGAAATCGCCCGCACTTTGGAGGAGCAGCCCGCGGTTGTGCAGCGCTAGCGTGTGGCTCGGATTCCATGCGAGGAATTGATCGTACAATCGCATCGCCTCCTTCGGCCGGTAGAAGGCTCCGAGGTCGTGGCCGTATACGATCGCCCGAATGAAGATCACGTCGGCGGTTCGCACGTCCCTGCCATCGAGGCTGTCGCACAGTTCCAGCGCGCGCGTCAAGTCCCCCTTGAGCAGCGCGACGCGCGCTTGCCCAACGACGGCGTAATCGCTGTCAGGATCGGCTTTCTGGGCATGCAGGAAGGCCTCCATGGCGTCATCGGGGCGTCCCAATTTCTCAATGAAGATCATGCCGCGCCGCCAGTGGGCCCCCGCCAGCCGCGGATTCAGCGCCGCCGCGCGCGCCAACGCGTCAAGCGCCGCCGCGTGGTCACCCAGTTCTGCGTGAAATTCCCCTTTGCGCATCCATGCCTGCCACGATCCCGCGTACCGGGCCAGCCCCTCGTCCAACAGTTGCAAGCTGCGCCGCATCCCCGCTTCGTCCTTCACGAGCGCCGTCAGTCCGGAGAAGATCGGGCCGAACACTTCCTCCTCTTGGCGACGCGATTCCGCCGCTGCGCGCATGCGATCGAGCGCCTCGACACACGAACGATAGAGCCGCTCGTCCACGACGATCCGCGGGCGCGCCTGGTCGAGCAGCCGCTTCGCCTCCTCGTGCTCCCCGGCGGCCGCCTTCTGCCCCGCGACACGCGCCCACTCCCGCGCCTCCACGCGCTGCAGAGTCCAGTACGTGAGGAACGCTCCGGATACCGCGATCGTCAGCGCAATCGCCGCCACGACGGCCTTGCGCCGCGCGAATGACTTCCGAAGCCGGTACGCGTAGCTGGGCCGATGCGCTGAGATCGCCTCTCCCGCGAGCCACCGATCGAGGTCGTCCGCCAGCTCCGCCGCCGTGCCGTAGCGCCGCGTCCGGTCCTTCTCTAGGCACTTGAGGACGATCGTCTCCAGATCCGCGTCGATGCGCGGATCGATCACCCGACATGCCTTCGGCTCCGCTTCCTCGACCAGCCGCAGCACCTCGTAGACGCTGGCCCCCTTGAAGGGCTGGCGATCCGTCACGAGCTCATAAAGGGTCGCCCCCAGCGACCAGACGTCCGCGCGCGCGTCCACGCGCTCTCCGCGCGCCTGTTCGGGCGCCATGTACGCGGGAGTTCCGACGACGCTTCCGCTTACCGAACGCTCGCCGGCCACCGAACGCGCGAGACCGAAGTCCATGACGAAGACTCGCCCCTTCGCATCGACCATGATATTTTCGGGCTTGATGTCGCGATGCACGATGCCGAGCTCGTGCGCGTAGGCGACACCACGCACCGCGTCGAGCAGCAGCCTCACCAGCTTCCGTGCATCCTGTCGGGGGACGTGCTTGAACGTCATCCCTTCCACGTACTGCATCGCGATAAAGTGCCTGCCCTGGTCCTCGCCCACCTCGTAAACGGCGGCGATGTTCGTATGCGAGAGCCCCGCTGCCGTCTGCGCCTCGCGGCGGAAGCGGGCGATTTCGTCGGCGTCGTGTCCCTTGAGGAACTTCAGGGCGACCCAGCGCGCGAGCTGCGTGTCCCACGCCTGCCAGACTTCGCCCATTCCGCCGCTTCCGAGCAGCCTCACGCGCACGAATTTGCCGACACGCGCCGATGGGTCGGCGGGGAGCTCCGGCCGCTCCCCGTGCGAGGACGGCACCGTCGAGGAAGCAGGGCGCTTTGTGGGATCCGCCGAGTCGGTCATCGGATACGGGGAGTATTATGCGCTACTTCACGTCTCGCGGGCGCACACGCTGCCAGGACATCCATTCGCCCTCCAGGCGCACCCTCAGCTCTGGAGGATCTCCGCAACCTTCCCTCGCAGCTTCTCCTGGATAGAGTCGATCGACGCGCTCGCATCCACCCCTTCGAACCCGAATTCCTTCGCCATCAGGTCGAACTCGTGGATGAGCAGCATCTGGTACTTCCGGAAGCTCTCGAAATAGTCCCGGTCCAGATTCATGTCCATCCCGCTCTCCCAGTAATTCAGCCCGTCCGCCTCGATCACGCGCGGGATGAGCGTGTCGATGTCCACGCGCAGATAGAAAACGAGGTCGGGCACGAGCGCGATGCTGAACAGCTCGTTGAGGTACTCCTTGCTGACACCGCGCACGAAACTGCGCGCCATCGCCGTGAAGACGTAACGGTCCGACAGCACCACGAAGCCGCTCCGCAGCGCCGGGATGATCACGTTTTCCAGGCGGTCCGCGAAATCCGTGGCGTAGAGCAGCGTGTACGTCAGGTGACTCAACATGTTGCCGCCCTTGGCGGCCTCGATGGAGGTCGATACCAGATTCGAACGGCTCCAGCCCGTCGTCACGACGGGGAATCCCTTGAGCTCGATCCACTGCTGCAGGTGCGCCATCTGCGTCGAGCGCCCCACGCCGTCCGTGCCCTCGATGACGATCAGCTTGCCCGAGAGATCCTCGGAGGAAACGTAGGGCAGGCCCCGTCCCATGTAGTTCCTGGCCATCATTCGTCCCTTGGATAGATACGCGGCACGACCGAAATGTGACGCTTGCCTCCATACCCCTGCAGCGCGTCCAGGACCCGCTGGCGCACGACCTCCTGCTGCCGGTTCACGGGAAGCGTCGCGTCAATTACGTCAAACCCGACCTCCGGCGTCATCGTGTCGTACTCCTCGAGGATCCGCGACTGGAAAAGTTTGAAGCTCTGGTTGATCTCTCCCGAGAGACCCAGGTCCATTCCGGCCTCGTACCACTTGAGCTTTGGCCGGCCCGACAGGATACGCTTCATCGCAACCTCGATCGGCACGCGAAAGTAGAAAGCGATGTCCGGCTTGACGGCGAATCGGTAAAGGTTCCGCACCCACGTCGGATCGACGCCGCGCACGCGGTCGCGCGCGTAGGCCGTGAACACGTAGCGGTCCGCCAGCACGATCATCCCTGCCTTGAGCGGCGGCAAGATGAGATGGTGAAAACGGTGCGCGAAGTCTGTCGCATGCAACAGCGAAAAGGTCGTCGGTGTAAGGTTCTGCTTCCGCTTTCCGCGCTTCGTCGTCTCCTTCACGAGGTCCGACGAATTCCATTCCGTGAAGACGACGGGGAAGCCCTGGCTGTCGAGGAACTTGTGGAGGAGCATCAGCTGCGTGCTTTTTCCCGAACCGTCGATCCCCTCGACGATGATAAGCCTGCCGCGGTGCTCCGTCGAGGTGAAGAGTCCCGTCACTCGCGCCTCCCGGCGGCCGACTTCTCCGCCTCGCGAACCCTCTTCGTCTCCGTCCTGCGCTCCGCTTCCAACCGGATTTCGCGACCCAGCAGGCGTTCGAGCAGGTCCGTCTTGTGACGCGCCGCCCAAAGCTCCATCGCTGCGTCGTCCTTAACGATCGCGCGGATCGTAGCCGACTTCGATTTCAGACGCACGCGCAGCGACTCGACGACGCCGAAGCGGCTCCGATCGAATGCGTCCGCCACGCGAACGATTGCGGAGAGCGCCTCGACCGTGCGGCGGTCCTCGTCGGACAGCAGCCGAAGCGCCGGATCCTTCTTTTTCGGGCCGCGCTTGCGATGGTATCGCGCTATGCCCGCGAGGATGACCACCTCCTCCGGCGCAAACCCCGAGAGCTCAGAGTTTTCGATGAGATACGCGCCGTGCTTGTGATGCGCGTCGAAACTCACGTGGTAGCCGATGTCGTGCAGCAGCG
>CAYXVY010000313.1:0-10752 GCA_964468745.1 uncultured Planctomycetales bacterium | reverse complement strand
CGGCTCGCGACGCGCGATCGCGTGTTCGACGTGGAGACCGGCAAGCCGCTGTGGGACTTCCCCGCGAAGACCGGCCCGATGTGGTTCGTTGCAGGCAGCGCCGACGGAAACTCGCTCGCCACCGACGGGCGGTCGGAGGTGCGTATCTGGGATGCCGCCACCGGCAAGGAGCTGGGCAAGCTCGCGACTCCCGGCAACGGCATCGCGTGGAGCCCGGACGGGAAGCTGCTCGCGACCGGCGACATGATGGGCAACGTCTCGCTGTGGAGCGCGCACACGTGGGAGCGGCAGGCGAAGCTCGAGGGAAACGGCGACTGGCTGTGGTCGCTCTCGTTTTCGCCCGACGGCACGCTCATCGCGGCATGCGGCACGCAGGGCTCGATCCACGTCTGGGACACCGGAAGCGGCAAGGAGATCCGCACGTCGAAGGGACACATCGGTCACGCCAAGACGCTCGCCTTTTCGCCGGACGGAAGGACGATTGCGTCAGGCGGCAAGGACGGTGCGGCGCGATTCTGGTCGGTCGAGAGCGGCCGGCTCCTTTCGATGGGAGAAACGAAGCCCGAAGAAATCGTCTCCGTCGCGTGGGCTCCGGACAACAGGCATCTCGCGGTCGGGCGCCGAGGCGACGTGATCGAGATCTGCGACGCCGGCGGTACGGTCCTCTCGCGCATCACCTCGGCCGACTTCGGCGTGGAGTCGGTCGCGTGGAACGGCGGGAGACTCGCCGCGGGCGGACTCTCGAAGCTGCGCCTGTGGGACGTGACGCTCCCCGATGCAGCGGCGACCCTCGCGCGTCTCGTCAAGGCGCTGGACGAGCGCGCCGTCGCCCAGCTCGTGGCGATGGGAAGTGTCGCGGTGCCGGCGCTGGAGAAGTCGGGCGACCCGCGCGCGAAGGATGTGCTGAAGCTGATCCGGGCCGTCGATCTCTCGAAGGCGTTGGCTCTCGAGGTCGTCCCCGACAAGCCGTCCTACAAGTCGGGCGAACAGATTCGCCTCGTCGTGCGCGTGCGCAACACGTCGGACGGGCCGGTCACGATCGTGAAATACGCACCTGACGGCGCGATCACCGCGGAGCTGCCGGTGCGAGTTTTCCTCGGCGAGGAGAAGCTCGCGCTCGACCGGCCGCCGGCGGAGGACGTCACCGCGAACGGCAAGGTGACCGACGATCGCTTCGCCGTCGTGCCGTCGAAAGGGACGATCGAGATCCGCGTTGTTGAATTCGCCAAGATCTTCCCGGGCGGCCCGCCGAAACCCGAGGACTTCACGGAGGCGAAGCGCACGCCCATTCCGGTGGGGCGCTACAAGGTCACCGCCGATCTCGCGTTCGCGATCGACAAGGCGACGATCCGCGCCGACGTCGCGATGCACCCGCAGAAGGACACGGTGAAGCTGATCTACGAGGGCCAGGGGCGCGAGATGCTGCTCGACGCGTGGACGGGTTCCATCCACGCCGAGATCGAGCTGGTCATCACCGAGTAGACACTGGCGCGTATCCCGCCCGATACACCGCCCGCGATTCCCGCTCGATTTCGCTTGGCACGCCCCTTGCGTTGCCTCCTCCATGAATACTGGAGGCCCCATGAAGACCCTCGCGCTGGCGTGCATCGCACTCGTAACCTTCTCGCTCCCCCTCTTCTCTCAAGATCAGCAAGAGGAAGCCGTGAAGGACAACGAGAAGAAGAAGCCCGCGGACGTCGGGAAGATGTTGGTCGAGATGCCCGTCAAGGCCATGCTCGCCGACGCGGGCAAACGTGAAGTCGAGATGCCCATCAAGCGCGACAGCGTGCCCGCCCCAAAGGAAGGCAAGGTCGCCCCCGGCAAGGTGAACTGGCATGCGTCGTTCGACAAGGCCGTTGAGGCGGCCGCGAAGAGCGGCAAGCCGGTGCTCCTGTTCCAGATGCTCGGCAAGCTGGACCAGGAATGGTGCTGAACGAACGCCCGCATCTCGAGAAGCGTGCTCTTCTCGAACGACGGGATCGCGAAGCTGATGAACGACGGCTTCGAGTGCGCGTGGGAAAGCGTGCGCGACGTGCCGAAGGTCGAAATCGATTTCGGCAACGGCGTGAAGCTGACGCGGACGCTCCAGGGCAATGTAGCCACGCTGCTGTGCATGCCCGACGGCCGCGTCACCGACATCATCCCCGGCGTCTGGGACCTCGAAGCCTACCAGTGGCGGCTGTCGCGCGGGATGGCGCTGTTGAAGTCCGGCGAAGACGTCACCGCCCATCACAAGAACCTGATGAAGATCTCCGGCGACGCTCCGCTTCGCATGTCCGACATGCGCAAGTCCCGCGTCGAGGAGCCGATCAAGGATTCGCTGCGGCCGGACACGGATCACAACGTGACGGTGCGCATGCCGAAGATCCACAAGCTGCTCATCGACAAGCCCCTGCCGAAGCCTGCGGAGATCCGCTCGACGCTCTTCCGCGACATCCTCGGGTACGACATCGACGATCCGTACCTCGGTCTCGCTCCGGAAGTGCTGGGCGGCGAAGGCGGTCGTCGATGATTCTGGCGCTCCTCGTTGCGCTGCTGGCGCAGGACGTCGATCCGATCCGCGCGAAGATCTGGGAGTTCGAGAAGAAACTGCACGACACCGCCGACGAGAAGGACCGTATTCCGCTGGTGCGGGAGTTCTTCGCCGGCCTCAAGGATTCCGCGACGAAGATCGAGGCGCTCGGGATGCTCGACAGCCGCTACGTCTACGCGATTCCCAACGGCATCGAGAGCGAGATCCTCGCCCCGCTGGTTCGCGATGCCGACCTCGCGGTGCGCGTGCGCGCATCGCGGACGCTCGCATACACGGGCCGCGGTGGCGAATTCGTCGATGAGCTGCTCGCGCTCGTCAAGGAGCAGACTGTCGGCGCCAAGGAAGGGGCGCTGTGGGCGATGGGGCAGACGGGGCACGAGCGCTTCCTCGCCGCCATCAAGCAGCATCTCTCGCACGACAATCCCGTAGTGCGGCGCGCGGCGTCCACGTCGCTCTCGCGCTGGGCGACGACGCAGACCGTGCACATCGCGAGGTTGCTCGACGATCCGGACCCCGAGGTCCGCGCCTCCGCGATCCAGGATCTGTCGCAGTCGGGACGCCACGCGTTCGGCATCGTGCGACTGGCCAACGATCCCGATGTTCGCGTCCGGATCGCCGCCGCGAAGGCCCTTGGAGAGATCGGCGCGGAGGCGGACGCGGTCGCACGGCTCCTCGGCGACGCGCACCCCTCCGTCCGCGCGGAGGCCGCCCGCGCCCTCGGCCAGATGAGATCGCTCGAACACGCGGCACATGTGCGCAAGCTCCTCGACGACGGCGACCTCCAGGTGCGCCGGTACGTGATCCACGCGACGGGGATGCTGCGCGACAGGGAGAGCCTGCCGAAGCTGCGCGAGCTGGCGACCGACGCAGACGACCAGACGCGCACGCTCGCCGCACAGGCGATCAGGGAAATCACGAGACCGTGACGCTGCTGTTGCTGGCGATGCTGCTTCAGGATGCGGACCGCGTCGAAGCGCTCGTCCGCGAGCTCGGCGCGGAGGATCTCGAGACGCGATCGAAGGCGCACCAGGAACTCGTCAAGCTGGGCAGGCCTGCACTGGCTGCGCTCGAAACGCTCGCCGAAAAGGGCGAGACGGAGGAGTTGCGGACGCGCGCGAAGGGGGCGATCCACGAGATCGCCTGGGGCCCCGTCATGAAATCGCTCCAGGCGAAGCTCGACGAGATGAACTCGTCTCCGAGCCGCGTATTCGAGCTCGTGGAGGACGACGCGCAGGACGTGAAGTCGTATCTGCCGGGCTACCGCGTCTTCTTTGCCCGGGTGAAGTGGCAGGACCCCCGCATGTCGAGCATCGTCGTTCCGCGCGCGTACATCCTGGAACGATTCGCGGAGCGTCCGTTCGACGCGTTGCCCGGCCTGAACACGGCGCTCAAGAAGACGATCCTCCGCATCAACACGGCGGACGACGCGAAGAAGTTCGTCGCGTTCATGAAGCGGCTCGCGATCCCGTCGCACATGACCGTGGGCGACGAGAAGGTCGAGAAGACCGAGGACGGGTACCGCGCCTTCCGTCAGCTGGGTCGCCAGGTGCAGGTCTACACGCTGACGCTCGCGGCCGGCGTGCTCCGGACGGTCGACTACAGGATTGAGACTTCGAAATAAGCGGCCCTGGCCGCGTGGAGCCTTGCCAAGCGGCTCACTTTCCCAGCTTCTTCAGCTGCTCGTGCTCGCGGCGCATGTCCGCGTCGTCCGGAAACCGCTCGAGGCAGATCTTCGACGCCGCCAGCGCGTGATCCCGCGCGTCCGCCCCGGAGGCGGCGTAGACGACATGGTAGAAATGCCGGCGGGGCACTCCGTACTCGCAGTACATCCGGAAGACCTTCTCGAAGTCCACCACCGTCATGTTCGCCGCCGCGCGGCCGAGTGTGCGCGACAGATTGTCGTAGAGATCGCCCCACGCCTGGCGCTTCATCTCGTCGAAGACGGCGCGGATCCCCTTCTCGTCCATCTCGAGACACGCGCGCAGCAGTTCAAGGTCCATCACCGAGAACTCGATCGTCCCCAGCGATCCCTGCCGGCGGATCTCCGGCAGCGCCGCCTCCATCGCGCGGATGATCGCGATCGCCTCCTTCGCGCCACCCGCGTTCTTGTTGTCCTTGTCCAGCGCATGCCCCGACGCAACCGCGTACGAGAACGGCGTCAACCGCATCCACTGCCAATCGAGTTCGGCGGTCGGGTCGCGGCGCGCGGTGTGACGGCGCTTGTCCGTCGGATACTCCGGCTTCACCAGCTCCGCGAACGCCTTCTCCGGCCCGTCGATCGCGAGACGGTAGCTGAAGAGCTGCGCATACTTTCGCATCAGCTCCATGTGCGAATCTTCGGACTTGAACAGGCCCGACTGCTGATACGTCTTGAGCATCTGGTCGATGCGCTCCATGTCGCGCGCCTGCGACTCCGCCAACGTGATTCCCTCGCGCTGCAGCTTCACCATCTCCGAGAAGATCTGGGTCACCATCGCCATCAGCGCCTCGGCCGCCACCCCCGCCGACACGAGCTGGCCGACGTCCTTCCCCACGAGCGCCCAGCCATCCCAGGGATGCCCGTTCGTCGCCAGCGCCGCGGCGACCTGGAACTTGAGCCGGCGGTACCGGTTCCCCTCGCGCGGATTCGATTTGAGGATCGCCGTGATCTCGTCCCCCGCCGCCTTCAGCGCCTTGTGCGCGTCGTCGGCGCGCTTCAGGTCGCGCAGGCACGTCGCCAGCCGCTGCGTCTCGCTGAGCCGGCTCAGCGGATCCTTGGGGTCGAGCCCCTGGATGCCCACCTCGATCCACTTGAGCGCGTCGGCGTGCATGCCGACGCGCGAGTAGAGCCCCGAGATCTCCGAGCAGTTCGCCGGCATCTTGTCCGTCTCAAGCACCTTGCTCATCGTTTCGATGCCGAGCGCATAGAAACCGAAGTGCCAGTACTCCTGGACACGGATCATCACGTCCGCGTACGCGGCGTCGCGCAGCATCCGGCTATCGAGGTAGTAATCGGTCCGCGTCTGCTCCCCCGCGAAGCGGAAGAGGAACTGCATCTGGCGCGGATCGAACGCCATGCTGCCGTCGTCGTCATAAGTGCGCAGCAACTTCTCGACCACTTTGTCGAGATCGGCCCCCTTGAGCTGGCGCGGCGGTCCGGTATCGACGCAGAAGAAGACCCACCCGTCGCCGGCCTTCTCGACGACGCCGCACGTGGCATGCGAGGGCGCGCCGAGGACGTAGGCGAGCCGGCCCTGCCTCCGGCAGATGTTCCAGTAGACTTCGGCCAGATCGTCGCAGTCGGTCAGGAATCTGCCGTTGATCCAGCGGTCGAGCGTCTGGAAGGCGTCCTGGTGCATGTCGCCGGTGTGCTTGCTGCTCCCGATGAGCGTCGTCGCGGTCGTCACCGGGCTGTCGAGGACGTACTGCACGAAGTAGCGGAAGAAAAGATGGAGTTCCCCCGGGGAGCGCATGCGCTCGCTGCACAGCTGCAGGAACTTCTCCTGCGCCTCGCGGCGCTTCTCTCCCGGGAAGGGCGCCACGGGGAGCGACCCTGCCGGCAGGATCAGCTCGCGCGCCTGCCCGCGTGCATCCACCTTGAGCGCGTGCGGCGGGATCTGCCAGTCGCCGCCCACGAAATGCTCGGGCATCGTCTGGCCGAGCGCCTTCGACCATACGATCGGATCGAATTCCAGTTTCGCCGTGGCCGCGCTCCACCGCGCGACGATGCCGGCGAGTCCGTGCGACATGCGGATCTCGATGGGCTCCTCGCCGGCGGGAAACTCATCGTGCTGGCCGGCGAACACGGAATGGACGACGAGGTCGGAGCCCATGTGATCGCGCGGCGGAGTGGCGAAGGTCGTGGTCTTCGCGTCGATGAGGCACCACGAGCTGTCCCCCTCGAGATTCGTGCGGTGGAGGATCGTGGCGTTGTCGGAGGAGCGGGCTTCGATGCGGGGACGGAAACGGACGAGGATTTCGTAGGCGCTCTTGTACTTCTTCAGCCGTGCGGCGACGTCGGCGTCGAGGGTCGGGATCTGCGCCTCCAGGTAGCCGGCATACACCGCCTGGCGGCAGAACTCGCCATCGAGGTAGTCGTTGGGCGGGGCGCGCGAGTGCGACGCCTTGAGAAGCGCGGCGACGGGGCCTTTGATCTCGTCGGGAATCGACGCGCTGTTCCTCACGGCGGTCTCCAGGTCGCGCGTGCACTGGAGAAACCGCTCGACCTGCTCTGTCACGTCCCCTTCCGGCGTGACCTTGCCGACGAAGATGCGGCCGTCGAGACAGAGCCACGCCTGCTGGCCGCTCGCGTTGACGACGCAGCGGCCGGGCGCGTCGGCATGAACGACCCACGCCTCGTCGGCGAGGACGCGCGGATGATGCGTGGCGCGGAGCGCGCGAGAAAGTTCCGTCGCGGTCGCGAGCGCCGCCGCCTCGTTTCCATTCACCAAGTCGACGGCGAACTGCAGGCGCACACGGTCGACTTCGATGAGAACATAGGCAGGGTCGCCCGCAACGCGCAACGCGTACCGGTGCACGGGGCCTTGCAGCTCGATGACGGTCAAGTCGTCGGGGTCACCGATCGTCACGAGGCCGCCGCCCTGCGTGAAGGCGTCCACGAGTTTCTTGCGGTTGCTGCTACGGAGCTTGATGCCGACGATGGGCGCGCGCGTTTCGGGGTCGACCTCGCCGATTAGCTGCAGCAACGCGCGGCGGAATGCGGCGTCGCGGCCCTGCGGTTCAGGGAGCGCACCGATAAGACCGCGCAACTTGTCGGCCTTGAGGGCACCGTCGTCTTTCGCGCCCTTGATGGAGCGCATCGTCGCGACGGCGGCCGCAAGGGCTTCGACCGGCTTCAGATCTTTGTCGAGGAGGCGTGCCGCGGCTTCGCGAGATGCCTGCGGGAGCGTCTCAAGCGACGTGCGGATCGCGGCGACATGCGCGAGGACGGTGTCCCACGTCCCCTGTTCATACGCCTTTCGCGCCTCGGGAATCAGTTTACCGGCGGCGCTGACGACTCCGTCGCGTTCCTGCGTCAAGGCCGTTTCGAGCTGCGGCTTGATGCGATCGAGCAGCGGTTGCGCGCGAGGCAAGCCGCTCCGTGCCGACTCGAAGAGTTTCTCGAGAGCGGCGCGCGACTTCGTCGCTTCGACCTGTGTCCAGATCGCCTGTTGTCCCGTCAGAAATGTCGAGAGGTCGACGACCTTTGCCTCGTCGGCCGGGGCGAACCAAGTGGGATTGGCCTTGTGACGCTCGACCGCCTGCGCGACCGTCTTCGCGGCGTCGGCGAATCGCCCGTCCGCATACGCCTTCTCCGCCTCGGGCAGGATCGCGATCGTCTCGCGCACGTAGGCGGCGTGTTTCGACTGAACGACGAGGGTGCCGCCGATGGCGACCGCCACCACCAGCGAGGCGACGACGAGAGCAACGCGCTTTGTGTTCGACATGGCTTCGTTTATAGAACCCACCCGAGGCGAGTCAACTCTTCAATGCCGGGCCGACAAGACCGAGCGACGGGGCGACGGCTCCGCGTCGGGCCATGAGCAACGCCCCCACGGCGACGAGCGCATCGCGCACGGTGTACAGCGCTCCGCTGAGCGCCGGCGGATTCGTGGTCACCAGCGGCGTGAACGGAACGTCGTGTCTCCAGGTCCAGACGCCCAGCGCCGTCCCATAGAGCTCGAGGGCAAGCGACAGCGCAAGCGTTGCCGCCAGGATCCGTCGCTCGCGGGGCAGCGCGACCACCGAGACTCCGAGCACGAGGAAGAGGGGCACGCCAAACGTGTCGAATCCCGTGCCCGCCGCGGCGATCGCGTACACGGCGGCGCAAGCGATGATCCCCCGCGCCACGAGTTCCGGCATCCGCCGCGCGAGCCCCGTCGCCAGCATGAACATCAGCACGTGTCCCGGCGGCACGAACAGCGGGACGTTCTCCAGTCGATAGGTGTACACGCCCCACGCCAGCGACAGAAAGAGCTCCCCCGCCGTGGCGACCGCGAGGCACACGATGAGCGCCTTCCGCTCGCGGGGCTCCACCACGCTGCAGAGGTAGAACAACACGCCCCAGAAGGCCGCGCCGATCAGGATCTGCCCCACGACGCCCGTTCGCACGTCGGCCGCCAGCCCGAGAACGAGCGTCGCAGACATGAGCAGCAGGTGCGGCACGCGGACGCGCGTCATGGGCATCTGCCACGATCATAGCAGGGGGGCGGACATTCCCCGTAACTCCCCGGAGTGAGATGCGCTGTTGCATCACGGCGCACAATCCGCGATCATCTGCCCCCCATGGCACGCCGCGCGCGATCGCTTTTGACCGAAGACGACCTTCACCTGTTCAACGAAGGGACGCACTTCCGGCTCTTCGAGAAGCTCGGCGCGCACGCCGTCGAGGGCGGCACGCACTTCGCGGTATGGGCGCCGGACGCCGAGCACGTGTCCGTCGTCGGCGAGTTCAATGCGTGGGAGCGCGGACGGAATCCCCTTGCGACGCGCGGCAGCTCCGGAATCTGGGAGGGGTTCGTCCCTGGCGTCAAGCCGGGCGCGCTGTACAAGTACATCGTCGCGTCGAAGTACAACGGCTACGTCGTAGAGAAGTCCGACCCGTTCGCCTTCTCGACGGAAGTCCCGCCGAGCACCGCGAGCGTCGTCGCGGATCTCGCGTACGAATGGCGCGACCGCGAGTGGATGGGCGCGCGACGCGCGAAGAGCGCGCTCGATGCTCCCATCTCCATCTACGAAGTGCATGTCGGGTCATGGCGCCGCAACAACGGTCGATCCCTCTCGTACCGCGAGCTCGCCGACCAGCTCGTCCCGTACGTGCGCGACCTCGGCTTCACGCACGTCGAGCTCCTCCCGATGATGGAGCACCCGTTCTACGGATCGTGGGGCTACCAGACGACCGGCTATTTCGCGCCGACGGCGCGCTACGGACCGCCCGCCGACTTCATGCACCTCGTCGATCGCCTGCACCAGGCCGGCGTCGGCGTCATCCTCGACTGGGTTCCCTCGCACTTCCCCACCGATGCGCATGCGCTCGGCTTCTTCGACGGCACGCACCTGTACGAGCATGCCGATCCGCGCCAGGGATTTCATCCCGACTGGAACAGCTACATCTTCAATTACGGCCGCAACGAAGTGCGCAGCTTCCTGATCTCAAGCGCCCTGTTCTGGCTCGACCGCTATCACGCCGACGGGCTGCGCGTGGACGCCGTCGCCTCGATGCTCTACCTCGACTATTCGCGCCGCGAAGGCGAATGGGTGCCGAACGAGAACGGCGGCCGCGAGAACCTGGCGGCGATCGGATTCCTGCGCCGGCTCAACGAGGAGATCTACCGCTCGTTCCCGGACGTGCAGACCTACGCGGAGGAATCGACGTCGTGGGAGAAGGTGTCGCGGCCCACCAGCGCCGGCGGCCTCGGATTCGGCTACAAGTGGGACATGGGGTGGATGCACGACACGCTCGAGTACATGAAGCGCGATCCCATCCACCGCAAGCACCACCAGAACCAGCTCACGTTTCGCGGACTCTATTCGAACGCCGAGAATTTCGTCCTCCCGCTCTCGCATGACGAGGTCGTTCACGGCAAGCACTCGCTTCTGGACCGGATGCCCGGCGACTCCTGGCAGAAATTCGCGAACATGCGGTTGATGCTTGCGTACCAGTACGGCATCCCCGGCAAGAAGCTCCTGTTCATGGGCGGGGAATTCGCGCACGGGCTCGAATGGAATCACGACGCGTCCCTCGACTGGGATCTGCTCGGACGCGACCCGCACCGCGGCGTTCAACGGCTCGTGGCCGACCTCAACAAGCTGATGCGGAGCGAGCCGGCCCTTCATCAAACTGACTGTGACGGCGCCGGCTTCGAGTGGATCGACTGCAGCGACAGCGCGCAGAGCGTGCTGACGTTCTTGCGACGTCCGAAGTCGGGGCCGCCGGTCATCGTCGCGTGCAACTTCACCCCCGAGGTGCGCGCGAACTACCGGATCGGCGTACCGTCACCAGGCGCTTGGAAGGAGATCCTGAACAGCGACGCCGGGGAGTACGGCGGGAGCGGCCAGGGAAACCTGGGATCGGCGAAGGCGACGAACGAGCCCGCGCACGGCCGGCCGCACTCGATCGAGGCGACGTTGCCGCCACTGGGGGCGGTGTTTTTCCGGGCGCCGTAGTGGGAGTCAGCCGAGAACCAACACCGAGATAACCGAGGAAACAGAGAAGGCGTGGGGGGAGAGGGGGGAGGGGG
>CAYXVY010000312.1:0-26461 GCA_964468745.1 uncultured Planctomycetales bacterium | reverse complement strand
AGGTCGTTCATGCCCGCGTCACAGATCACGAATCGCTTTTCGCCCGATTCCTTCACGTACAGGACGCGCGTGACGAGGATGCCGGCGTTTCCGACGATGAACCGCCCTGGCTCGATGAGCAGCCGCACGTTCATGGACTGGATGATCGGGACGACTGCGTCGGCGATCTCCTGAATGGGACGCGCCAGCTTCTCCTTGTACCAGATCCCGAAGCCGCCCCCCATGTCGAGCATCTCGATGCGATGCCCCATCGCCCGCGCTTCGGGAAGGAACTTCGCGAGCCGCGTCATCGTCTCGATGTACGGCTCCGCTCGCGTGATCTGCGATCCGATGTGCACGTGCAGCCCCGCCATTCGCACGTTGGACAGCTCCTTCGCGCGCGCCAGGACGCGGCGCGCCCGGTTCAAATCGACTCCGAACTTCGTCTCCTTCTTCCCCGTGGCGATGTATGTGTGCGTCTGCGGGTCAACGTCTGGATTCACGCGCAGCGCGGCCTGGGCCGTCTTGCCCATCTCGGCGGCGATGCGGTTCAGGTTCTCCATCTCCTCTTCGCTTTCGATATTGAAGAGGAGAATGTTGTTCTGGAGGGCGTAGCGCAGCTCCTCGTCCGTCTTCCCGACGCCCGCGAACACGATCTTCCGCGGATCCGCCCCCACCTTGAGGGCACGGAAGAGCTCGCCGCCCGACACGACATCGAATCCCGCCCCCAGGTCCCGCATCAGCTTGAGGATCGACAGGTTTGAATTGGCCTTGATGGAGTAGCAGAGGAGGGGAGTGTCGCCCAAATCCCCCACCCGGGCGAACGCGGCCGTCAACTTCCTGTAGTGTTCAACTATGGTGCGTGCGGAATACACGTACAGGGGTGTCGAATAGGCGTCCGCGAGCTGGTCGATGCGCTGATCCTCGACGTGCAGCTGACCCCGTACATAGTTGAAATAATCCATGAGAGCGGGAATTGTCTCCTTTCGCCCGGTCGAGTTCAATCGTTTGCTCCGGGCGCGACGGCCGATAGAATGCCGGCTTCCATGAAGCGACTCGTGATTCTCGTGCTGGCGCTGGGCGCATGCCGCCCCGGTGCAGCTGCCGGCGATCAGCTGGCAACGGGTCTCGAAAACTACGTCAAGCTCGCGGAGCTGCGCAGCGTCATCGACGTCGAGTTCTACCCGATCGAGGAGCGGTACCGGATCGCGATGGCGAAAAACGACGAGGCCGCGGCCGCTCAAGCGAGCCAGGAGGCGAGGCTCATGCTCCGCAAGCTCGAACCGATCGCGAAACGCCAGGCCGATGCGGCGAAAGCGCTGATCGAAAAAGCGGATGCGGCGCTGCTGGCGAATCCGGACAACGCCACGGCTCTCGACGCGCGAATCCGCATCCGCGAGGATTTCGACGCGGTGCTCGGACGCAAGTCGGAGGAGAAGGACCAGGCGGCGAACATCTATTCGCTCGTGGACGATGCCGCCCGCCTCGCGCGGCTGAGACCGAACGATGCCGACGCACAGATCCGCCACGGCAGCGCTCTCCGCCGCGCGAATCGCTATGCTGAAGCGCGAACCGCGCTTGCCCCACAGATGAAGTCCGCCGGCCCCAACCCGCGCGCGCTCGCCGAGGATGGCCTCGCGGCCTACGGACTCGACGACTTCGATACCGCGGTACGTCAGCTGGAAGTGGCCCTCAAGGACGGGGCCTCGCTGCCCAGGTACATGCGCGCCGACGCAAGCGCGGCCCTCACCGCCGCACGCGAACATCGCACGCGCTGGGATGCGGAACGCGCGAGGCGGAGCAGCGCCGATCGCGACAACCTGCCGCAGGTGAAGCTGGTGACGTCGAAGGGAGACATCGTCGTCGAACTTTTCGAGGACGACGCGCCGAACACCGTCGCGAGTTTCGTGTCGCTGGTGGACACGCGATTCTACGACAAGACGAAGTTCCATCGCGTCCTGCCCAATTTCATGGCCCAAGGAGGCGACCCCAATTCGCTGGACGGCGATCCTCTGAACGACGGAAAGGGCGGGCCGGGATACGCATTCAAGGATGAGCTCGACCCCGGAAAGTTCCGCTACCACTATCGTGGGACCCTGTCGATGGCCAACGGCGGCCCGAATACAAACGGCAGCCAGTTCTTCCTCACCCACCGTCCGACGGAGATGCTCGACGGCAAGCACACGGCATTCGGCCGCGTCGTCAACGGCATCGAGGTCGTCGACGCGCTTCGCGACGGTGACGTGCTGAACGAGGCAGTCGTGATCCGCCGCCGCGACCATCCGTATCGTCCCGTGATCGAGAAGTGACGTGCCCGCCCTCCTGCTGCTCCTGATCGCGCAGGACGGCCTCTCGGAGGTCGGTCGCGCGGCACTGACGGATCTCGGCGACCTGCTCGCGGTCGAGACGCAGATGGCGCAGACGACGGACGAGCTGCGCGCGGCGGCGCAGGCTCTCGATGCAACGCGACGCACCGGCGACGCCGCGAAAGTGCGCGAGCTCGAGGAGACGTGGCGGCGCATCGACCGGCGCGGCACGGCGGAACGGCAGGAGTACCAGCTGAAGGGCCGCCGATTGTTGGCGCTGATGCACGCGGGGCTCAAGAAGCAACCCGACGACCTCGGCCTGCTTGAAGTCCGCGTGACCATCACGGAGAGCTCGTCGTCGGCCGAGGATTGGACGCAGGGCCTGGCCGATCTGGGCCTGCTTCGCAAAGCCCGGCCGGACCGTGCCGACTATCACGTCGCTCAGGCTGCGTTTCTGCGCAGGATGGGCCGATTCACGGAGGCGCAGACCAGCCTCGTCGAGGCCTTTGAGAAGCTGCCGAACGACGCGCGCGCGCACGCGCATGCCGGGCTCATCGCCTTCGATCTCGGCTCGTCGACGGCCAGGATGCACCTCGACAAGGCCCTCGCAGCGCGGACGTTGCTGCGGCCCTGGCTCGCCGCTCGGATCGTCACGACGCTTACGGAGATCGAGATTCGCGAGCGGGAGACGAAATCGGACGATCTGCCCCGCGTGGAGATTGTGACGGCGAAGGGCACGATCCTGCTGGAGCTCTTCGAGAATGAAGCGCCCAACACCGTCGCGAATATCATTGAGCTGGCGTCCGCGAAATTCTTCGACGGCACGAAGTTCCACCGCGTCGAGAAAAACTATGTGATCCAGGGGGGCGACCCGCACAGTCGCGACGCGGACCCGAAAAACGACGGGACGGGTGGTCCAGGCTACACGATTGCAGACGAGCTGGGCGCGGGATACCGCCGTCACTTCCGCGGTTCCCTCTCCATGGCCAACAACGGACCGAACACGAACGGGAGCCAGTTCTTCATCACGCACGCGGCCACGGAATCGCTGGACGGACGGTACACGGTGTTCGGTCGCGTGCTGGAGGGGATGGACATCGTGCAGGCGATCGCGCCGGACGATGCCATGCAGGTCCGAGTGCTGCGTCGCCGGACCCACGAGTACCGCGTGCGCAAGCAGTAAAGCAGCCCTATAATGTCTCCCGGATGAGGAGTTCCGCGCAGAAGCCGCCCCGGCCCGAAGCCCCGATCGCCATCCACTGTCGTTGCGGCAATCGCATCGTCATCGAAGCGCGCTGGCTTGGAAAGCCGACGGCGTGCGCCTCGTGCCAGGCGGATTTCGTCGTTAGCATGCTGCCCGAGCCGAAATCCGGCCGCAGCGTGCCTCACGTCCAGTACACGCCGACCATCCTCCCGGATAAGGTGAAGAAGCAGGGGGCCGGAGCGGCCACGTGGGCGAACGTGACGTGCGAGTGCGGCACGAAAATCGGACTCGATGCGCGCTTCATCGGCAAGGACATGGCGTGTTCCAGCTGCGGACGTCACTTCATCGTCCGCATGATGCCGCGCGCACGCAAGGAGGGTGAGACGGCGGTCCTCACCGTGACGGAGAAGCCACCCAAGCCGCCGACCCCCCAGCCCGGGCGATCAAACGCGATCCTCGACCTCGCGCGCTCGGCGCCGCCGCCGAAGAAGCACGGGCCGAAGCCGCCCGACGAGATGCACCTGCTGTGCACGTGCGGGGAGGAACTTGTCGTTCCGTCCGATTTCTACAACCGGAACATGTACTGCGCCGGCTGCGGATGCCTCATGCATCTGCGGCTCGAGTTCGACGAGGGGCGCACGAAGTACGAGCTGCTCGCTCGCGTCCTCGATCAGCCAGCGGAGGAGGGCGGCGGCGCGTGATTCCTCCCAATGTCGTGCGCGTCCTCGCCAGCGTCCGCGTACCGTCGAGCCACGGTCCGGAGGTCGATTACGAGCTCCTGCACGCGATCGTGAATTCGGGACCGAACGTCAAAGTCACGCACGAGGCGATCCTGCTGCGACTTGTCGTGGGCAATACGCCGCAGAACAGTCGCGCCTTCGAAATCCTGATGCAGGACGTGCCAGCCGTGCAGGCCCAGTGGACGCGGTTCGTCCAGGACGTCCTCTGGAGACGCGCGCAGGCGGGCGACCAGAGCGCACAGGATGCGCTCGACAAGATGAACGCGTCGGTATCGCACCCGGCGCCCGTCGTCTACGTCACCCCGGGGATGTCGCCACCGATGGGATCGCCCGCTATTTCCGCGTCCGGCGGGCGCCACGGAAACGACGGCGGCGCGGTGCCCTTTATCCCGGCGAAAAAGGAAAAGCAGCGCTCGGGCGAGCCCGCTCCGCCGCCGCAGGTGCCGCTCATGCCCTCGATGGGACCCAAGAGAGCGTCGGATGCGGTGCAGGCCGGCATGCATCGCGATGAATCGCAGTTCGACGCGCCGAAGAAATCGCCGGTCCCCGATCACTACGAGGTCATCGGATTCAGTCTCGCCGCGCCCCCGACGGCGGACGGACTCCTGAAGACGCTGCAGGCGGACCACTCGGAGCTCTACGTGGTCGCGCCCATGTCGATCGCGCCGAAGGTCGAGGAATTCGTCGTCGCGCTGAAGGAGGGCAGGGTGAAGGGACGGCCGACGAACTTCAATCCCATCGTCATCCGTCGCGACGGGACCGGCCCCGTCTCACTGAAGAAGCTGCGGGCGGATATCGCAGGCGGCATCGCACAGATGCTCGGCGAAACGAATTCCGTGCTCTGGATTCTCCCCTAGCCGGCGACCGCGACCACCATCGCGCCCAGCAGGCCGACCATGAGCGCGGCGCCCAGGATCGAGACGGGGATGTAGACGAAGATCCACATCATCACCGCCAGAGCGTCCAGGCCCGCCGGGCTCGAGCGCGTCATCCGCTTCACACGGCGCGCCTCGTTCAGGAAGAAAGCATTGAGGATCGCGCCCGGCAACCAGAAGAGAAAATACGCAAGGAGCGTCGCGACCGCCGGCGCCACGAAGCTGCGCCGCGCCATCGCCGCGCTCTCGCGCTCGTTCGCTCGACGCCGGTTGCGCGTGTCCACGAGCTTGCGGGCGACCTCATCGACCCACGCGCCGCAATGGCGGCATTTCTTCGCCTCGGCGTAAATGGACTGGCCACAGGTGGGACAGAACTTGCGCGCCCGCGCGTCCTCGGCAATGACGATGTCCGGCGTCTCGACGGCTGCCGATTTCTGTTCCTCGACGAATTCGATGCCGGACGGGACGTCCGCAACGACTGCAGTCGACGCATGACGCGTCGTCTCATCGTAGAACAGCACTTCCAACGTGAGGCCGCACCCCTGGCAGGCGTAGCGTTCGCCGGCCCAGCCGCCGGGCACGGACGATTTCGCGCCGCACTCCGGGCACTCGGCTCTGAATTCGCCGGCCGCGGGCTCGGGGCGATAGATGCGACGGTACTCCGAGAGCGCCTCGGCGGCATCGGCGAACCGCTGCGACGGCGCTTCCTCCAGACAGCGGAAGATGAAGTCGTCCCACGGCTTGCCCAGCGCGCGGAACTTCATCGAGACCGGCTTGATGACGAACGGGGTGTCGCCCGTGATGAGCCTGTAGAGGATCTTGCCGAACGAGAAGACGTCCGACGCCTTGCCGCAGCCCTCGAGGAACTCCGCGCGAAAGCGCTCAGGCGCTGCGTAGAGCGGCGATGCGACGCCCAGCGCGCGGTCGTCCCCTTCATGCGAGATCGCCACGTCCTGCGCATTTTCGTCGAAGAGCGCGCCATACCCGACGTCGATCAGCTTCACGCCACCATCATGAGCCACCAAGATGTTGAGCGGCGAGAGATCGCCGTGGACGAAGCCGTGGCGGTGCACCGCGGCCACCGACTCGAGGATCTGCGCGCCCAGCGCGAGACGCTGTTCAAGCGAGAGCGTCGGATTTGCGAGCAAGTCCTCCAGCGGCCGGCCCTCGACGAACTCCATCCGCATGTACGGAGGCTCGCCCTCGAGCTCGATGTGCTCGACGCGCGGAAAGAAATGCCCGTCCGCGCCCTCCAGCCGTCCCAGCGCGTATTGCGCGAAGGCCTCGCGGCGGAGATTGGAGCGCTTCATGCCCTTCGTGAAGAGCTTGACGGCGACGGTGTGACCGAGGTAGTCGGCTTTCCACACCTCTCCGAAATGTCCTTCGCCGATCTTCTCGAGTAGACGGTGCCCAGCCACCGTCCGTCCTGCGGCTACATCCACCATGGAGTTGCTCCCGCGCGTGTCGATTATACCACCGGTTAGACGTCCGGGGACCGTCGGGAATAACGCGTAATCCGCAACGACACATAGGTTCGTGTCGCCCACACACCGCCCCGGACGGAAAAAGGAGTTGCACGCTCCGAAAACGGGAAGTATAAAAGCGCTTCGCTTCGGGCCCGAGCACCCCGCCTTTATCGATTCCGCACGCCGGCTTTGGCGTGGCCTGCGCAGGGACTCGTCTAACCCCATTCCGTTCAAAGTCTTTCGGTCGTCCGCAGTAAGTTTACGTCGCGGAGATATTGTCGACAGACACTGGAGCACGAGATGAAGATCGCAGCCGCGCAGATCAACCCGACCATCGGCGACATCGCCGGAAACGTCGAGCGCATCCTCACATATGTCGGTCGCGCCAAAGAGATGGAAGCCGAACTCGTCGTGTTCCCCGAGATGTGCCTCACGGGCTATCCGCCGCGCGACCTCCTCGAGCGCCCCTGGTTCGTCGATCAGAACATCGCGGGGCTCGACGATCTCGCCAAGAAAATCAAGGGGATCGCCGCCGTCGTCGGCTTCGTCGAGAAGAACCCGTCAGAAGGAAAACCGCTCTACAACGCGTGCGCCCTCATCGAGGACGGAGAGATCTCGCACGTCTACTACAAGTCGCTGCTGCCGACGTATGACGTCTTCGACGAGGACCGCTACTTCGAGCCCGCGGCCGGCGGCGCGCCCGTGAAATTCGGCGGGACGAAGATCGCACTGACGATTTGCGAGGACATCTGGAACGACGAGCTGTGCGGACCGCGCAAGCTCTATCACAAGGATCCCGTCGCGGAGCTCGTGAAGAAAAAGGTCGGCCTCATCATCAACATCTCGGCGAGCCCCTGGTGGCTCGGCAAGGAAAAGCTCCGCTTCGAGTTGATGAAGAAGAAGGCGGCGGAGTACAACGTTCCCGTGCTCCTCGTCAACCAGGTCGGCGGAAACGACGAGCTCGTCTTCGACGGCTCCAGCGTGTGCGTCAACGAGAAGGGCGAGATCATCGCCCGCGCGAAGAGCTTCGAGGAAGACCTCATGCTCGTGGACCTGCAGGTCGGCGCCGGCGACCAGCGCGGCAACGACGGCAGCGACCCGGACATGATCTACCGCGCCCTCGTCACCGGCACGCGTGACTACGTCCACAAGTGCGGCTTCAAGAAGGTCGTCATCGGCATCTCGGGCGGCATCGACAGCGCGCTCGTCGCCGCGACCGCCACAGCCGCCCTCGGAGCCGATAATGTCCTCGGCGTCTTCATGCCGAGCGAGTTCACGGCATCGCAGTCCAAGAGCGACGCCGTCGCCGTCGCCAAGGCTCTCGGCATCCAGCTTCAGATTGTCCCGATCGATGGCATGCGGCACAGCTACCAAAGCGAGTTCGACAAGGTGTTTTCCGGAAAGCCGAAAGATGTGACCGAGGAAAACGTCCAGGCACGCATCCGCGGCAACATCCTGATGGCGATTTCGAACAAGCTCGGCCACATGGTGCTCTCGACCGGCAACAAGAGCGAGCTCTCGACCGGCTATTGCACGATCTACGGAGACATGTGCGGCGGCCTCGCGGTGATCAGCGACGTGCCGAAGACGATGGTCCAACGGATCGCGAGCGAGGTGGTGAACAAGGACGTCGAGGTCATACCGAAGTCCACGCTCACGCGTCCGCCGACGGCCGAGCTTCGCGCGAATCAGAAGGACTCCGACACCCTCGGCGACTACGGAAAGCTCGATCCGCTGCTCAAGGCGTACATCGAGGATCACAAGTCGCCGGAGGAGATTGTCGCGGGTGGCGTGGACGAGGCGTATGTGAAGAAGATCGTCCGCATGATCGAAGTTGGCGAGTACAAGCGGCGTCAGATGGCCCCGGGCCTGAAAGTCACCTCGAAGTCGTTCGGCATGGGACGTCGTCATCCGATAGCGCGGAAGATCTAGTCGCGTCGCGCGCGGCGGGAGCAGGTCGTGGCGTACACGTACGAGCATCCCCGTCCGTCTGTGACGGTCGACGTCGTCGTATTCACGGTGCGCGACGGCGCGTTGCAGGTTTTGCTCATCCGGCGCGGCCAGGACCCCTTCAAAGATCGATGGGCGCTTCCGGGTGGATTCGTGCGTGAGGACGAGTCGCTGGAGGCGGCCGCTCGACGCGAGCTCGCCGAGGAGACGGGCGTGGCGGACGTCTATTTCGAGCAGCTCTGCACGTTCGGCGATCCCGGACGCGATCCTCGGGGACACGTGATCACGGTTGCGTATTACGCCCTCATCCGGTCGGATGAGGTGACGCTCCGCGCCACCGCGGACGCTGCAGCAGCGGCGTGGCATCCGGTCGGCCATCTCCCCGCGCTCGCATTCGACCACCCGACGATCGTGGATGCGGCTCGCGATCGGCTGCGCGCGAAACTCGGCTACACGACGCTCGGATTCCAGCTGCTCCCCAGGAAGTTCACGCTGCCCGAACTGCAGCGTCTCTACGAAACGATTCTCGGACGCACGCTCGACAAGCGCAATTTCAGGAAGAAAATCCGGTCGCTCGACCTGGTGCGCGAGGAGGCGGAGATGCGGGCCAACGGTGCGCACCGCCCCGCGCGCCTGTACTCGTTCAAGCACAGGAAGCCGCGGTACTTCGACGACCAGATCGTCTAAACGGGTATCCTGACGCCGTGGATCGAAGCTCGAAATTCCAGGGTTGCATCGTCGGCTCGGCCGTCGGTGACGCCCTCGGCATGCCGTTCGAATTCATGTCGACGGAGCAGATCGACTGGCGACTTCAGGGAGACTTCACGTTCCATCCGGCGCACTCCAGCGTCTCCGGGAATCTGCGCGAAGGACAGTGGACCGATGACACGCATATGACGGTCTGCGTCATCGAGAGCCTGTTGGAGCGGAAGTCCGTCGACGGCGGTCACATCGCGTCCAAGTTCCTCGCGTGGTTCCAGGGCGGCGACCTGCGCGGGATCGGCACTACGACGCGCGACGCGATGGTGAAAATGGCCGCAGGGGTGCTGTGGACCGGGTCAGGAAGGCAAGGCGAAATGGCGGCGGGCAATGGGGCCGCGATGCGCATCGCCCCCATCGGATTGTGGCACGCACGCAATCGGGCATCGCTGATGAGCGGCGTTCGTGCCGCAACGATCTCAACACACAACTGCGAAGAAGCCGTGCAAGGCGCGGCGGCCGTCGCGTTCGCGATCGCGAAAGCGGCCGCCGACGAGCTGGACGTCGCCACGATTGTCGCCGAAACGTGCGACTTTCTCGGCCCCTGCACGATGGCGGAAAGGCTGCGCCTTGCGGAGTCCTTGCGGCACGCGGACTGGCGCAGCGCGCTCGCGCGACTCGGCACGGGGGGGTACGTGCTCGAGACCGTGGCGAGCGCGTTCTACTGCCTGCTCGCCTCCCCCTTGAATTTCTCGAAGGGGGTCGAGATGGCGGTGCGCGCCGGCGGAGACACGGACACGACCGGCGCGGTGACGGGCGCTCTCATCGGGGCGCACGTCGGACTTGCCGGCATACCCGACCCGTGGCTCGAGCGCGTGGAGGCAGGACCGCGACTCGCGGAACTGGCAAGACAGCTGTGCGGGCTGGTATACAGCTGATCCCGATCAACCGGACGCATGAGAATACTCGTCGTCTACAAGAAGTCCTTTCTCGAACAGCATCGCGAGGACCGCGACACGCTGCGGCGCCTGCCGGCCCAGGAACGCTCGCGCGTCATTCGCGCCGACATCGAGAACCGTCACGCCATTCACGACGTGTACACGTTTCTCACAAAGCGGCGCGTAAAATTCGACGTGGTCTACCGCGGCCAACTCGCCGCGAATCCGCTCTACGACTTGATCGTCACGGTGGGCGGCGACGGCACGTTCCTGACCGCGTCCCACCACGCCCAATCGGCGCCCATCCTCGGGATCAACTCCGATCCGCGCAACAGTCTCGGCGTTTTCACGTGCGCCGACCGGCGGACGTTTCAGCCGAAGCTCGAACGGGCACTCGAGGGCAGACTTGCGGGCACGCGGCTCAACCGGCTGTCGCTCGACGTCAACGGCGAGCGGGTGCCGGAGCTCGTCTCGAATGATCTCCTGTTCGCTCACCCCAGCCCTGCCGCCATGTCGCACTATTCCATCGCGCCCGACGGACACGGCGAAGCGCAGCGCTCGTCCGGAGTGTGGATCGCCACCGCCGCCGGATCGACGGCGGGTATCCGCGCCGCGGGCGGCCGGCGCATGCCGATCGCATCGACACGAATCCAGTACTTCGCGCGCGAGCCGTATCACTGGCCCGTCGCCCATGGACGCAAGGAGCGCGGGGAGGCGCGGCGCTGGATCGAACTGGTCGTGCTGATGGCGAAGGCCACGATCTGGATCGACGGCAACCGCGTGCGCTACGAACTGCATCTCGGCGACCGCGTGCGCGTGGAGACGGGCGCGAGCCCCGTGATCGCGCTCGGGTTCGACGACCGCAGACGGCGGCGGCTGTTCCCATAGCGCCGGCCGCAATGAAATGTTGAGTCGCGGCGCCCGCCGTGCAATAGTTAAGGCGTATGCCAGCGGGCGACTTCGTCGGCACGACCTTTTACGGTTGCCAGATCCGCAGCGTCCTTGGTCAGGGCGCCAAGGGGATCGTGTACAAAGCGCACCAGATCGCGCTCGACCGGCCCGTCGCCATCAAGATCCTGGCCACAGACACCGGCGTCGAGGCGATCAAGACGATCACCGCCGAGGCTCGCGCTCTCGCGAAAATCAATCACCCCAACGTCTGTAGTGTGTACGAAGTCGGCATCGAGGCCGACAAGCCCTTCATCCTCATGGAGTATCTGGAGGGCGAGACGCTCGACACACGCACGAAACGCGCCGGCAAGCTCCCGCCGGAGGCGATCCTCAAGCTCTCGAGCGAGATTCTGGACGCACTCGCCGCCGCCCACCGCGTGAAGGTCATTCACCGGGACCTGAAACCGTCGAATGTCTTTCTTCGCCCCTCGCAGGTGCTGAAGCTGATCGACTTCGGCCTCGCGTATCTCGGCGCCACGAATACGTCCGAGACGGGCGGCACGCCCGACTATATGGCCCCGGAGCAGTGGAAGTTCAAGGCGGTCGACGGTCGGACGGACCTCTACGCGCTCGGCATCATCATGTTCAAGATGATGACGGGGGCGGGGCCGTTCCGCGCGAAAACGATGCAGGACATGATGAAGGCGCATCTTGAGAAGCCGATACCCATTCTCAAGACACACAGCCTGCGGCTCGCCCAGCTTGCCGCGATCATCGAGAAAGCGACGCAAAAATCACCGGACGCGCGCTACGCAACGGCCGCCGCGATGAAGCTGGATGTCGAGGCCATGCGCGCCGGGCAGGCGCCCGCGGCCGCCTCCGAGTACGGCAACATCGTGTGCACCTGGTGCGAAACCGAGGGCAAGCCGAACATCACGAGCTGCCCGTCGTGCAATCACGACATGGCCTCGGCGCAGGTGAAGATGGAGGACCTGCTCCCGGACGAGCCCGTACCGGAGAAGAAGGTGAACTTCCCGAAAGGCATCCGAAAATCCGGGCGCCGCCGATAATTCGCAGCGTCACAATTCCCGGACCGCGCATCACAAATCTGCTCTAATACGCGACCTAAGAGCGCGGGGCGGGAATTCCGCGGGGGACTTCATGCGTTGCGTTGCACTGGTCGCGCTTCTCATCTCGGGCTGCACTACGCCGCCGCGCCCCGTCCACCTGGCCGCCGCCGGCGATCCCGATCCGCTGCGCACGGGGCTCGACGCGCTGACCCCCGAGATCCTGAAGGACTACCTCGGAACGCTCGCGAGCGACGCGTACGAAGGGCGCTGCGCCGGATTCCCCGGAAACGATAAGGCTGCGCTCTACATCGCCGCACGCATGAAGGAAGCCGGGCTCAAACCGGTCGGCGCGCCCGACGTCTCCGGCGATCCCACGTACTTCCAACCGTTCCTGTTCGATCAGGCGCGGCACATTACGAGAAACTGCGTCGGGCTCCTCGAAGGAAGCGACCCGAAGCTCAAGGACGAGATCGTCGTCATCGGCGCGCACTTCGACCACGTCGGCGTGAAGGGACAGCACAAGGCCGGGCAACTCGGTCGCGCGGAGAAGGACGACGTCATCTGGAACGGAGCGGACGACAACGGCTCCGGCACGACGACCGTCCTTGGCGTGCTTAAGATTTTCGCGATCGCGAAAGCTCGCCCGCGTCGCAGCGTGCTGTTCATTTGGTTCAGCGCCGAGGAATGGGGCCTGTACGGCTCGAAGTGGTATTGCGATCACCCCATCTTCCCGCTCGACAAGACTGTCGCCATGCTCAATCTCGACATGACGGGACGCACCGACGACGAGACGGTGGCGAACTGCTACGGCGTCGGCACCGCCATGGGCGACGTCTTCCGTCCGGTGGTCGAGCGCGCGATGCAAACCACCGACGGGTTCAAGCTGAACATCGACGCGAACTACGGCGGCGGAAGCGACCACTGCTCATTCGCCGACAAGAAGGTGCCCGTCTGCGGCTTCGGCGAGAAGGGTCCGTGCCCGGATTACCACCGCGTGAGCGATCATCCGGATCGCATCAAGTACGCATACATGGTGGCGATCGCGAAGGCTGCGGCCGTGACGCTCCACGCCATCGCGTGCATGGAGAGCCGCCCGCGATGGAACACCGAGTTCAAACTCCCGCCCCCCGTGAACGACGGCAAGCCGCGCTTGGGCGTCTACCTGTCCGCTCTCGAAGAGGACGAACTGACTTCGCTCAAGCTGGAAAAGCGCGGGGCGCTCCGCGCAAACGACGTGATTGCGGACGGGGTCGGGGCCGCGTCCGGGCTGCTGAAGAACGACGTGATCATCGGACTTGACGGCAAGTCGTTCGATCTCGAATATCCGCGCGAGACGCTGATGGAGATTCTCGAGAAAGTCGTCCGCGGCCGCGAATACGTGATCGAGGTGGTTCGCGGCGGGGCGACGCTGGAGCTGAAAGCCACGTGGCCGGAGAGCAAGAAGCCGTAGCGCCGCGGCGTGCGCATCGTCCGCTGGCGACGCTCGGCGTCCTGGTCGGCCTCGCACTCGGAGCGCTCGACGCGACGGTTGTCGGACCGGCAATGCCGCAGATTGTCGACGCTCTCAACGGCGTCGAACTTTACTTTCTAGTCACGGCGGTTTTCCTGGTTACGTCGACGGCCACCACGCCCGTGTGGGGGCGGCTGCTCGACCTCTTCGGCCGGCGCGTCTTTCACCTCGTCGGGGTGATCGTGTTTCTAACGGGCTCCGCGTTGTGCGCTTCGGCGCACTCGATGCTCGAGCTCGTCATCTTTCGCGGCATCCAGGGTCTCGGCGCGGGCGCACTGATTCCGGCGTCCTTCACGATGGTGGCGGATCTCTATCCGCTCGAGGAGCGCGCGAAGATGCAGGGGCTCGTCGGCGCGGTGTGGGGCCTGTCGAGCATCGTGGGGCCGCCGCTGGGCGCGTACCTGACAAATCACTGGGGCTGGCGCTCGGTGTTCTACGTGAATCTCCCGATCGGCTTGTTCGCGGCCGTGCTCGTCCAGTCGGTCTGGAAGGAGCCGCCACTGCCGAAGCGTCGTCGGCGCGTCGACGCGCAGGGTGCCGCGCTTACGCTGGCCGCGGCCGGGACATTTCTCGCCGGTTGCGCTCTGATGAATCACGGGCATCGCGGCTGGATGATTGCGTCGTTCGCGGGCGCCGCCGTCGCCACGGTCGCCCTTGTCTTCGTGGAGCGCAGGGCTGCCGATCCGTTCATCGTCGGCGAGCTGTTCCGCATCCGGCTTTTTTCCGCGGGCGTCGCGTGCGGCGCGTTCGCGGCGGTCTGCCTCTTCTGCACGACGACGTACGTCGCGCTCTACATGCAGGCCGTGCTCGGAAGCTCCGTGATGGATTCGGGCGTCGTGCTCGTGCCGATGACGTTCGGGTGGGTGCTCTTCTCTGGAGTCGCCAGTCCGCTGTCGTTGAGAATCGGATACCGCGCCATCACGGCCGTCGGCATGGCGCTCGCCGCCGGCGCGTACGCGTACCTCTACACGCTGGGGGCGGAGGGAACATTCTGGAAGGTCGCGGTCGCGCTGGGATTCCTCGGCGCGGGCGTGGGAAGCGTCCTGACGCCCTTGTTGATCGCCGCGCAAAACGCAGTACCGAAGGACAGGCTGGGCGCCGCGACATCGCTGACGCAATTCTCGCGAACCATGGTGAGCGTCGTCGGCGTCGCGATCATGGGCGTGATGCTTCAGACGGCGATGGCGCCGCTCCTGCCGCCTGGCTTCGATGCGGGGGACATCGTCAATCGCGCGAAATGCGCCAAACTCCCCCCCGAGACCCTCGCGCTTCTGCGCGATGCGGTCGCGGCCGGCATGCACCACGTGTTCCTCATCGGGCTCGTCGCCGCCCTCGCCGGGTTCGCCTGCGCGTTCGCGTTGCCGTCCGGAAGCGGCCGCTCGTTGGCGCTGCCGGTCAAGGCGACGTCGTGACGGCCGCGCGCCGACGCAGCAGCTCACACAACACGTTGCCCGCGATGATGATCGCGCCACCGGCCATCTTGCGCGTCGTCATCGGCTCGCCGATGAAATAGCACGAGAACGCGGCGGCGAAGACCGGCTCCAGCGTGTAGATGACGGCCGCACGCGTCGGCGGCACGTCGCGCTGCCAACGGTTCATGATCCCGATGGCGACCACGCTTGCCGCGAGCGCCAGAAAAAGAATCGTCCAGAGCGAGTCCCGTGTCGTCATCACTCGCGCGAGCTCGGACGGTGCGAGCAGGGCCCGGCCGTCCGCGAAAAGCGCCAGCCCGATCAGCGAAAAGACGACAGACCACAGGAACATGCCGAGCGTGATTCCCTCGGGATCGCTCCGGCGCGTGACTATGTTCGTGAGCTGGATCTGGAAGGCGAACGCGACGGCGCAGAGCGTGGCCGCTATCTTGGCCGCGCCAAATCCCTCCCCCTGCGGGTCGGTCAGCACATACACGCCGGCGAAGGCGACGATGGCCCCAATCACGACCGGCCTCGTGAGTTTCTCGCGGTAGAACATCGCGCCCAGCGCAGGCGTGAGCACGACGGTGAGATTCGTGAGAAACGCCACCACCGTCGGCGTCGAGCCCTGGAGGCCCCACATCTGCAGGACGAACCCCGCGAAGAACGGCACGCTGAGCATCAGCGAATCGAGCCAGACGGACCGCGTCATGCGCCCCAGCGTCCGCGGGAACAGCAGGGCGAACGCCGCGGCCGCGAACGCGAAGCGCAGGCCGATGAAGAGCAGCGCCGCATGGGGCGAATCGGAGATCGCCTTCAAGCCGAGCTGCATCGTGAAGAAGGTCGATCCCCAGATGCCCGTCGTCAGCAACAGCATCCACGTCGCGCGACGTTCCGGACTCATGGCTTGAGGATGTCGCGAAGCGCGCCTTCGAGGGTCGGGAACTTGAATCCGTAGCCCGTTTTCTTGGCCACCCCGGGGTCGCAACGCTGGCTCGCGAGCAGCGCCTCGGCGAATTTTCCAACGATGACGCGCAGCGCGAATCCCGGCATCGGCAGGAAGGCCCACTTGCCGAGCGCGCCCGCCAGCGTTTTCGTGAACGACGCGTTTGTCTGCGGAAACGGCGCCGTGCCGTTCATGGGCCCTTCGATCGCGTCGCGCTCCGCGGCATGAAGGAACACGCCCGCGGCGTCGTCGAGATGGATCCACGACATCCACTGCTTCCCCCCGCCGATCGGACCCCCCGCATTCATTCTGAACGGCCCGAGCATCCGCGCAAGCGCGCCCCCTGACGCTCCCAGGACCACCCCTGTGCGGATCGACACCCAGCGCAGCCCCTTCCCTTTCGCCTTTGCCGCCTCCGCCTCCCAATCGACACAAACCGTCGCGAGGAAATCGCTCCCCGACGGCTTTTCCTCCGTCAAAATTTCGTCGCCCCGGTCGCCGTACCACCCTACCGCCGAGGCGCAGACCAGCGCTCGCGGACGCCCCCGCGATACGGCCGCGATGAGATTGCGCGTCCCGACCACGCGGCTGTCGTGGATCGCAGCCATCCGTTTCCTCGTCCAGCGGTGATCGCCCAGGTTTTCACCAGCGAGATGGATGACCGTATCGACAGCGAGGGATTCCGCGGGAGGAAGCCCCTTCATCGGATCCCACGTGTGCGCTTCGAGTTGCGGATACATCTGGCGCGCGCGCATCGCATCCCGCGAAAGGAGCGACACGTCGTGCCCGCGGCGACACGCCTCGGCGACAAGCGCGCGACCGAGGAATCCCGTCGCGCCCGTCACGAGCAGCTTCATGGTCGCCGCAAAGTGTAGCTTGTATATTTCATTTCATGAACCTTCGAGAGATAGCGGCGCTGCTCCGCCGCAAGGACGCCATCGAGAGCCTGCTGCGCGAGCTTGGCCGGCTCATCACGATGGACGTCCCTGTCGACGCCATGCGATTCGACCTGACCGACGACCGCGGCACCCTGTGGAGCCGCATCGTGAAACCGGGGGAAGACCCCGTCGGACCCACGCTTGGCTCCGTCGACCGGCTCCGCACACGCGAAGTGTTCGAGGTCACGCAGAAGGAAGGAACGCATCAGCTGACGGTGCCGCTCGGTCTCGGAGAGCCGGCGACCGGCCGCTGGATTCTGAAGCGCAAGAGCGGCGCGTTCACGGAAACCGAGCTGGACGCCGTGCGCGGCATGTCCGACGTCATCTCGATCGGCTTGCGCGCGCGTCCCTTCGACGCTCCACCGAAGCTTCGATCGCGCTTTGCAGACGAGCCGTTAATTTAGCCTGCCGAGCCATGAGACGCCGAGCGCGATGAACGTCTCGGCGGAAGCGTCGTCGAACCCCACTCCGACCGTCGCATCGACTGCAAAGCTCGACCCGAGACGCATTCGCGCACCGCCCGCGAACGACACCACGGAATGATGGACGGCCTCGATTTCGCCGAAGGCGGAGGTGTTCCCCTCGAGTTGCGTGTAGACGGAAACCACCGAAGACGCGAGCCAGGTGCAGCCGAGCGCGTACGTGAAGAAGAATCCAGGCTCGTCGTCGGCAACGAAGACCTCCATGTCACCGATCGGGAGTACTCCGCCGAACGCCACGTGCATGCGAAACCGTTCACTGATCGTCCGACTCGCCAGCAACGTGACCGACGCATCAAGCGTATCGGACGTGACGAGATTATGCTCCCGGTCGAGCGGCACCTTGAACTCGACGAGCACGGCCAAGTCGAGCTGGTCCGCCCAGAGATCGCCATACTTCACGCGGAGCGTCAGGCTCTGCGGGTCGAAAACGCGCTTCGTCTCATCGACGATCTGCACGCCCCCGTCGAAGACCGTCACTTCCCCGCCCTGTCCGCGCACGTTTCCGACTGCCAAGCGCGCGCCGACAGCGAGACTGTCGCCGAGGCCATATTCGATCTGCAGCGCCTCATGCTCGACATGATTGTTCCAGCTGCTTTCGCCCCCGCTCACGTTCGCGTTGAAGTCGCCGTCCCACAATTCCAGCGACACCCGTGCCGTCACCACTCCTTCGGCGAGGACGCGTCCCTCTTCGAAAGGCGGAATGCCGAACAGGGAGTGCCAGGTGTTCTTGCGGCCATTCGCGCCGGGGGACGACGCCACTTGCGCCCAAAGCGCATCTTCCGCAACGGCGCCCTCCTGGAGGAGGAACGCCACGAGGAGAAGGACGGGCATAGGGCGGAATTATATCAGGACGCGCGCCGCTTCAGCACCAGCTTGATTCGCTGGCGAAGGAGCGCGCCGCACGCGTCGCGCAGACGGTCCGGCGTGAAGGGCGCCTCGAGCCCGAGCGCGTACTTGGTGCCGCCCAGCCGCAGGCGCTCCTTCTGGAGGAACAGCCCCGGCGTTTCGTCCCCCCGCTTGCGCAGCGTGGTCAGGATCCGCAGGCCGGCCGCGGAATCAAAGAGGATCAAATCGTTCGGTCCTGTCGAATCGACGTCCCACCCCTGCTCTTTGAAGAATTTCGCCGCCGTCTCGCGCAGCACCGTGTCCTCCACGAACAGGCACACCGATCGCGGGGTCATCGATTTGAGCACCGCATACCTCCCCAGTTAGATTGCCCGATCGCCACCCGGCCCCGGGTGAAACGTCACCAACATCTCCACCTTTTCGACCAGCTCGTCGCGGTTGAATGGTTTTTCCATCACCTCGACCCCGCCGAACTTGCGCGCCGCGGCGAGCGCCACCGCCTTCACCGTCCCCGAGAGCAGAAGGACGGGCGTCGTGTCGCCGCGCTCACGCATCGCCTTCACGAGCTGGACCCCTGAAAGTCCCGGCATCATGAAGTCGGTCACGAGGAGGTCGTAGCCGCGCTCGTTCAGCATCCGCGAGGCCATCTCGCCGTCGGTCGCGCACTCGACGATGAAGCCGTTCCGCCGCAGGAAGAACTCGATGATATCGCGGATCTGAGGGGAGTCTTCGGCGACCAGAATTCGGCGCGCCTCAAGCGTCACGAAGCCTCCTCACCTCATCAGCGAGGGAATTATAAGCCATACTCGCGAAAGTGGGGTCCGTCGTGGCAATCTGGACGAACGGCCCCCCCCCATCATGCCGAAGCGGCAAGCTTGGGCTGGCGAGGCGGATGGACGCTATTCGCTCAAAATGCGGAACTCGAGGAGACGCTGCCCGTCCGTGTCGATCAGGAACAGTCGTTCCTCGCGCGTAAGGATGATGTCGGACGCGGCCGACGGACCGCGTCCCAGTTCCTTCTCGATCTGCGCGGACGGCACCCGCACCTCGCGACCTTCGCCCTTCGACGTCAGCGCCTGAAGGACGCCTGATTCGCTCAGGATCACGACGCCGTCCCAGCCGAACAGATCCGCCGCGATCCGTCCCTCGGGCACCTCCCGCCAGCGCGCCAGCACGTCGCCGTCCGTGTCGAATACTTCGCGCAGGTTGAGCCAGAGCGAACCATCGCGCCCGATCAGCAGCATCGATCCGCCCTCTTCCTGCGTCTGCGCGTGCACGTTGCGTATTTGCGCATCCTGCTCGGAATCGACGAGATCGCCGTCGGGACCGTACCGGTCGAGAAGCGGCGCAGCGCCGCGCAGGACCACGATATTCCCATCCGGATCGTACGCCGCGTCGACGATCCCCTCCCCGAGGTTGTAGCGGCGCGCGAGCGCGCCGGTCGCGTCGAACAGCACGCCGCTGTTTTCGCCATCGCCAATCGCCAGCACGCGCCCACCGTCCGCATCCACGAGGAACCGGGGAATGAACCCCGGAGCATCGAGGTTGAGCTCGCGCACGCGGTCGCCCTGCAGCGAGAGCAGGCGCGGCGGCTCACCGCTGCAGACAATGAGCGTGTCCGGCGCGGGCATCGCAATCGCTGAGACGGCGATCCCCAGCGGCAACTTTCTCGCGGATTCCAGCTCTATCTCGACGTACCGCATTCGCCCCGCTACTTCGATGCCGGTTTCGACACTTCCCACTTGCTCTTCAGCCACGACGCGTAGATCGACTTCTCAAGCGTGCCAGCCGACGCACGCGGCACGAGCGCAAGCGCGTGATTGTCCTTCGAGCCGAGCGTGACCGGCACGCGAGTCAGCGACGACCCGCGGAAGACGGTGACCTCGAGACGATCGCCGGGCTTGCGGTCCTTGAGCAGCGAGGTGAAATTCGCGTTGTCCACACGCACGCCGTCGAGCGCCAGGATTTCGTCCTCGGGCGAAACGCCGTCGCGATAAGCGGGCGCCCCCTCCGTGACGGACGCCACGATCGGCCGCTCCGCGCCGGGCCGTGTCTGCACACCCATCCAGGCCACCTCGCGCGGTTCCGCCTCTCCGTCGGTCTTCTGGGGCTCCTTGCGGATCTCGAGTCCAGCGTGACGCAGGAACGACTCGAACGGAACCTCATGCACGCCGTCCACGTACTTCGAGAAAAAACCATCGTAGTTTCCGCCGACTGCCTCCGCGACGAGACGCGGCATCGCGTTCTCCTCGATCGTGCGTTCCTTCGTGGCGATCTCGCGCCAGAGATGGCGCATGACGTCGTCGAGGGAGCGCCGGTTCCGTGTTCGCTTGCGGATTTCGAGGTCGAGGCACATCCCCACAAGCGCGCCCTTCTCGTAGTAGGACATGAACCGGTTGACTGTCTGCGGATGCGGCTTGTAAGCCCAAAGCCACGTGTCGAAGCTGGACTGGGAAAGCGCGCTGCGGAGCCGGGACGGCTTCTCGCGGTACCCCTGGATCGCCTCGGCCATCTTCTTGAGGTAGCGCTTCGCGGGGTAGAGCTTTGCGCGGCAGCACATGAGGTCGTCGTAGTACGACGTGAACCCCTCGCACAGCCAGAGCAGCGACGTGTACACCTCGCGTTCGTAATCGAACGGTCCGAGGACCTTGGGCCGGATGCGTTTCACGTTCCAGAGGTGGAAGAACTCGTGCGACGTCACCTCGATGATGCGCTCGTACTGCTTGTCCGGCTTCCCCGCCCACGGATTCAACGTCATTGCGGTTGAGTTGAGGTGCTCGAGGCCGCCCAACCCGGTCACGGCCGCATGGTAGAGGAAGAGGTAGTGATCGTACGGGAGTCCGCCGAACATGCGGGCGTACTCCTCGACGAGCTTCTTGCAGTCGCGCGTGACGCGCGCGGCGTCCCAGTTGTTCGCGCCGTGGATGAGGACGCGATGCCGCTTGCCGCGCACGCGGAATGCGCGCACGGGCGCCGTGCCGATCTCCGTGGGGCAATCGATCAGCACGTCGTAATTCGGTGCGGAGAATCTCGATGGGCCGCCGTCGAGCCCGGTAACCACTTTCCAGCCGCGCGGTGCACGAATATCGAGCGTCACGGGTCGGTGTTTCTGCCCGTCGACATACATGAAAACGCCGGCACCGTTGAAGTACGCGTGCTCGCCATCGAGGTGGCAGGTGTCCACACCCATCTCGTACGCGAAAAGGTCGTACGTGACGCGCACGCGGGAGGCGCCGTCGGCGAAGACGCGCCAGCGGCTCTTGTCGATCTTCTTCCATGGCCGCGAACCGCAGTCGATGTCCTGCACGTTCTTTGCAAAGTCACGGACGGCGTAGGCGCCGGGCGTCCAGGCAGGCAGGACGAAGTCGATGTAGGGGTCGCGAACGCCGGAGACGTCGATCGTCACGCGATAGAGGTGCGTCTTCGGCGCCGGCATCGCGAGCGTGTACGCGATCTGCATGGCTGGGGCGCCAGTATGTCAGCCCGCTACCGGGGCGGCAAGCAGTTAGCGGTGGTCGTATTAGCGGTGGTCGCAGGCCGTGAAAGCGAGGCTCGCGTCCTCACGACCGTAGTCGTCGATCACCCGGGCGCTGATCGCGCGGTCGGTCACCGTAAAGCCCACGTAGTGATGAAACGTGCGGTACACGTCACCGGTCTGCAGCGCTCCCCCCGCCTGGCGCGAGAGTCGCGCGCCGCCCCCCCCCGTGATCACGTAGCGGACGCCGTCGCGCGCCGTCGAGTAGAACGCGTGCGTGTGGCTGCAGATGGCGGCGCAGAATTTGTAGCGCGTGAGGATTCCGTGCACGATCGCCTTGATGCGCTCCGCCTGCTCGAATCGCGGCGGATCGTTGACGAACGGCGGGACGTGAAAGACGGCGATGCGATGCTGCGAACGCGACGCGGCCACACGCTCCTCGAGCCACTTGAACTGGGTCTTCTCCTCGAACTCCTCCTTCGAGTTCAGGAAGAAGAAGTCTATGCCCTCGAGCGTCTTCTCGTAGTGCAACGGCTTGTCGACGAATCCGAATTCCTTCGCGTACAGCCCGCTGTCGCCGTCGTGGTCGCCGACCACGGTGTAGTAGGGCGTCTTCGCGCGCAGCTCCCGGGTCGTCTCGCGCCAGAGCGTCCAGTCCTCAGGCTTATTGCCATCCACCGCCAGGTCGCCCGTGGTGATCACGAACTTCGGATCCGTCTTCGCGATGCTCGCGCAGATGCGGACGTGCACATCGTTGTAGTGCCGCGCGTCGCCGTACGCGACGAACGTGAACTTCATTGCGGGATCCTGCTCCTTCGGCGTACATCCCGCGCAGAGCAGAAGAGGGAGCATCCAGCGCCGCATACGGCCATTATTGAATCCGTGGCCCAATCGCACAATCCCCGGTAGAATGCCGCCCCTCGTCCTCCTTCGCCGACGCTCGTGTCGCCGAAGGACCTTTGAAAGGCTTCGGAGGACAAGTGAACTCGAGCGAGCGCAAGACGACCGTCCTCCGCCGCCGCATGTCCGATCCGCGCCCGATCCTCGTCGGCGGCGCGCACAACGGGCTGACGGGAAAGCTCGTCGAAGAGGCCGGCTTCGACGCGATCTGGGCCAGCGGATTCGAGATCTCCGCCAGCTACGGCGTTCCCGACGCCAACATCCTCACCATGGCCGAAAACCTCGCGGCGGCGCGGCAGATCAACAACACCACGAAGATCCCCGTCATCGCGGACTGCGACACCGGCTACGGCAACGCGGTGAATGTCATCCGCACCGTGCAGGAATACGAAGCCGCAGGGATCGCGGCGATCTGCATCGAAGACAATGTCTTCCCGAAACGCTGCAGCTTCTACTCGAGCGTCAAGCGCGAGCTCGTCTCCGCAGAGGAACACGCCGGCAAGGTCCGCGCGGCCAAGTCTGCCCAGCGAGACGCCGATTTCATCGTGATCGCCCGCACGGAGGCGCTCATCGCGGGCTGGGGCATGGACGAGGCGCTGATGCGCGCCCGGGCGTACGCGGACGCGGGCGCCGACGCGATCCTGATCCACTCGAAGGAAGCAAAGCCCGACGAGATTCTCGAGTTCGCGGCGAAATGGAAGAACCGCGCACCGTTGATCGCCGTGCCGACGACGTACAAGTCGACGAGCGCCGCAACGCTCGCGGAGGCAGGCTATCGCATCGTCATCTTCGCCAACCACGGGCTTCGCGCAGGCATCCGCGCGGCGGCCGCGGCGCTGAAGACGATCCGCGAGAACGGCCGCGCCGACGCCGCCGACGAACAGATCGTGACGCTCGAGGAGGTCTACCGCCTCGTCGGCGTGCCCGAACTGCAGAAGGACGAGAAGGTTTTCCTGCCGAAGGGCGATCCTCCCGTGCGCGCAATCGTGCTCGCCGCGGGATATCAGCCGCACCTCAAGACTCTTCTCAAGGAAGGGCCCAAGAGCCTCCTCGAGATCAAGGGACGCACGATCCTGACGCGCCAGGTCGAGACTCTCGCGGGGTGCGGCGTGTCGCAGATCGCCGTGGTTCGCGGCTACAAGAAAGAGCGATTCCCCGCCGGCGTCGCGAAGTACTACGACAACGACGGCTTCGCCGAGACCGGCGAGCTCGCGTCGCTTCAATGCGCGGCGAAGGAACTCGACGGGCGCACGCTCGTCCTCTACGGCGACATCATCTTCGACCGCAGCGTCATCCAGCGCGCGACGGACAGCAAGGCCGACATCACGCTGGTCGTGGACCGCTCGTGGCGCGACGAGGCGGCCGGATCACGGGCACCCGAGGCGGCTCCCGATCTCGTGGTCGAGAAGAACCCTCCTCCGGCCGGGCACCGGCACGTTTCGTCGGCCGAACCAACGGACGTCCTGCGCATCGGCCGCGATCTGCCCGGGGCGCACAGCGAGTTCATCGGAATCCTGGCGCTCTCCGACAAGGGGGCGAAAATCGTGCGCGGCGTCGTTGAGGATCTCGTGAACAAGTCCCCGAAGGCGTCGCTCATCGACCTGGTGCAGGAACTGATCTCGCGCGGCAACGCCGTCAAGGCGGTCGAGACGTACAAGGGCTGGATCGAGGTCGACAGCTTCGACGACTATCAGCGCGCCTGGGCCATGCTGCACTGATGTCGCACGCCGCCACGTTCATCGACGAGATCAAGAAGCGCGGATTCGACTTCTACACGGGCGTTCCCTGTTCGCTGCTCAAAGGCATCTATCCTATTCTTGAGAACGAGCCGACCGACCGGTACGTGAGCGCGGTGCGCGAAGACTCCGCGTTCGGGATCGCGGCGGGCGCGTACTTGGGCGGGCGCAAGCCGGCGCTCTTCATCCAGAATTCCGGCCTCGGCGTCTCCGTCAATGCGCTGTCGTCGCTGCTCATCCTCTACAAGATGCCCTGCCTGATCGTCGCAAGCTGGAGGGGCTACATGGGGAAGGACGCGCCGGAGCATCTGCTCACGGGCGCGACCACGCCGCAGCTGCTTGATCTCATGAAAATCCCGCACGAAGTGCTCGATCCCGACAAGCTCGACGAACAGATGACGCGCGTATGCGATCACATCGATAGCGAACGCACGCCGGCGGCGTTCCTCGTGCGCCCGGGGATCCTCGAATGAAACGCTGGGACGCGATCAAGGCCATCGCGCCGAACTTCGGCGACGCGCTCGTCGTTGCGTGCAACGGCATGATCGGGCGTGACTTGTGGGCCCTCGGCGACAAGCCGACGAACTTCTACATGATCGGCTCGATGGGGCTCGCGTCGTCGATCGGCCTCGGCCTTGCCCTCGCGAAGCCGCAGCGCAAGGTGATCGTGCTCGACGGCGACGGCAATGTGCTGATGAACATGGGCACGCTCGCGAACATCGCCGTCGCAAAACCGGCGAACCTGTATCACGTCATGCTCGACAACGGCACGCATGCGTCGACCGGCGACCAGAAGACGATCTCGAGCGACGTCTGCCTGGATGCGGTCGCAAAGGCGGCGGGCTATCGCGCCACGTGGCGCGTGATGTCCGAGCGCGATCTCGATCTATCGGCTCGGATGTTCTTCGCGACGCCGGGCCCCGTTTGCCTGCTCATCAAGGTGGAGCCCGGAAATCAAAAGGGCGTTCCGCGCGTGGAAATCGAACCCTCGGCCATGACGGAGAGGCTCAGGAGCGCGGCGAAGTGATCCTGCTGAATCCCGGACCGGTCAACGTCTCCGATCGCGTGCGACTGGCTGCGGCGATCGAGCCGATGTGCCATCGCGAGCCGGAGTATTTCGATCTGCAGGACGACGTCCGCGCCTCGCTGCTCCGGCTCTTCGGGCTGTCGAACGAGGAATTCGCGCCGGTCCTCATCGCCGGCAGCGGTACGTCCGCCGTCGAGGCCATGATTGCGTCGGGCGTCCCGGCGGGCCGGAAACTCCTCGTCGTCAACAACGGCGTGTACGGCGACCGCATCGCGAAGATGGCCTTGGCGTACGGAATCCCGTTCGAGGAGGTGAAGTTCGGCTGGGATACAGTCGCGGATGTCGCCGCCGTCGAGGCGAAGGCGAAAGGGGTCGGCGCCATCGCGGCCATCCATCACGAAACGACGACCGGTCTCGTCAATCCGATCGTCGATCTCGCGGCCGTCGCGAAAAAGGCGGGCGCGCGGTTCCTGGTCGACAGCGTGAGCGGCCTGGCAGGCGATCCGATCGACGTGCGCCTCGCGGACTTCTGCGCGGGAACGGGCGGAAAGTGCATCCAGGGGCTGCCCGGCGTCTCCTTCGTCTTCGCTCGACGCGAGCGACTGAAGGACGCGCCGAAACGGAGCGTCTACCTCGATCTCGCCGATGCGGCCACGAAGCAGGACGCCCGCAACACGCCCTTCACCCCTGCGATCCCCATCGTGAACGCGCTGCGCGAGGCGCTGCGCGAAGCGATCGAGGAGACGCTCGAGAAGCGTATCGCGCGTCACGCCCGCGCCGCCGCATTCCTGCGCGCCGGGTACGAGCGCATGGGGCTCAAGTACTGGTTGCCGCACCGCACGTGGTCGAACTGCCTGACGACGCTCCGACTGCCAGCGGGCAAGACCTACGCCTCGGCCCACGACGCCCTCAAGAAGGAGGGCTTCATCATCTACGCAGGGCAGGGCGCGCTCGAGAAGGAAGCCTTCCGCATCTGCAACATGGGGTGGATCCCCAATGCCGAATTCGAGCGGCTTCTCGTCGTCCTCGAGAAATGGGTGAAAGCGTGAGCTACAAGGAAGCGGTCATCAT
>CAYXVY010000311.1:0-7924 GCA_964468745.1 uncultured Planctomycetales bacterium | reverse complement strand
TGAATCCACTTGAACGCCTCGCTGCGACCGACCTGCACGGCCTGCTCGAGATACTCGGTGAACGTCGCGAACCCGCACCCCTTGAACAGACCGCCCGCGCTGACTTCGGACAGGCAGTTGCCCAGTCGCCAGAAGTTCGCGTCGGCCTGAGACTTGAGCGCCAGGATCTCGCGCGTGATCAGATCGCAGCTTTCGGACTCTTGCATGGCGCCTCCCTCTGAAGTGGGGGCCATGGTAGCGCGCGGGAGCCGCAGCGTCACTCGTACCGCAGCGCCTCGATGGGGTCGAGTTTCGACGCCCGGCGCGCCGGGTAAACGCCGAAGAAAACGCCGACCGCGATCGCAAACGTCAACGCCACCACGATCGTCCACGCCTTGATTTCGACGGGGAAGCTCGGGAACTGCCAGCCGATCGCGAGCGAGAGTCCCACCCCCAGCACCGCTCCCAGCACGCCGCCCGTGACGCTGATCGTCAGGCTCTCGACAAGGAACTGCACGAGGATGTCCTCGCGCGTCGCCCCCACGGCCTTGCGCACGCCGATCTCGCGTGTCTTCTCGCCGACCGAGACGAGCATGATGTTCATGATCCCGATGCCGCCGACGAGCAGCGAGATGGCCGCGATGCCCGCGATCGCGTAGGTCAGGACATCCAGGATCTTCGTCAGGGACTCGACCATGGCCGCCTGGTCCGTGATCGTGAAGTCCTCCTTGTCTGCGTGGCGCCGGCGCAGCACCCGTCGCACCTCCTCGACCGACTGCCCGACGCGTCCCGTGTCCTGCGTGCGCGCGATGATCTCGAAGAGCGAGTCCGTGTCGAACGTCTCCATCGCGGCCTCGACCGGAACGACGACCATCGTGTCGAGGTCGAAGCCGAGCGCCATCCCCTTCTTCTGCAATACCCCGACCACGCGGTAGTTCGTTTCCTGGATGTGAATCCACTTGCCGAGCGGATTCTCGTCGCGCCCGAAGAGATCTTCCACGACTTTGACGCCGATCACGCACAGGTGCTTTTCGGCGTGGGCGTCGCGCGGCGGGATGAACGAGCCGTGCGCGATGTGCAGATTGCGGATCACCTGCACCTCGTGCGACGCGCCGAGCAGCGGCGTGTTGTCGCGCACGCGGTTGCGGTACTTGAGCGTCGTGGAGGCGACCAGCACCGGCGACACGTGCGTGAGCGACGGACAGCGCTGCCGGATCGCGTCGCAGTCACCGACCGTGAGCTTGTGCGTCTGGTTGATGATGGGCGGCCCGCCGCTCGTCATGGTCGAGCCCGGCGTGATGATCAGGACGTTCGTTCCGAGCCCCGTGAATTGGTCGGTGACGTACCGCTTCGCCCCTTCGCCGATCGATACGAGCGTGACGACGGAGAACACGCCGATGATGACGCCGAGCATCGTGAGGAACGACCGCAGCGGGTTGAGCTTCAGGTTCTCCAGCGACTCGAGGATGCGCTCAAGCATGGCGATCCTCCGCGATGGCTCCGTCCACGATGCGGATGGTCCGCGGGCACGATGCCGCGAGCTCCGGATCGTGCGTGACGACGATGACGGTGACGCCCGTCGATGCGTTCAGCTCGCGTATGAACGAGAGAATCTCGCGTCCGACCTTCGTATCCAGGTTGCCGGTCGGCTCGTCGGCCAGCAGGATCGACGGCTGCGTCACCAGGGCGCGCGCGATGGCGACGCGCTGGCGCTCGCCGCCCGACAGCTGGCTGGGGCGATGGTCGACGCGGTTCGACAGGCCGACGCGATCCAGCGCCTCCGTGGCACGGCGCAGCCGTTCCGCGCGAGTCACGCCGGCGTACGTCAGCGGGAGCTGGACGTTCTTCAGCGCCGTGTAGCGGGGAAGCAGGTTGAACTGCTGGAAGACGAAGCCGATCCGCCGATTGCGGATGTCGGCCAACCCGTCGTCGTCGAGAGAATGCGTCGCTTCGCCGTCGAGGAAGTATTCGCCCGCGGTCGGCGTATCGAGGCACCCCAGGAGGTGCAGGAGCGTCGACTTGCCTGAGCCGGACGGCCCCACGATCGCCGCGAACTCCCCCTTCTCGATCTTCAGCGTGACGCCGCGGAGTGCGTGAACCTCCTCGCCCTCCGTCGGATAGACCTTCGTGACGCCGCGAACGTCGATCATCGGGCGATTTTCAATCCGTCGGCGACCGTGATGTCCCGCGCGATCTTGCCGGTTTCGATGACCTCGTCTGACTCGGAAAGTCCCGAGACGACTTCGGTCACGTCCCAATTCCAGCGGCCCGTTTTGACTTCTCGCTTGCGAGCGACGGCTCCGTCGACCACGAACACGTGGCGCGTGCCCGTCTCATGGTTGTCGTGGATGACGTTCGTCGGGAGGTACCTGGCGGCCGCGACTCGTCCGGCGATCACCTGCACGCGAGCGGACATTCCCGGGAGAATGTTCGCGGGGAGCTCGCGCACCCGGACCTTCACGTCGACCGTGCGGTTGTTCTTCTGGTCGGTGGACGCGACCGGCATGACCTCGACGACGTCCGCTGCGAAGTCGCGATTCGGGTACGCGTCGAAATGGACGTGCGCCTCGGCCTTCGCGGGGAAGCGACCCATGTCCACCTCGTCGATCGGCGCGCGGATCAGGATCAGTCCGCTGATGAAGGTGAAGAGTCCGCGGCCGGGGCTGACGAATTCGCCCTCCTCGACGTGGAGCTTTGCGATGAGTCCGTCGGCCGGAGCATTGAGCACGCATTTGGACAGGCGCAGGTCGGAGACCGCGAGCGCCGCTTCGAGCTCCTTGAGCTGGGCGTCGGCGATCTCCTCGTCCTTGCGGGCGATGCCGATCTCCTTCTCGGTCTGCTCGAGTCGTTCGCGCGTCGTGTCCGTGTCTCTCCAGCGCGCGAGATCCGCTTCGAGCTTTTCGCGGCGCAGTCTGGCCTGGTCGCGACGCTTCTTCGACGTTTCGATGGCGCGCTCGGTCTGCGCGCGCTCGGCCCGCAGGTCGCGGTCGTCGATCTCCACGATGATCGCGCCCGCCTTCGCGGATCCCTGGCGGAGCCGGATGGCGCGGATTCGCCCCGCGACCTCGGCGGCGATCACGGCCGTGCGTTCCGCCTCGACGGTGCCCGCGCTGGTGGCGCTGATCAGTTCTTCGACGTCCCCCGTCTTGAGACGCAGGGTTGTGACGTGCAAGGCGCCGTTTCCGCGGTAGAGAACCGCCGCCAAGGTGCCCGCCACGAGCAGGAGGCCCAATGCGACCGCCCAGGCGCGGGGGGCACGAGATCGCTGGGCGTTCATGGCTGCACCATAGTAGCAGCACTTGGACAAACGAATCGACCTGGAATTCCGGAATACCGTGGAACCGCGACGTGTCACAGTCGTATCAGGTCCCAGGTTACGGGGAGGATGAACATGAAGCGCACACTGCTGTTTTCCGTGTTGTTGGGCCTTCTGGCGATGCCCGCGGTCGGCGACGTCGTGAGGCTTAAGAGCGGCAGCCGCCTCGAGGGGAGGGTGCGGCTCGAAGGCGAAAAATATGTTCTTGAAACGGAAACCGGCGAGGTCGCCTTCGCAATATCGGAAGTGGCCTCGATTGACGTCGATCACACGGCGGCGATCGAGACGTACTACACGCGGCTGGTGTCGATGGAGCCGTCGAAAGACCCGCTCGAGTTCGTCGCGCTGGCATCGTGGGCGCGCGATCATCGCATGTCGCGATTCGTCCCTGATTTGTTCGCGCGCGCGGCGGCGGTCTCGGATGCAAAGCGCATCGCGGAGGTGGTGGGCTCGGTGCGGGCGGGGGGCATGGAGGCCGATGCTCGCGTCCTGCTTCGCCGGGCGGCGCAGCTCGCGCCGACGCTCGACGATGCGTGGGCGCTGGCCCCGCTGGCAAGGCTCGCCGCGGCGCGCGCCTGGCGTGACAGCTCGGAAATCCTGTCGGCCCGACTCTCGGATCTGGCCTCGAAGGTCCCGAGCGCGAAGCTGGCGATGGGACTTGCGCGCCTGTGCGCCGGTGCGGACCGGGCGATCGAGGAGACGTGCGTTGCGCGCGCGCTGGAGTTGTGCGCCTCCATGAACGCGACGGACATTCTGGCGCTGGCGGACGAGGCAAGGGCGACCGGTCTCGAGCGCCACGCTCCGAGATTCCTCCAGGGGGTGCTGGCGATCGACCCCACGAACGAGGCGGCACGGCGCGGTCTCGGCTTCCGACGAATGGGCAGCGCGTGGGTCTCCAATGACGAGTGGCAGGCGGCGAACGGCAGCGTCCAGCTCGATGGCGCGTGGATGACGCCGCAGGAGCGCGACTTTCGAATTCGCGAGAAGAACTCCGGCCTCGAGCAGAAGCTCGCGGCCGTAGCGCGGGAGCGGGACGACCTGGCGGAGCGGCAGAGCGAGATCGACAGGGAACGCCGCATCGTGCGCGAGCTGCTGGATCAGGCGCAGAGCATGAAATCCGGACTTGAGGCGGATCGGCGCGAACTTGAGGCGCAGCGCCGGGCGGTAGAGGATGAGCGCCGCCGATTGGACGACGAGATCCGCAAGTACCGTCGCTATGCGGAATGCGGCGCGTGCGGCGGGTATTTCGCGGGCGCCCATGCATGCGTGAAAGCGTTCCAGCAGTGCGGGACGTGCAAGCACTGGCACAGCGGCTCGCACATTTGCGCGAACGAGTACGTGTGGTGCGGCTGCTGCAGCGGGTACTTCAAGCGCGGCCATCGTTGTAAATAGGTGATAGACTTCGAACATGTTCCTTGCTGCGGTGGCGTTGTCGCTTGCGCTCCAGGATAAGCCCCCGATCATCGATCAGAACAAGGTCGACGCGGCGATCAAGCGCGGGTCCGAGTGGCTGATCGCTCGCGTGCGGCAGGGCCTTCCGGCGGACGTCGGCGTGAGCTCAGGCAAGGGGTTGAACGCCGTCGGTCTCGTCTGCTACACGCTGCTGCATGCGGGGGTCGACTCGAAGGATGCGAGCGTGTCCAGACTCGTCGACATGATGCTGCGGGCGAAACCGGCGCGGACCTACCAGGTGTCCACGAACGCGATGGCGCTCGCCTCCATCGATCCCGCGAAGCACCGCGAAACGCTCGCCCTGTACGGCCAGTTCCTCGTCGACCAGCAGTGTGAAAATGGCCAGTGGAGTTACGGCGAGCCGTACGACGTTCCGATGCCGCAGGTCCCCGTGGCGACGGGGGAGGGATCGGGGATCGCGAAGTTCACCGTCAAGCGCTCGACAAAAACGCGCCCGTCGGTCGGCGACAATTCGAACACGCAGTACGCAGCGCTGGGCCTGCGCGCGTGCGCGCGTGCGGGATGCGATTTCCAGCAGTCGATGCTCGACAAGGCGATCGACTGGTGGCAGAGCTCGCAGCAGAAGGACGGGGGCTGGGGGTACGACGTGGGCGGGAAGCACGACGCCACGTGGGGCACGTTCGGATCGATGACGGCGGGGGGCGCGAGCAGCCTTGTCATCCTGCAACTGCTGCGGGGCAACGATGGCAAATCGAACGCGGCGCAGCGCGGCATGTCGTGGATCGGCAGGAACTTCACCGTCAACACGAACGCGAAGGCGCCGGACGACCGGCGGATGTGGCACTACTACTACCTCTACGCGATGGAGCGGCTCGGAGACCTGTATCCGACGGACCGGATGGGCGGCTGGTACTGGTACGCGGAGGGCGCGGACTACCTGATCAAGAACGAGAAGAACGGGCAGTGGTGCGGCCCCGATTCGATCATGGGGCTCGAGGACACGTGCTTCGCGATCCTGTTCCTGAATCGCGCGACGCGCGTGGCGACCGTCGTGGAGGCGCCGAAGAAGTGACCGGTCGGGACCGTCACATCACGCGTTCGGCCTGAACTGCCAGCAGGACGATGACGCCCGAAATCGCCAGCGGCGTTGCGAGACCGCCGTAGACGAGCAGTCCCATCAGCACGCTCTTTCCCTGCGCGAGCTGGACGACGGCGCCGAGCGTGACAAGCGCGACCGCGGTCCCGATCAGGACGGCGGCCGACGTCCGCGGCCGGCGGAAGACGAGCCACGAGCCCATGAACGCGCAGGCCGGAATCGCCCCTGCAATGACGAGGAACAGCGCGAGCTGCCATCCCGGGAGCCGCTTGTAGTTGTCGTGCGCGAGAAGCCCGACGAGCACGATCACCCAGCTGAATACTCCGAGAAGCGACGCTGAGAAGATCGCGCAGCCGCGGGCGATCCGGCGCGGTCCCCAGCGGAGGGGAAGGGGCAGGAAGAAGACCGGCCGGCGATCGTCGGACATCGCGCCTCTACTTTTTCTCCCAGGCGGTTGCGATCAGCGAGGTCTTCCCGTCCTCCGTCGACGCGTCGATGCGCACCGCCTTGCCGGGCACCTCGTCGTTCGCCCAGAGTTTGAAGCTGCGAAGTTTCCCATTGGCGAGCGTCCGCTGGAACTCGGTCCACCGGCACTTCATCTTCTTGCCCGCGACCTCGAGTTCCTCCTCGCCCTGCGCGACCTCTTTGGGCGTCTTGCCGGCGTCCGTCTTCGGAGCGAGTCGGCGTTCCGTCGCGGGGCCCGTCGGCTTTCCCGCCGCGCTGATCTCGACCGTCAGGACGATTTCCTCTTCAGTGACGGACTTGAGTGTCGACTTCTGCTCGTAAGCCGCGTCGTTGCCGGGGGCGTGCACCCGGTACGTGACGAACGAGCCCGGCGCGAAGGTGGACCAAGCCTTGAACTCGATGTCGTCGACCTGCTCCTGCGCGAGCAGGGCGAGCAGGATGCCGGCGAGCACGGGGCCTTACCCCTTCTTGGCGGCCTGGGGCTTGATCTTCTTGGACACGACGGTCGAGGGCTTCGGCGCCGTCCAATGAGATTCCTTGAGCAGGATGTAGTCGCCGTTGGCGCCCGGCACGGCGCCGGCGACGAAGAGGCGATGCTTGTCCTTGTCGATCTTTACGAGGTCGAGATTTTTTTGCGTGACGCGTTCCTGGCCGTGGTGGCCGCCCATGCGCTTGCCGGGGTAGACGCCCTGCGAGATGGAATGCTGGCGGCCGAGCGAGCCCGGGGCGCGTTCGCGGTCGGACGCGCCGTGCGTGGCGTTCAAGCCGTGGAAGCCGTGCCGCTTGACGACGCCCGTGAATCCGCGTCCCTTGGTCGTGCCGACGACGTCGATCTTCTTCCAGTTTTCGAAGATCGCGACGGTGAGCTTGTCGCCGACTTTGACGGCTTCCTTGCCGTCCCAGGGGATCTCGGTGACGGTTTCCGGCGGGTCGAGCTTCTTCATCTCTGTCGCGACGAACTTCTTGCGGTCCTCTTTGGACTGGTTGGGGTCGGTGCGCGGGATGAGATGTCCGAGCTCGGAGCGCGGGGTGTTGCTGCGCTTGGCGGAGCCGAAGCCGATCTGGAGAGCGGTGTAGCCGTCGTTTTCCACCGTCTTGACCTGCAGAACGGTGCAGGGGCCGGCTTCGACGACGGTGACGGGGACGCAGAGTCCCTTTTCCGTGAAGATCTGGGTCATGCCGATTTTACGGCCGAGCAAGCGCGTGACCATAGTGAGTCCCTAGTCCTTAGGTCCTGGGTCCTTGGTCTCGCTTGGACGACGGACCAAGGAGGGCCCCGAAGGGACGGAAGGTCTGGTCGTCCACGGGGGGACGATTGGCAGGCTGATGAGATTCGAATTCGGCCAGCGCTTCGAAAGCACAGTTCCGCAGCTGAATCTTCAATATATGCGGACAAGCCGAACGGCCGATTAGTACCGGTAAGCTAAGACCCTTGCAGGTCGTGCACACCCGGCCTATCGACGTTGTAGTCTACAACGGGCCTTCAGGGAGACCTCATCTTGAGGGCGGCTTCCCGCTTAGATGCCTTCAGCGGTTATCCGTGCCGTCCATAGTTACGCTGCGATTACCCCGAGCGGGATAGCAGCCACGCCAGAGGGACGTCCATTCTGATCCTCTCGTACTAAGAACAGCTCTCCTCAAGTGTCCTACGCCCA
>CAYXVY010000310.1:0-3889 GCA_964468745.1 uncultured Planctomycetales bacterium | reverse complement strand
GAGCAGCCGGATCGCATCCGCCTGCTCGGCCATTACCTCCGCGTCCACGATCGCCACACCCATCGCACACGCCGCGTCGAGGATCTCCTTGAGGAGCGCCGTCGCGAGGCCGACTTCGCGATGCGCGGGATCGGTCGTAATCCGGATCTTGCCGACGTGCGACGACCACCCGCGGCTGCGATGGAGCGTCGTGTTTGCGACGATCTGCCGTCCCGCGAACGCGAGCAGCGGCAGCACGGACGCGTAGTCGATCGTCTGGCACCACTCGTGGATGACGGCTGCGTCCGTCACGTCGTCCTTTAACATCTGCCGCTCGTCGACGGGCAGCCGCTTCTAGTACGTCAGCAATTCCGCCTCGTCCCCCTTCTCGAGGGGCCGCAGCGTGTACGAGCGTCCCTTGAGCGCGATCGTTCGCGGATACCGGGCCTTGAGCGGTTCGGGCATGGTCGGCTCCTTTCCTCTTCTCTACAGACAGAATACAGGAGACGGGAGGCCGATCGGTGTAATTTTCGTTTAACCCGAACTACCCGAAGAACGCGTGAAATTCCGCTTCGCCTAGAGGTTCGGCCTTCAGGACCTTCGCGTTCTCGTCCACGTGGGCCGGCTTGCTCATGCCGACGAGCGGCGCGGTGATGCCGGGGGCGGAACGGACGAATTGCAGCAGCCGTTGCGCATCCGTTTCAAGGCCCGGGAACCGCGCGCGCATCTCGGGCGCGATGCGGCCGACCAGCCGCGCCTGCATGAGCGGCACGCTCGTGAAGACGGTGACGCCGTATTCGTACGCCGCCTCGAGAAACGTGCCGTCGCGGTCGCCGATCTTCTGGTTCTCCGCCGTCATCGCCTCGACGAGCTGAAAGTTGAAGGGCAACTGCACGAAGCCAAAATGGTGGTCCGTCCCCGCCACCTGCTCCGCCGCCTTCAGCACTTTTTCGAGCGACAGGCTGTTCGGCGCTTTCTTCGAGACGCGATACCCGTCCCACGTCGCGGTGCCGTACCACTGGATCTTTCCTTCGCGTACGCATTCTTCGAGCGCGCCGAAGGCTGTCGCAAGACGCTCGTAGAATGCAGTCTCGCCGAGCTTGCGCTGCTGTTCGGGGTTGTGCACGTAGTAGAGGTCGATGGTGTCGACACCGAGGTTCTTCAAGCTCTGATCCACCTGATTCTTCAGGTACTTCGGCGTCATGCAGTGGCTGTCGTCGATGATCTCGTCCAACGTCGCCACGCCCTTGCCGACGATGTGCTCGTTGATCCACGCCTCCGGATCTCCCGGCGGCGAGCCGTCGAACGGGATGTAACCGCCTTTCGTGCACAGGAGAACCTGGTCGCGCGCGATTTTTCCCCCGTCGATCGCCTGCTGAAGTCCACGGCCGATCGCGCGTTCGCTGCGCTGGAAGCGGTAATTGGCCGCGGTGTCGATGACGTTGATGCCCGACTCGAGCGCGCGCACCACCGTCGCCGCATAGTTTTCGTCGGTGGCGTCGTCATGCGCCCCCAGGTAGGAGCCCATTCCGATCGATGAGATGGTCAGATCGCATGTGCCGCGCCAGAGTTCGTGCGGGATGTCGGCATGCGCGGCCGCATATGCCTGCGTGGCCTCTGGCGCGCAGCGTCCCGAAATCATGACGAGATGATCGTGCCCTCAATCTCAACAGTCAAGCTTTCGACTGCACACTTTGCGTCACTTCGCACAAGGATGCGCCAAATTCATTTGGCAACACTAGCCGTTGAAAGCCAACATGTTGCGCGCTCGATCAGAAAGCGCCAACCCGCGTTGTCAGTTGCGCTCCCGAGCCCCTCGAAAACGCGCTGCGATCGCGGAAAAAAGTTTGGCATACCACGTGCTGATACCATGATTGTTTAGATCCCGCTCCAACGGCCCCGACCTGTCGTCGGGGCTTTTTTTTTGCCCGCACTCCGACTCAATTCGTCTGGGAGTCGCGAACGCGGGCTCGCCCACCGAAGCCTTCCCAACTGTGCCCGCGTTCTGTGGGACGGCGAAGGAGCGTCACCCGCCCGCGCACGCTGTTCGTATAATCTACCGGATGCTCACCCTCCTCATCGCCCTCATCGTCGCCCAAGACGACGGAGAAGCCCTCTACAAGAACTTCGAGCAGGCGCTCGCCAAACCGAAGTCGCTCAGTTTCACCTTCAAGGTCGCGACAGTCATCAAGGCGGCGGGCGAGGAGATGACCACCGACGTCTCCGGCGACTTTTCAATGCGCAGCGACAACCGACTGCGCTACTGGGTCGCCGGCCGGAAGATCGACCAGGAGACGAAGACGGGTGTCGTATGCGACGGGACGACGCTTCGCCGCCGCGACAAACAGGGGCCGATCGACGAGAAGTGCCCCGCCAAACTAAGCGATGACTTCCGCACCGTGCTGCGTGTCGGAGGCCTCTACGCGTCCTTCGCCAATGGTTTCGCGAAGATCGCGACCGCCGTCGACGGCTGGAAGTCGAGCGGCTACAAGAAGCTCGACGACGACAAGGTCGGCGAGAAGACATGCCGCGTGCTCCGCTTCGCGCTCGAAACGGGGATGAAGAAGGAGCAGTTCATCGTCAAGGTGTGGCTCGACGCCGAGACGCACCTGCCGCTGAAGCGTGTCGTCACGGGGGGAGACGATCAGATCGAGATGACGATGACGGAACTGTGGGAGTCGATCTCCATCGATCCCGAAATCCCGGACGAGGATTTCGCATTCGAGAAGTGAGCCACGGGGTCAGGCTCCGCGAGGCTCTTCCCGACTCAGCCCGCAAGCGCATCGAAGGGCTACCTACCCCGTCGACCTCCGCGTCGGCCTCTCTTCCGGCGACCAGAGCGAGCGGGCCAGATGCTCCGCCTCGCGCGCCGCGTCGGGATCCTTCGCCACCGCCAGGATGCTCTCGCGCGGCCCCGCGATGAACTGCATCGGATCCTCGCCCGCGTAGCGGTGAAGCAGGAACCGCACCATCCAGTACATTGCACTCGCGCCCGGATCGCGCTTGGGATGCTCCGCGAAGGCGCCCGCGCGGAAAAGTGCGACGTGGCTCACCGCCCACGCACGGAACGCGCGGCCCCAGCCCGGCTGCAGGAAGTCGTCGAACGATTGCCCGAGCGACGAGACGAATTCGTCGAGCGCCGGCAGGTGCATCTGCGCCGCGTGCTCGATTCGCGCCTCCGAAGCAGTCAGGATGAGCTTTCGCGCGTCCGCCATCTCATGACGAGAATATCACGACTTCCCCGCAAATCGTGAATTGTGTGTCACAAGATGACACACCGCCTGCGATACTGTACGCGTGTACGAAGGAAACACGGCGTTACCGGGAGAAACGAGGCCCCGCGCCGAAGGCGCGATTGCCGCTCGGAATCCCCGTGGCACGCCCGTTGCGGAAGAAAACGACGTGCGGCCGATAAGCGTTGACCGCCTCGGGGGCGGTCATGACAATGCGGATCGGACGGTCCGATCCGTCGGCCGGCCGACGGTCCCAGGGAGCGGCGCCTGGGGCCATGGAGAGAGGATGCCGCACATTGCCCGGGAGGCAGACATGAACCTGCAGATGCCCAGCCAGTCCCACGCCGGCGAACGCCGTCAGGAAGCGCTCCAGGCCGCGTTGTCCCAGATCGAGAAGCAGTTCGGCAAGGGCTCGATCATGAGACTCGGCGCCGACACCCGCCTCGACGTCGAAGGAACGACGACGGGATCGCTTTCGCTCGACCTCGCCCTCGGCGGCAAGGGCATTCCGAAGGGGCGCGTGGTGGAGGTGTTCGGCCCGGAAGGCAGCGGCAAGACGACCCTCTGCCTCACGATCATCGCCAACGTCCAGAAGCTGGGCGGCCAGGCGGCCTTCATCGACGCGGAGCATGCGCTTGATCCCACGTACGCGAAAAAAATCGGCGTCAATCTCGACA